>CAYWYC010000134.1:0-11978 GCA_964462565.1 uncultured Candidatus Sumerlaeota bacterium | reverse complement strand
TCCTCTCAAAAGCAAAAAAATAGAACGGATGCCGTCGGTAAGTTTGGATTCTATCGGAATTCAAACAAAAATCGGATGCATCGGGCGTGCCTTTTCTGTAAAATATAATGGATTTTGCTGAAAGTGCTGGTTGAGCATTATGCTTTTCGGTGCGATCAATCTGTATGGCAGGAATGGGAGATATGATTAAGGCGGTTATTTTTGATCTGGATGAAACCTTGTTGGACCGCAAGGAGACGATGCAGCGTTTTCTGCGCGATCAGCATGCGCGGTTCAACGGCCAACTGCGTCATGCGGCGGCGGATTCCTATGCCGAAAAAGTACTCTTTCACCAGAAAAACGGTTACGCCAAGAAGTGGGAAGCCTACCGGAACGCCCTTGCCGAACTTGGTATTGAGGACGCCAATCCCCAGACCCTTTTTCAGGATTATCTCGACAATTACGGCGCGCAGCCCGTTCTTTTCGCGGAGACTGTGCCAGTGCTGGAAAAACTGGCGGGAAAATATAAACTTGGGATTATCACGAACGGCCGCATCGCTGGTCAGAACCGTAAGGTGGATCATTCCGGCATTCGTCCTTACTTTGCCACCGTGCTGACCTCGGAAGCGGCGGGTGTGGAAAAGCCGGACGCGCGCATTTTTCATAAGTGTCTGGAAGCCTTGAACGTCAGTCCCGAGGAAAGCGTGTGCGTCGGCGATCATCCTGAATACGATGTGGAAGGCGCAATCGGAGCGGGGCTCCGGGGCATCTGGATGCGTTGCGACCACTTCGATCCGCCCGCCAAACACCACGGCATGATCTCGAATCTTAACGAGCTACCGCCTATGCTGGACCAGTTTGCATCAGCCTGAGAGACCCTTCTAGTTCCGATCAAAAAGCACCTTGATCATGCGATCCTTCCGCAGAACAATCTGCGCCTTGACCGTGGAATCGAGCGTCATTTCCACAGGGCTCTTCGTAATCGTGGCGTATATCGGGTAAAAGCCGGTATCGCCTCCGGGTTCTTCGTTTTGCAGATGCTCGCGGACACGTTCGATCCTCGTGACATAACCTTCGGCGTAGCCTAACTGCATGGCATCATAAAGGCTTGACTTGAATCGCACGGGCTGGCCGACGCGAACCTTGTGAAAATTCAACTGGCCACCGGCAATTTCCACGATACGCCCTTCACCCGTTTCCATATAAACCAGCAAAGATCCCGCTTCGACAATTTCTCCCGGATCATCATGAAAAAGCGTCAGGATGGTTCCGTCTTCCGGGGCCTTGAGCACGGAAAACTTTTCGCGATCGGCGCGCAGACGTTCGAGACGCTTTTCGAGATTTGCGATCTGTACCTTGATGCGGTCCACTTCGGCCTGTGCCTTCGCGAGGAGGGTTTCTCCGTAGCCTTCCTGTACGAGTTCGAGGCGCTGCTCCCAGCGTTCATGTTCGATCTGTGCCTGGCGGAGTTCGAGTTTTGCCATGTCCATTTCCTGCTGGCTGGTCGCGCCTGCCTTGGAAACTTTTTCGAGGCGCTGGAGTTTGGTCTTGTAGAAGTTGACGGATGCGGCGCTTTTGTCGGCCTGCTGCTGGATTTCCCAGAACTCCTTGGGCAAGGGCAACCGTTCCAGGGCTTTCTGGCTGATTTCCTGATAAGCGAGGTCGGCCTTGAGTTTTTCCAGTTGGGCTTCCAGGTCTTCGATTTCGAGTTTCATATCGCGCAATTCAAAATGCATCAGAACCTGGCCGACCTTGACTGCTTCCCCTTCTCGCACCAGAGTCTCGCTGACCTTGCCCTTGTGTTCGGCGAAGAGTTTGCGGTGACTTCCAGGAAGCACCCGACCTTCGGCGGTGTAATAGTCTTCGATGGGGGCCATACAAAGGCCCACGACAATGGAAATAGCAAGCAAAATGGCAAGGGCCAAGGCAATGCGTACCTTGTGGATTTTCTTTTCAAAGGGCACAGGCGCGCGGTTGGTCGCTGTGTCGGGATTCAGGCTGATGCGTCCGCTATGGCTAGTGGAGGAATCATTTGTTCGTTGGTTATCGGGCAATGCAGGCATGCTCAGTCCTCCTCTCTATCAGAGTCCCTTTGGCGAATTTCATCTTCTTCTTCGTTCTTGGCGGCGGCCAGGATGGCCGGGGCCTCGGCCAGCGCCTCGGGCGAAAGCCCCTGGAAACTCTGGGCGTAGAGTTTGGCGTAGATCCCGCCGCTGCTGATCAGTTCGGCATGGGTACCAATGGACTCAATGCGCCCCTGGTTAAGGACAACGATCTTGTTGGCGTTCTTGATGGTGGAAAGGCGATGGGCGATTACAAAAACGGTGCGGCCCTTCATCAGACGATCCAGGGCTTCCTGGACCTTTGCCTCACTTTCGGCATCGAGGGCGCTGGTGGCCTCGTCCAGGATGAGGATGTCGGGGTCCTTGAGCAAGGCGCGGGCAATGGAAATGCGCTGGCGCTGCCCGCCCGAAAGCAATGCCCCGCGCTCCCCTACCTGGGTTTCAAAGCCGTCCGGGAGTTCATTGATAAACTCGAGGGCATTGGCCTGCCGCGCGGCTTCTTCCACCTCCTCATAGGTGGCGGTGCCTCGCGAATAACAGATATTGTCAAAGATCGTCCCTGAAAAGAGGAAGGGATCCTGCAGGACGATACCGTAATGATTCCGATAGCTCTTCATGGAGATATTCCGCAGGTCAATGCCGTCGAGGAGGATGCGGCCTTCGGTCACGTCATAAAAGCGGGTCAGCAGATTGACTATGGTCGATTTACCAGAGCCGCTGGGGCCGACGAGTGCGACGATTTCTCCGGGCCGGGCCACGAGATCGATATCGTGCAGGACCTTTTCTGATTCGCTGTAGTGGAAACCAACATTTTCGAACTCGATAACGCCTTCGATCTTATGCAGTTCCCGTGCATGGGGCCGGTCCACGACTTCCGGTTTGATATTAAGGATATTGTAAACGCGCTCCAGACCCGTGCGCGCCTGGACGATCTGGATGGTAAGGTTGGCGATTTGCAAAACGGGTTGATACAACATGCGCAGATAAGCCAGAAAGGCAACGTAACTACCGATGGGCATGGTGTCGTTCATGGCGGCGGTTCCACCGATAAGCATGGTTCCGGCGAGGGCCACACCAGTGATGAATTCAAGACTGCTGCCGCGCATGGCGTTGGTCGTGCCAAGGTCGATTTCGTAGTCCAGGTTTTCGCGGATCATGCGAACAAAGCGGCGCTGTTCCTGATCTTCCATGCCAAAGGATTTTACCACCTTGATGCCCGAGATGACTTCATTCAGGTTACCGGCGACGACAGAGTTGCGCTCGCGGACTTCCATGGACCGGCGATAGAGCCTGGATCGGAAGGCGCGGCTGATGAGGAAATAGACCGGGATAATGACCATGGCCAGCAAGGTGAGTTTGACGCTGAGCGTGGACATAAGCAGGAAGGTGACGATGATGGTGAAGCAGCTGACCGTGAGCACGGGCAGAGCCGACTGGATCAGCATCTGGATGGCGGATACGTCGTTGATGAGTTTGGCGACGAGTTTACCGGACTGCTCGCGTTCGTAAAAAGCCAGGTGGAGCAGCTGGAGGTGCTGGAATAACTTGCGCCTGACGCGAAAAACAATATGCGTGCTGGCGTAAATCAGGAGGTTATGGGCCATGACGATGATTACGCTGAGCAGCAGGTAGAGCACGACGACCGAAAGGGCCGTGACCCAGAGGAGGGTGAAGTTTGCCGAGGGGATCAGGTAGTCGATCACGAACTTTGTGGCCATCGGGAAGAGCGAACGGATAAGGGCCGCCATAAAAAAGGCCACCGCTGTTCGGGCCAGGGTGGATCGATATACCATGACATCGGGCAAAAAGGTGCGCAGCAATTTTTTGAAGGCAACGGGATCCTTGGTCGGTTCGGTCCAGGGGCTGCGTCGAAATCGGTTGGATAAGGAAGGTTCTTCGGCCTCCGCTTCTTCTTCTTCCGTCTTCTTGTTTTGGTCCTGCTTTATTTCATCTTTAACTTCTTTTTCATTCGATTCAGAATCGCTTGTCTTTAACATGGGTACACCGCTTTTGAAGAGAATCTCTTCAGTCCCGTCTGCCGGCATAGGCTTACCGGCATGGAATCGGATTGCGCAGGCGGGAGGGATATGGATTTGCGCAGTCCGCGACAGACCGCGAGGGATCGCGTCTATCGGATCAGGATTCCGATTCGTTTTCTCCCGGAGGTGTATGTTCATTGGAAGCCTGGGAATCGACGGGTTCGATCTTGTCCATGACCTTGTAAATTTCAAAAGCCTTTTCAACCGAGTTGTCGAACTTGAACCGCGGATGGGGAAGCCGCTTAAGGACGATGCGCTCCGAAAGGAGGTGCTTGATATAACCGCTTGCGGCGTTCAATGCTTCAATGGCTTCTTCGGCCTCTTCCTGTTCCTGGCCCAGGAGGCTGACATAAACGGTGGCGTCGCGCAGATCCTTGGAAACGGATACGCGGGTGGCCGTCGCCATCTGGACGCGGGGGTCTCTGATTTCGTAGGCCAGAATTTTGGCCAGTTCCTGTTGATAGAGTTCTTCAACGCGTTTGATTCTGGAGTGCAACATGATGGTAATCCTTGGGAGCCGTGCGTTGGGGCAAGATATGTTTTCAAACCATATTATATGCACCAACTTTTATATTTGCCAAAGCTTATTTTCGAAGATTTTATGCCAGCCCGAAAATCCAGGCAAAATATTTCCTTTACGAGGGCTTCTTATACAATCTCGCTCATGATATCGACTACTTCCGCGCCGTTTAGGGTGTTGAGATAGTCCTCCGCCTTGCGGAGTGTGTTCTGGACGATGTCCCTTTCCGTGCTGATCGTGGTCAGGGCCAGAATGGCGCTGCGATGCGCGTTCTGATGCGCCGCTTCGATGATGGCAATATTCCACTGGCGGCGAATATAATTCATGCATGAGCGGATAATGCTGCGCTTCTCCTTCAGAGAATTACAGGTGGGCAGACGTAATTCGACATGCATAATTCCAATGAGGGTTCTGGGGACTTCCTGCATAATATTTCCGTTCAAGGTATGCTCGACATCTTTGTCGGGCGGTTCGTTTGGGCTGGAACGGTCAGCGTATAGGCTGGTGAGGAATTCCCGCCATCGGCAACGGGAAATTGATATGTCTACAGCCACTTCAGATTTGATACTGGTTTCAAAGGTCTTTCTGATCTCCCGAATTTGGATCGGGCCTTCAGCCCTCTTCTTTTTATCTTGGCCTTCCAGGGGTTAAAACCCCTGGCTATTATTGAGCGCGCCCTTGGCGCTTTGGCATATTCCGCGGGCATCAGCGCGATCTGGCGATAGAGCCGTTCTTGAAGGTTTTTCAACTAACCTTTTTGCATGGCCGACTCTGAAGAATCACAAAAAATGCTAAATATTCGTTTCGTCAAAACAAAAGGACTTCGGGGATAGTTCTAACCGGAAATTACTGCTCCCCATCAAAATCCAAACCAGTCATCAGTCTGCTTCAGCAGGCTCTTGTTTGCCCCCGATTTCAGCCGGAGATTGCCTTAACAGAATACTTAGCGCGCTTCAGCGTGCTGCCTACATGAACCTACAGCGTCTGGGCCACTTCTTCGTGGACATAGGTTTCGACGACGTCGCCTTCCTTGATGTCCTGATAGTCTCGGAGGGTCAGGCCGCATTCATAACCGGCCTGGACGGAACTGACGTCATCCTTGACGCGGCGCAATGTCTGGATCGAGCCTTCATGAACCACCACGCCATCGCGGACCAGGCGAATCTTGTCGCTCCGCGATACAGTGCCTTCGGTGACATAGCAACCGGCGATATTGCCCAGGCGGGACACGCGGAATACCTGCCGGATTTCGGCCTTGCCCTTTGCCACTTCCTTGTATTTCTTGTCGAGCATGCCGACCATGGCCGCCTGAAGTTCTTCGAGCAGTTGATAGATGACGCGATAGGTCTTGATGTCGATGCCTTCGGAATTGGCCAGTTCCGTTGCCGAAGAATCGGGCCGGACATTGAAGCCGATAACAATCGCGTCGGATGCCATGGCCAACTGGACGTCTGATTCAGTGACCGCTCCGACACCACTGTGAATAACGTTGATCGTGACCTTTTCGGTGCTGAGACGGAGCATGGATTGGGTAACGGCTTCCACCGAGCCTTGCACGTCAGCTTTGAGAATGATATTGAGTTCCTTGGAGACGCCTTCCTGGTCCAGATACTCGGCAAGGCCTTCCATGGTCACATGGGGCTTCATGGCGGCGTTTTGCGTCTGGCGACGGCGACGGCCCTCACGCACGGAAGCAATCTGTCTCGCCTCCCGTTCGCTTTCGAGTTCGATGAACATCTCACCCACCTGGGGGCAACCGTCCAAGCCCAGAATCTCAACCGGATGAGAAGGAGTCGCTTCTTCCACCTCTTTGTTCAGATCGTCCCGCATAAGCCTTACACGTCCGCTGACGTCGCCGCAAACAAAAGGCGCGCCCTGTTTCAACGTGCCCCGCTTGATAAGGATGGTGGCGCTGGTTCCGCGCTGGGGATCGATCTCGGATTCGATGACGATGCCCTGGGCCAGGCCCTTGGGATTGGCTTTCAGTTCCATAACTTCCGCCTGGAGCAGCACCATTTCAAGCAGGTGGTCAATACCGTCTCCGCGCTTTGCCGATACTTCACATATAATGGTGTCGCCACCGAGATCTTCGGAAATCAGGCTATGCTGCATCAGGTCGTTGCGGACCTTCTGGACGTTTGCGGCCGGCAGGTCAACCTTGTTAATGGCAACAATGATGGGAACCTTGGCGGCGCGGGAATGGTTGATGGCTTCGATGGTCTGCGGCATGAGGCTATCGTCGGCAGCCACGATCAGAATCACAATGTCCGTAACGCTTGCGCCGCGGGCACGCATGGCAGTGAAGGCCTCATGGCCGGGGGTATCGAGAAAAACGATTTCGCCACGATCCGTCTCAACATGATAAGCGCCGATGTGCTGGGTAATACCGCCAAACTCACCTTCAGCCACATTCGTCTTGCGAATCGTGTCCAGAAGCGTGGTCTTACCATGGTCCACGTGGCCCATAATGGTAACCACCGGCGGACGTGATTTGAGTTCCTCTTCTTTTTCGTCGGTCACGAGATATTTCTCCACATCCGTCTCATCATTTTCGGGAACGACTTCGATCTCGACCTCGAATTCGCTGGCAAGCAGTTCGATCAGGTCGGTAGAGACAAGTTTGTTGATGTTGAGCATTTCTCCCAGTTCCATAGCCTTCGCTATGAGGTCGGTGGCCTGGATATTCAGTTTTTCAGCAAGTTCCCCCAGCGTAATATCGCCGTAAATCTTGATCGCTTTGGGCATCTGGGGCTTGGGGGCGACGGCTTCTTCCTTTTGCTCTTTGACACCGGAAAGAACCTTACTGCGGGGACGAACGGCACGCTTGCCTTCCTTGGCTCCTACGGTTTCTTCGATGGAGTCAATGTTCAGAAAACGACCGGGCCTGATTTTCTTCTCGCCTTGCTGCTTGCTCGTCTTGAGTCCCTTTTTGCGGTTGCGCTCATCCTCTTCCTTCTGCCTTTTGGTCGGCTTGCGGGAAGGCTTCATCTTCATGACTTCGATGCTGGGCGGTACCGTCAGGTCCAGAGGTTTGTCTTTGTCGCGCTGCTGGCGTTCATGACGCGGCGGGGTCCGCTTGGGCAAGGAAGGCAACTGCTCAAGTTCCACCGTCCGATTTCGCAGATCGGGAATAGGCTTGTTTCTGCGCTGCTGCTGGGGCTTCGGTTCGGGCTTGCGCTCTTGGCGGGGTGCTTGCGGGGGTTTGGCGGGCTGAGGCGCTTGGGCCGGCTTTTTCGCTTCCACCTTCGGCTGCGCAGGCGCGGCTTCAGGCTTGGGCTTCGGGCTTTGTTCCGCTACGGGCTTCTCCCCTGTTTTCACATGGGGGGCGCCGCTCAAGTCGATTTCCTGAGGCTTCAGATCTTCGGAACTTGCTTCAGTGGCAGGCTCTTCCGGTGCTGCCGGCTTCTGCTTCTCCGCTTCCAAAGCCTCACGATGCGCGCGCTGCCGCTTCAGTTTTGCTTCCTGAATTTTCTGCAGGGCAATGGCACGGGCATCCATCTTCGGCTTTTTTTCCGGGGCCTTTTCCGGCTTGCTTTCGGCCGATTCAGACTTGGCCTTGGCTGCGGGCTTCTTGGCAGCGCCGCCTTTGTCCTGGCTGGAGCCTTTATCTTCGTCAAGAGAATCATAAAGAGCGCGAATAGCGCCGTCATCCACCGACGAGGAATGGCTTTTTACCTCGAAGCCCAGAGAGCGAAAGCGTTCAAGCAATTCCTTGTTGGACATATTGATTTGTTTGGCTAACTCGTAAACCCGCATACAGGATCCTCTTAATGTTATTCGTCGATGGCGGCCATTGGCATGATTCGCGTTTTATTCTTTCGTCGTGGCCCCACAAGCTTTACATTTAAGCGCCAAGGGACAGTCAAAGTCAAGGGCCGATTCATATTTCCCTGCAAATAAAGCCCCTTGAAAAAGTCCCGAAAGGGAGACCACCCGGAAAACTCAGTTTTTCTCTTCCGAAACTTCTTCCTGCGTTTCGGCCTCCGATTCTTCGGATGGAGCAACTTCCGCCTCAACAGTTTCGCTGCTATTCTCCGATTCTTCCGCGCCTGATTCTTCACCTTCAGACTCTTCACCTTCGGAAGACTCCTCACCTTCGGATTCGTCCTCGTCCTCATCGCTTTCAAGGCCTTCAGGCATTTTCATGCCCATCGATTCTTCAAACTCAGAGGGAATGAAGAAACCGGGAGCCAATCCACGACGCTTCCGTTCGGTCTGGATTTCTTCCAGCGCTTCCACATATTCCTTCGCCCCTTGAACCAGAGTTTCGGCCAGTTCCGCGTCATTATTTGTGAAGTGCAAGAGAACATCAGGATCCGTATTGGCAATCTTGGCAACGTTATTGAAATTAGAACGCAACAAGGCATCTCGACCCAAAGCACTCAGGCCGGGGATCTGCATCAGGAAGTCTTCCAGATAACGGACCTGGATTTCGTCGTAGCTCAGGCCTTCTTCCTCTTCCGAGCGGATATCCAGACGCCAGCCGGTCAGTTTGGCCGCCAACTTGGAATTCTGTCCCTTGCGGCCGATCGCGATGGCCAGGTTGCCCTGGGCCACGATCACTTCCGCCCGTTTTTCTTTCTCATTCAGATGAATCGACATAATCTTGGCCGGATTCAGGGCCGAACCGATGAAGGACTTGGCATCGATGCTGTAAGGCACGATGTCGATTTTTTCATTATCCAACTCGCGCACGACCATCTGTACACGGGAGCCCTTCATGCCCACGCAGGCGCCCACCGGATCGATATCGGAGCTGCTGCTCGTAACGGCAATCTTGGTCCGGACGCCGGCCTCACGGGCCACACCAATAATTTTCACGGTGCGGTCGGCGATTTCGGGCACTTCCTGCTCAAAAAGTTTGACCACCAGGTTCGGGCTTTTCCGCGACAAAACAATCATCGGGCCCTTCGAGGTGTCCTTGACGTCCACAATAAGCACCTTGAGGCGGTCGCCATGTTTGAAGTGCGAGCCCATGGGTTGCTCGTATATCGGCATGATGCCTTCGGTGCGTCCCAGGTTCAGGATCACATCGCGCCGCTCAAAACGCTGCACGGTCCCCGTGGTGACTTCACCGATGCGGGTGGAATATTCGGCTTGCGTCTTCTGGCGCTCGGCATCGCGAATGCGCTGCATCACAATCTGCCGGGCCGACTGGGCCGCAATGCGTCCAAAAGCGGACGGATCAATGGGCACTTCCACTTCATCGCCCACCTCGATGCTTTTATCCTTGAGCACCTTACGGGCCTCACGCCTCGTGATTTCCACTCGATCGTTTTCCACCTCGTCCACTACCATCTTCTTCACGATCAGGCTGAGTTCGCCCGTTTCCATATCCAGGCTTGCCCGGGCGTCCGTAAAGAGCGACAGATTCTTCTTGGATGCGGAAACCAGCGCGTATTCAATGGCTTCCTTGATAATGTCCACTTCCAGGTCTTTTTCTTTGGCGACAGCATTGACATAGGCCTTCAGATTGGCAAAATCCATTTTTCTGTTCCTTCACAAATATTATTTCGGCAAAAAGCCGGGCAAATTCCGCCCTTCGCCATACCTCTCATGATCGCCCGCAGACCCAACATGACATCCCCCACCAACAGGGACACCACATCAGTGCGAGTCCGCAAAATCCATCCTGGGTCTCATGATGCAGTCACCGGGAAACAGGCTTGCGGGCAAAATAAAAAGCGGGCGGACGCCCACTTTGCCAAGACCCTACCATAAGCGGGGCGCATGCTCAAGATATATTTATATAAAAATGTGGCAATATAATGCAAGAACCCTTTTCCAAAAAAATCAGAAAAAGAGCGATCTCGACTTGTGTTTCTGTGGCTTTCAGGCTTTCGCCGGTTCTTCAGCGCCCTGTCGTTTCTTCAACTGGCGCAATTTCCCGGCAAGCAGGCTGCGCTTGACAAAAGGCATGCGCTTGATGAAAAGAATCCCGTCCAGATGATCGCGCTCATGCTGCACACAACGCGCCATCATCTCGTCCAGTTTTTCCTCATGTTCCCTGCCCTCTCGATCGAGCCAGCGCATTTTGACCTCTATCGGTCGAAAGACTTCGCCCTCGATCCCCGGCAGGCTCAAGCATCCTTCGGACATGGCGTCATCCACTTCCGACTCCCAGGTAATCTCGGGATTGATATAGGCCTGCGGATTCTTCTTTCCGACACGCTCGCCGTTTTCCCGTTCGGCCCAATCCGTATCCATCACGAAAAGCCGCTTGTTCACGCCAACCTGAGGAGCGGCAAGCCCGATGCCTTCACTTTCGTACATGGTTTCGGCCATGTCGTCGATCAGCTTATGGACTTCTTCATCGATTTTTTCTATTGGTTCAGACTCCCGATCCAGACAGGGCGCGCCATAGGTATATATTTTTAAAACGGCCATTCTTTTTCGCCAAATCCTTTCGATATGAAGCTTCGGGCCACAAAACAAGGCCCAAGATATTACAATCCCATTATAAAGCCTGTTTGCGGTCAAAGCAAGCTTGACAGCTTACCTTTTCATGAAGCATGATCACACAAACCCAAGGGGCTTTTCCTTCAGAAGCCGGAAGAAAGCAACGTCCACAATGGTCGATAAACCGCAAGACGCCGAAATTGCCGACGAGCAAAATGCCCAGGACGATGATTTTCGCTGGAGCATCGTGGTACCCGCTTATAATGAAGAAAAACGCCTTGGCCCCACCCTGCGGCGCATCCATGAATATATGACCAAACGCGAAACCGAATATGAGTTGATCGTGGTGGATGACGGGTCCACGGACGGCACCATTGAACTGATCGAAAAGGATTTTCCCGATGTCCAACTCCTGAAAAATCCCACCAACGTGGGCAAGGGCTACAGCGTGCGATCCGGCCTCTACGCCAGCACCAAAGACTTTGTCCTTTTCACCGACAGCGATCTTTCCACTCCGATTGAAGAAATCGAAAAATTTGAATGGGAATTCAACCAGGGGGCCGACATGGTGATTGCATCGCGCGCGCTTCCCCAGTCCCAGCTGGACCAGCGCCAGGCATGGTGGCGCGAGATGAGCGGGCGCATCTTCAACACCATGGTCCGTCTCATTTCCGGCCTTCCCTATCTGGACACCCAATGCGGCTTCAAAGCCTATCGCCTGCCCGTGGCCCATAAAATCGCCCGATACCAGCAGATAGACGGCTGGGCTTTTGACGTAGAGCAGCTTTATGTCGCGCGCCAGATCGGATTCCACATCCGCGAAGTCCCCGTCCGATGGATCAACTCCGCCGACACCCGCGTCAATTTCCTCCGCGCCAGCACCCAGATGCTCATCGAAATCATCCGTATCCGTATGCGCCACTACGACATCGACTAGTCCACGTACCGCCGGCATCCTGCCGGCAAAATCTTTCCGTA
>CAYWYC010000133.1:8488-11979 GCA_964462565.1 uncultured Candidatus Sumerlaeota bacterium | reverse complement strand
GATTTTGCGGATATTACGGTTTTTGGCTCTGCTGCTTGAAGGATTAAGGATTATTAGACATTTTAATTGACAATTTCAAATGCTCATTTGATAATAATCAAATATACTCGTGGGAGGCAGAAATGGGAAAACGGAAAGACAGCATACAAACCAGGGAGCAAATCATCGAAGCAGCGATTCATGCCTTTGCGGAAAAGGGCTTTTACATCGCGACGATCGCGGAGATTTGCGAGCGCGCGGGGACAAATGTGGCCTCCGTGAATTACCATTTTGGCGACAAGGAAACGCTTTATTTGGAAAGTTGGCAGCGAGCCTTCCACGATTCTCTGGAGAAGCATCCCCCTCACCGAGGGGTTCCTTCAGATGCTCCCGCTGAAAAACGACTTTATGGTCACATTCGCGCCCTGCTTGACCGCATTTTCGATCCCGAGTGTCATGAGTTTGAGATAATCCACAAGGAAATGGGAAGCCCCACGGGGCATCTTGCGAAGATGAAAATACAATGCCTGGAGCCCCTGCGCGCTATGTTGTCGTCTATCGTTCGCGACATTGTGGGCTATGATATATCCGATGCGGAACTGACGCTTTGCGAGATGAGTATCCGCAGCCAGTGCCTGAATCCGATGATTATGAGCCTTCGGCGGCGCAATGTCGAGCCTCTGGTGCGGACGCATCCAAATTTGAGCAGCGATCCCACGGTCCTTGCCGACCATATCTGGCGTTTCAGCCTGGCCGGATTGCGCAATCTCAGCCAGAACCATTCGGAAACCATTCCAGCCATGGAGGAATCTGTTTGATGCCTTTTTTGAATAGCATACGCAAGCAAGCCCATTTTCTGATTTTGATGCTGGTGCTGATACTGGCTTTGGCTTGCTCACAATCGCCGCAATCCGTGAAGCCCCTCCCCACCATACCGCAAGCCTTCTCCGACAGCGGCGATACGCCACTGGAGGAAAAATGGTGGATGGCCTTTAACGATGCAGGACTGAACGCTATTATGGAGCAGGCCCTGGCCGAAAACTTCAGCCTGCGCGCTGCCTGGGACCGTCTGGAACAAGCCCGGCAGACGGCGATCAAGGCTGGCGCAGCCCTCTTGCCCAGTCTCGATGGCACAGGCAGCGCCGGCCGTTCACGCACGGTAACCGATCCCGATCATAATCCCAGTCCCTCAAAAAACCCGCGCGTCGATTACAGCAATCATTTTTCGTTGGGCCTGGCCGCCTCTTACGAAGTGGACCTGTGGGGACGCCTGCGGGCAGCGCAAAGTGCCGCGGGACTGGACGTGCAGGCCACGCGCGAAGACCTGGATGCCGCCGCGATTTCCCTGACGGCCCGCATCGCGGAGACCTGGTTCCTGCTTATCGAGAAAAAAGTCGAACTCGCCATTCTGGATGAGCAGTATAAAACAAACAAAAAACAGCTGAACCTGATCGACCTGAAATTCCGGCGTGGCAAAGCCGACGCATCCGATGTGCTGCAACAGGAGCAGGTGACGGAAGGCGTACGCGGCGACCGAATCCTGGTGATGAGCACGATAGAAGTGCTGGAAAACACGCTGGCGATTCTGGCGGGTGTTGCGCCGGGAGAACTGGAATACACCGTTCCGGAAAAGCTGCCCGATCCGCCGGCCATGCCCGATACGGGAATCCCGGCGGAGTGGCTCCGGCATCGCCCGGACCTGCGCGCGGCGGAATTGCGTGTGCTTGCGGCGGACCATCGTGTGCATGAGGCCTTTGCCAATCGCTTTCCGCGCATCAGCCTGACGGCAAGCGCCAGCACCTCGTCCGACCGCTATCAGGACCTTTTTGACAATTGGGTCGCTTCCATCGCGGCGAATCTGGTTGCTCCACTCTTTGACGCCGGATTACGCAAGGCGGAAGTGGCCCGCACCAGGGCGGTGGTCTCGCAACGCTTGAATGAATACAGCCAGGCGTCTCTGGAAGCCATCAAGGAAGTGGAAGACGCCCTGACCCAGGAGCGTCGCCAGGCGGAATATCTCGAAAGCCTGGGCCGACAACTGCAATTTTCCAAGGACGCTTCTGATCGCATCCTGGATAACTATATCGGCGGATCGGCGGACTTCAACCGCTACCTGACCGCCCTGCTGGCCTGGCAACGCTTGCAGGTGAACTACCTGCGCGGGCGTAATACGCTGATCACCTATCGTATCGACCTGTACCGGGCGCTGGCCGGCAGCTGGCCCATGCAAGAGCCCGTGGCACAGGAGATTTCCGAATAAAGCAAGGTTGGAACATAAAAGCCGAATATAAGGAAGGCACAAGCAAGATGAATCAAGAAAGCAGCATGAACAAAAGTCCCGAAGAATTCGGGGAAATATCTCCCGCCATGTTTTGGATTGGCAAGGTCCTGAGCCTCATCGTAATCGCAGCGCTCTTGGCGGCAGGCATTTTCATCGCCGTCTATTTTTTGAAAAACCGTCCCACCGCTGAACGGAGACGGCCGCCGGCGCGTTCGACGCTGGTCGAAGTCTCGCCGATCCTCCGTACCGATGAAGTGGCTCGGATTGGTGTGCTGGGCACAGTGGTTCCGGCGCGTAGTGTGCAATTATCGGCGCAGGTGGGCGGCAATATTATCGAAGTGCATCCCGCCTTCAAGGAGGGTGGCTATTTTAAGAAGGGCGAGCAGATTTTGAAGATCGACCCGCGCGATTATCAACTGGCCCTGCAAAATCAAAAGAGCGCGCTGGATAAGGCCCAAAGCGACCTGCGCGTGGAAATGGGTGAACAGGCCATCGCGCAGCGTGAGTATGAACTGCTGGGACGCAATGTGAGTGCTGAAGAAAAGGAACTGCTCCTGCGCAAGCCCCAACTGGATATTGCCCAGGCTGCCGTCGATTCCGCCAAGGCCGCGTTGGAACAGGCCGAAATCAACCTTGCGCGAACCAGCGTCATTGCGCCCTTCAATGCCACCGTCCAAAAAACCTATGTAGAGATCGGCTCGCAGCTAAGCCCCGGAGCATCACTGGCAACCCTTGCAGGCAGTGATACCTACTGGGTCGAGGTGGCCGTACCAATGGACCAGCTGCAATGGATTCGCTTTCCCAATCCGCGCGAGGCTGATGGGTCTGAAGGATCGTCGGCTCGCGTGTATTATGAAACGGCCTGGGATCGCGATGCTTCCCGCGAAGGACTGGTCGTGCGGCTGCTGAGTGAGCTGGAAGAACAGGGCCGCATGGCGCGCCTGCTGGTGGCCGTGGATGATCCGCTGGAGTTGAAGCGCGAATCGAAAACGCCGCCCCATCCATTGCTGCTGGGGTCCTATGTGCGCGTCGAAATCATCGGCCGTGAAATCCCCAACGTCATTCGCTTGTCCCGCGAGCAGCTGCACAACGGCTCGGAAGTCTGGCTGATGAATGACGAAAAGAAATTGGACATCCGCCCTGTTGAAATCGCCTGGGGCAGCGTGGACGAAGTCTTTATACGCGAGGGCCTGGAGGAAGGCGAAAAACTGATCGTCAGCGACCTCTCGGC
>CAYWYC010000133.1:0-8388 GCA_964462565.1 uncultured Candidatus Sumerlaeota bacterium | reverse complement strand
GGCCCCGGAGGTCCCCAGGGCAAAGGTGGCAAGCCTTCGGCTGAAGGCGAAAGGAGTTCGGAAGAATGAGCGAGTTGGAACTGAAACCGGAAGAAAAGAAAGGGCCTATCGCCTGGATGGCCGGGCATTCGGTGGCGTCGAATCTTTTGATGCTGCTCTGCCTGGTAGGCGGTTTTGTGGCGCTTCGAAATATCAAGCAGGAAGTGTTTCCCGACATCGAGCGCGACTCGGTGATTATATCCATCCCCTATCCCGGGGCCAGTCCCGAGGACGTGGAAAGCGGTACGCTGCTTGTGGTGGAAGAAGCCGTACGCGGCCTGGAAGGCGTCGATGAGATCAATTCCGTGGCCCGCGAGGGTGGCGGAACGGTGACGGTGGACCTGCTCCTGGGTGAGGATGCGCAGCAGATGGCCCAGGATATCAAGAGCGAAGTGGATCGCATTACGTCCTTTCCCGAAGACGCGGAAGACCCGGAAGTGAAAGTGGCGGACCGCAAGCGCGAAGTGCTGAACATCATGCTTTATGGTGACGCGAACCGGAGCGTTCTGCACCAGTTGGCTGAACAGGCGCGCGACCAATTGCTTTCACATCCCGATATTACGCAGGTGGAAATATCGGGCCTTCCCGACCTGGAAATCTCTATCGAAATTTCGCAGGAAAATCTGCGACGCTATAACCTGACGCCCCAGGAAGTGGCCGCGCGCATCAGCCGGGCCTCGGTGGATGTGGCGGGTGGATCGCTCAAGACGGACAACGGCGAAATCCTGGTGCGTGTGAAAGAACGTCGCGACTATGGCGAGCAATTTGCCAAGCTGCCCATCATTACCAACGCCGATGGCGCGCAGGTCCTGCTCGGGCAGATTGCCACCATCACCGACGGCTTTGAAGACACCGACGAATACACCCTCTACAACGGCAAGCCCGCGGTGACCCTCGAGGTTTACCGCGTGGGAGACCAAACGCCCATATCCGTGTCCGATGCGGTGCATGAGCAGATCGATGAAGTCCGCGCCGACCTGCCCCCCGGCATTACCACCACTATCGAGCGCGACCGGTCCGATTACTATCGCCAGCGCGTGCAGCTGCTGCTGAAAAACGGCGGTATCGGTATCTGCCTGGTCTTTATCCTGCTAGGTATTTTTCTGGAATCGCGCCTGGCTTTTTGGGTCATGATGGGCTTGCCCATTTCCTTCCTCGGTGCTTTTCTGATCCTGCCCAGCACAGGCATCACGATCAATATGATCTCCCTCTTCGCCTTTATCATCGCCTTGGGAATTGTGGTGGACGATGCCATTGTGGTGGGTGAAAATGTCTATCACTATCACCAGGAAGGCATGCCCTTTTTGCAGGCGGCCATTCGAGGCGCGCGCGAAGTGGCCATGCCGGTGACCTTCAGTATTCTCACGAACATCGTGACCTTCATGCCGATTTATTTCATCCCCGGCACCATGGGTAAAATTTTCAAGATGATTCCCATTGTGGTCTGCACCGTTTTCCTGATTTCACTGGTGGAAAGCCTCTTTGTGCTTCCGGCGCATTTGGGACACCATGGAGCCAAGCAGCGCCACGGTATTTCGCTTTGGATTCATCATCGCCAGCAGGCTTTCAGCCATGCTTTTCGCCGATGGGTGCAAAATGGATACGGCCCTGTCCTCGAGTATTCGGTTAAGCATCGCTACGTAACGATCGGCCTGTCTATCTTCATCTTGTTGGTGGTTCTCACTTATGCCATAAGCGGCCGCATGGGCATGGAACTTTTTCCCAAGGTAGAGTCGGACTTTGCCATGGCCAGCGTGATCTTGCCTTATGGCTCACCCGTGGAAAAAACGGAAGTCATCATGCAGCGCCTGCTGGAAAGCGCGCAGAAGGTGATCGATGATTCGGAACGCCCCGAATTGGTCACGTCGATCACTTCAGACATCGGCGTCGGCGGCAGCCATGTGGGACGTATGCGGGTGAGCCTGGCCGATGCTAAAATCCGCAAAGATATAATGAGCACGGAAGAGTTCACCAATCGCTGGCGCCAGAACGTGGGCGAAATCGCCGGCGTCGATAACATGCGCTTTCGATCCGACAGCGGCGGTCCCGGAGGACGCGGACGTCCCGTAACGGTGGAGTTGAGCCATCGCAATATCGACATCCTGGAACATGTGGCCACGGAACTGGCCGAGGACCTGGAGACCTATCCCCGCGTTTCCGATGTGGACGACGGCTATCAGTTGGGCAAGGAGCAGTTTGACTTTCTTATGAAACCGGAAGGCAAGAGCCTGGGTCTTACCGCCTTTGATGTGGCGCGCCAGGTGCGTAGCGCCTTTTACGGAGCCGAAGCCATTCGCCAGCAACGCGGACGCAACGAAATTCGCGTTATGGTGCGTCTGCCGGAATACGAACGTTCGACAGAACAGACCATCGGCAGTTTCATGATCAAGACGCCTGCCGGTTCCTGGGTGCCGCTGCGCGAAGTCGCGGAAATCAAGCGCGGACGATCCTACACCACCATTGACCGACGCAACGGTCGCCGCGTGGTGCAGGTGCAGGCGGACGTAACACCCCAGAGCGCCGCCAACGAAATCCTGGCCGACCTGGGGCAAAATTCGCTCCCGGTCCTCATGCGCAAGTACCCCGGTCTCAGTTTCAGTTTCGAAGGCCATCAGGCCGACATGCGCGAAAGTATGGGATCGCTCAAGACATCCTTTTTGGTGGCGCTGCTGGTTATCTATGCCATGCTGGCCATCCCTTTTCGCAGCTATGCCCAGCCCCTGATCGTCATGGTCAGTATTCCCTTTGGCGTGGTCGGCGCGATTCTCGGCCACCTCATCATGGGCTATTCCCTGTCCATCCTGAGCCTCTTCGGCATCGTGGCTTTGTCGGGCGTGGTGGTGAACGACTCGCTCGTCATGATCGACTTTGCCAACCGCCGCAGGCGCAACCTGGGCTACACGCCCCACGACGCCATTACCTCGGCAGGCATCCAGCGCTTCCGACCCATCATGCTCACGACCCTCACGACCTTCGGTGGCCTTGCGCCCATGATCTTTGAGACATCGCGGCAGGCGCGCTTCCTGATTCCCATGGCGCTATCGCTGGGGTATGGAATCCTCTTCGCCACCTTTATCACACTCTTCATCGTGCCCTCGCTTTACATGGCCATCGAAGACGGCGTTAAACTCTTGCGCGCCTTTCGGTTTTTTCTTTTTGCAAGGCCCGGCGCGGCAATCAAGAGTGAGGAAAAAGAAAAAGCCCCCGAACTTGCAGCCCGGCAAGGATTGGAAGCCGAAGAAATGTCTGGCTGAATGTCATTGCTTCATTCCTGTATCAAGCAAATCGAATGCCTGGGAACCTCAAATGTTCCCAGGTGTTTTTTATGCAAAAACTAAAGCAAGGTTTTTATCGCTTGTTTTCATAAGGCGCTTCGGAAATACTGAGCCCAGGCAGGAAGCAGGCGTTTGACTAATCATAATGGAAAAGGAGATTTTCAAGATGCTCGTACACAGCGTATATTTTACCATGAAGCCCGGCCTGAGCGATGGCGACCGTGCGGATTTTCGCGAAGCCCTGAAGGGCCTCGGCAAGATCGAAACCATCAAACATATATGGACCGGCACCCCCGCCGCCACGGACGACCGTCCCGTTATCGATAAAGACTACGACTTTGCCCTGCATGTTCTTTTCGATAGCCTCGATGCACACAACATTTATCAGGACCACGAAATCCATCAGAACTTCATCCAGGAAAATTCCAGCAAATGGGAGAGGGTCCGGGTCTTTGATTCGGAATAATTGTCAAGGCGCGGATCGTTCCTGCCCAATAGCGGATTATTTCTATCCTAAACCTCTTGCCATTGATCGCGGAATCGCTTAAGTTCGAACGGATTTTGTATGGGATATAGAGAAAGGACCAGGCAGAGATGAAATTTTCGGATCATGACAGGGAAATATTGCGGCGCTTGGCCGGTGAGGTGGCGGAGTTTTCCTTTTCGGAGGACAATGACATAAAGCGCGAAATGTGGCGCAAGCACAATGCGCTGCAGCAGGAGCGTCCGCTGGTAATGATGTACACGGAAGAGGGTATGTGGAATGAGGTATTTGCGCCGGACAAGTACGAAGCCGAAAGTGATCTGGCGCGAAAGCATGAGCGGGAACTGCGCGAGTTGATTCACTGGCATGCAACGGGCGACGACCGACCCTTTGAGCCGGTGTACTTTCTGGGCCTGGTGACGCATAACTCGGGCTGGGGCGTGTCGCGGCATACCATCGGCTCGGGGATGGATACGGGATCACTCCATTTTGATCCGGTTATTGTGGAGGAATCGGACATTGACAAAATCGAGATGCCGCAGATCAAAGTGGACCGCGAGGCGACAGCGGACGAGCGCGAGGCGCTGGAGGATGCCTTTGGGGACCTGCTGCCGATCGAAGAACGCGGGTACTTTGTGCCGTGGTTCGCGCCGATTGATATGTTTATCGAGTGGCGCGGTATCGAGAATCTGTTTATGGACATGATGATGCAACCCGACTGGGTGCATGCGGTGCTGGAGAAGTTGACCCGGGGCTATCTGGGTATGCTGGATCAGTATGAGGCGCAGGACGCGCTCTGGTGCAGCAATCGTTCTCACTTCGTCGGCTCCGGCGGATGCGGCTATACCGACGAACTCCCCCAACCCGACTTCGACGGGCATGTGCGTCCGATGGATATGTGGGGCCAGGCGACAGCGCAGATTTTTTCGGAAGTATCGGCGGAGATGCATGAAGAATTTTCGCTGAAATATGACATTCAATGGCAGAGCCGCTTCGGGTTGAACTGCTATGGTTGCTGCGAGCCCCTTCATTTCAAGATGGATATATTGCGCCAGATTCCCCGCTTGCGACGGATCAGCATGAGCCCCAAGGCCGACTGGGCCGCGGGTGCGGAAAAGATGGGACGCGACTTCATCTTTTCAGCCAAGCCGAACCCGGCGGTCTTTGCCGTGGATAAGTGGGACACCGACAAGGTCCGCGCGGATCTGCGCCGGATGCTGGAACGGACAAAGGGCTGCAACGTGGAACTGGTGATGAAGGATACGCAAACCTGCCGGAACGAACCGCACCGCATCATGGACTGGACGCGGATTGCCGTGGAAGAATGTAAGCGGGCGGCGGAATAGTCAGGATTTGCGGAGGATTTTTACCGTCAGGATACCGGCGGTACGGATGATACGAAAAAACGGCGCATGGCCTGAAGAGCGATGCGCCGTTTCTACATTCTGATCCTGTTTAACTTATTCCGCTTCGGCAGTTTCTTTTGCGGAATCGATTTCTTCGGGAGTCCGCATGAAGTTGGGATTACTCACGGCTTCCAAAAAACGCTTTTCCACGAGATAACTCTTGAGTGTACCGCTGAGAGATTCCGCGGCGAGGTTGTCGCTGAAGGTAAGCAGTTCCCGCTTGAGAGGCTTGATTTCCTTGCGCAGGAGCCCCATGGAAATGTGGGAACGATGGGCTTCCTTGGATTGCATGTTACGCCACAGTTGGGTCAGGCGTTCTGTGGATTCCGAGATATAAATATCCTGATTGGCCCGAACGCTTTCGATCATCACCTCTGATGCTTCCTGATCGACGACCTTGTCTTTCAGAATGCGCGCAATCACCTTAAACACTTCGTCACGCGTCTTGTCGGTACCCCACAGACGGAAATAAGGGGGATTGATAGAGGGGCGTCCTTCCAGGTTAAACTTGAGATACTCGAGGATTCCGGGAAACTCGGCAAACTTGACCGCGGGCAACCACTTGCGTTCGTGCATGGCGACCTGGTTCCACTTGTGCGAGGTCATGAAGTGCAGGAGTTCAAGCGCGAGCTCGGGATGGGCCGTTCCCTTGGCAATCGCAAAGGTCCCCGCCGGATTCGACCCGCCTTCCGACACCTGGCCGGTGAACCAGTCATGATATTTATGTTCCGGTCCGATAATCGGAATCTGGCTGATGCCGACTTCAAAGGTGGAGTTCTGAACGATGCTCCAGGCGTCCCAGGATCCGCTGGGAATCACGCCCACGCGTCCCGCGTAAAAAAGATAGGTCAGTTGGTCGCGCGACATGGTGTCGTAGCTGTTATCCACATAGGGGGCCAGTTGCTGATAAACATCGGCCGGGGAAAAAAGCCGTTTGCGATTCACGTTGCCTTCCGGAATATCGCCGAGAACATACCCCTCAAAACCCGACATGGCGCCGCTGTAGTAGGGGTCGTTTTCATCGAGGATGTTACCGTTAAGCATACTGAAGTATTTCGGATAAAGCACGTCGCTCAGTCGTCCCGCAACGGGCATGATGGCAATTTCATTCTTTTTGCCATATTCCATCAGCTGCTGGCACATTTCCAGCCATTCGGTAAGGGTATCGGGCATCTTCCGCTTGCCTGTGGCTTCTTCGATCAGGTCCAGATTGCCAAAAAGGCGGGTGGTGAAGGCCGCCGTGGGCACGGTGTAATACTCGGAAAAGGTCGTATTGAAGTTGCCTTCCATGCCTCCCAGAAAAGTATCCTTCCAGGGAATGCCTTCGAGCGGGGTACCCACGTTGAAGGGATTGGGTTCGTCCACATAGGCGGAAAGCGGCGTAAAGTAACGGTTCAGGAGTTCCTGGGGTCCGCTTGGCCGTACGATATCAGCCGGTCGCTGGCCGATCAGCTGGGTCAGGAACCACTGGTTATAGCCACGGTTGGGAACGACGTTCTGATGAATCTTGACCTTGACGCCTTCCTCGGCCTTCATTTTTTCAAAGGCGCGAAAAACCTTGTTCCAACCCTCACGGGCGCCGTCTTCCATCTGCCAATGGGCCACCGTCAGGACCTTCATGTCGAGATCCAGCCGCCCCTGGTTTTCTCCAGACATGTGGACATAAAATGCTGAATACACAAAGAAACATGCGGCAATCGCGATACCCAATCGCTGAATCCAAGGAGATTTTTCACCTTCAGTTCGTTTTGCCATGTACCATTACCCTTCCTGTCATCATCAAATGCAGTGATCATATTAAAACTTTCGACGCCTTATGGCAAGAGTTGAGTTCAGGGAGAATTAAGAAATCTTTTGCTTGATTCGGGCGGGCAAAACCCTTTCAATAGGAGGGTTTGTAATATGCGTGGAAACGCGTGATATTTTGCGGAAAAGAGTGTGCCATGACTTTGACAAATCGCGAAAGACTTCTGAAGACCTTGAAGGGCGAAATTCCCGACTGCGTGCCGGTAGCCCCGGATTTTTCCAACATGATTCCGGCCCGGCGTACGGGAAAACCCTTCTGGGACCTGTACTTATATAACGATCCTCCCATCTGGGAAGCCTATATCGACACGGCCAAATATTTCGATATCGACGCAGTCATGGACGGCTACTTTCCCTTTCGCTGGCCCGATCAGCAGGAAAATCCCGAACCCCGCTATATCGTGGAAAAGACCCCGGAGCGCATTGTCACCCAGCGCTGCCGCGAGGAAAACGGCAAGCGCGTCTGGGCGCGTCATGTGGATATTTATTATGTAGCCGATCCGCCGACGACAGGCGTACCCATCGAAAAAACCGGCCTGCCGGCGGAACCGGAGAAATTTGAGCCGGTGGAAGGCGTGAAACCTGTGGACCGGGGCCCGGAAGGCCTGAAACGGGTGAAGGAACTGATGGGCGACCAGGGCCTGGTTGGCGTTTTTATGATGGGCAGCCTGGTGCTCCATAATGAAGAGCAGATATACGACTTTTTTGAGAATCCCGAAAAATACGAGAAGTTGGCGCAGGAGCGGGTGGAGACGGTAGAGAAACGTTTCGAATATTTGAAAACGCTGGACGTAAAGCCCGACTTTCTCTGCGTGGGCGGTTCGGGAACCCTGGTGTTTCAGACGGTTCCGATTTTTCGGCAATATGCCTTTCCGGCGGTGAAGCGGGCGATCGAACTGGCGACGGAAATGGGCATGATGACCCAGGTCCATTCCTGTGGCCCCGAGACGGAACTCGTGAAGATTATGGCGGAAGAGACGGACCTGACGGTGATCGATCCGCTGGAAATCCCGCCCATGGGCGACGCGAACCTGGCGGAACTGAAGCAAAAATACGGCCATAAAATTACGCTCAAAGGCAACCTGCACACGACAAACGTGATGCTGAAAGGCACACCCGACGATGTCCGCGCGGCAGCCAAACAGGCGATTGATGACGCGGCGGAAGGCGGACGCTTCATCCTCTCGACGGGCGACCAGTGCGGACGGGACACACCGGACGAAAACCTCTTCGCCATGGTGGAGACAGCGCGGACCTACGGAAAGTATTAAGGGCCCAACTGGGTTTATTTTTGTAACCAGTTCCGTTAAATCGCAATCGTCCAATATTATTTCCCTGAAAAAAGCAAGCCGCGACGGCTCGTAGTCAGCCTCGTAAG
>CAYWYC010000132.1:0-12016 GCA_964462565.1 uncultured Candidatus Sumerlaeota bacterium | reverse complement strand
CATATCAAATTTTCTGTAAAAGGGTCCCCAAGGGTTTTGGGGGCTTTTTTTATTGCCCCCATCCAGGCTGTCAATAATTTGACCTTTCTCATTGTAATGGGCTTGTAACAGGCCATCGATCGGGATATTCACCTGGGAGAGGGAAGAATATGCGCGATAAGGGGGATTTTTGGGGATTCTGCAAATAATATGATCCTATTTTGGATTTTTCTTAAAGTTTGCCGTATGGCTGTGTCGATGAGGATAACGGGAGAAAAGACTTAGTATGCTTTGGCTGAAGATTGGGATTCAGACAAAGCGACGCCCGGGGAAAAGCGCAATATCCCGCCTGGATCAGGCTGGGGATTTTGGGCCAGGGGGGCGTGATTTCGGACGATGAAATGAAAGGCGGGCTGATTGCCTGCCTGCCTGCCATTGTCGGCTCTTGATATGTTCGGCCTGGATATAAGTGGCCCGCCACGCGAATATTTTCATCTTTCCTGGCATGTGAGTAATGTGGCGCATAATTTGCTTTTTTTCATGGTGTGACTCGCGTGGTGTGGGTTTTGATGGTATTTTTGACAATTCGCAGGATGTACGGGGAAATATTTGCCGACGATATTTTGGCACATTGTTATAATCAGTATTGTTTGTCGAATACGGCATCGGGCTCCCTGTTTTTGGGAATTATTCCCAAAGCATGTTTGTTATTGTCAAGAACAACATCAAGTTCCCCCTCACGCGCTTTTTTATGATGCTATAGGGGGATAGAAGGATTCGTTGAATAAGCCCCGCTGCAAACGTGGCGATTGCTTTAAATATGGGTTTTGTTTATTTTTGTTGTATGGAGTACTGAAGAGTGTAAAATGGTTTGTGTAAAGGGAATAGTATGAAGAATCTACTCTACCTGATCATTGCGTTGACGCTGCTGGCGGCGGGATGTTCCCGGCCGGTGCGACCACCTTTTGACGCGCGGGATTATAACCGGTATCCGGGGGAGGTTCGTCCGGGTGAGCCGGCTTATGTTTTAAACTCGGGTGATGAATTGGAACTGGAGGTGCGTCGGCACGAGGAATTCAGCGGCAGTTTTCAAGTGGATAAGCAAGGAAAGATCCGTCTGCCGGTGATTTTGGAGTTTGTGCACGCAGAAGGACTGACGGTTCGCGAACTGGAACAGAAAATCAGTCAGGTCTTGCAGCCCTATATTGTCGGGGAACCCCTTATGGAGTTGAACCTGGTGAAGGCCAAGAGCAAGATCGTGTGGGTGATGGGCGCCGTGGGTAAGCCCGGTCCCTATATTTTGCAGGATGAACGGATGTATCTGCGGATGCTGGTTGCCCAGGCGGGATTCCCCCTTGAAGAAGCGGCCATGAACCGGACAAAATTAATACGCTCGGATCCCGACCGGCTGGTTATCGAAAAAATCCACCTTCGCGATATTCTGTATTGGGGAGATTTGACGCAGAACTATGAGATTCGACCGGGAGACGTGGTTATGGTGCCGTATTCGTTTCTTTATGAAACGACCCAGTTTTTTCGCCGGGTTCTTGCTCCCCTGCGCCTGATTAACTCTTTTGATCGGGAAGTAGAAAAGGCTTCCTATATTCCGCGTGTGCTTCGACGCGACAGCCAGAATGATGATTGGGTTTATGATGAAGTGCTTGAGGGCAATTAGGCCCTTAAAGCCAGTAATATATATAAGGAAGATGTAGCATGCCTATTCAGCCAAATCAGATGAGTGTCCATGAGATTCTGGAAATGATTTTTCAGAACAAGTGGCTCTTTTTACTTTGCACTTTTCTCGGGCTCTTGTGTTCGCTGTTTGTTTTGGAAACGACGGACAAGTGGTATGAGTCCCGTGCTGAAATTCAGATTCGCGATCAGTCCAATGAACCCCTCATCAAGGGGCTTGGAGTTTCCAAGAGCGTGAACAGTCGTTTCAACGAGGTGCGGGCGCAGGTGCTTTCGGTGGAAAACTTGAAGAGCGTTGTCAAGGCCCTGAAGACCGATCCCCGCTATAAGGACAAGGTTCCGTACCTGGCGAAACAGGATGTGGAAAAGGCGGCCCAGAACCTGAGCGCTTATCTGAGCATGGGAATCCGTTATGGGATGATTTATGTGCGTTGTGAGCGGCGCGACCAGGACGAGGCCTGGGCCGTGGTGGATTACATGAAGGATGGCATCCAGGAGAAATTGACGAGCTACAGCGAGGAACGTTTGAGCGATGTGCATCGGGTGCTTGGCAATCTGCTTTCGGAATATGGAGAGGATCTTCGGCAGAAGGAAGAATTTCTGAAGAACTTCCAGGTCTATAACCAGTTGGAACTGGCGGAGAACCCCCAGGAACTTACCTCTCAGGCTACTGAGTTGGGCCTGGCGACGACTTCGCCGAACCGTCTGGTTTCGCAATATGTGGAACTTTCGAATCGCCATACGGACACGAGCCTGGAACTGGAGAAGAAGCGGGCGGAATATTTGTCTGTGCAGGAACAGCTTAAGAGCGAACCGGAAT
The DNA here is from genome assembly GCA_964462565.1 of uncultured Candidatus Sumerlaeota bacterium. GTDB lineage: Bacteria > Sumerlaeota > Sumerlaeia > UBA8349 > UBA8349 > CAYWYC01. The sequence goes on along the minus strand of CAYWYC010000132.1, from coordinate 9,525 downwards.
ACCGGGTGACCCAGTACACGACCGAGCAATCTGAGATTTATCGTCAGCGTGAGGGCCAGTTGGCTAAACTCATGGCGGACCTTGAAATGCTGCGGCGTGAAAAGACGGACAAGCATCCCTTTGTGCAGGACAAGATCGAGGAGGTGCGGCGTTTTCGCGAAATGCTTGAGAAGACGGAGAAGCCGGTTATTACGCAGGAGCAGCGTATGGTCAATCCCGTGCTGGAAGATTTGAAGTTAAAAGCAAGCAACCTGCGCATGGAAGTCTCCGCGCTGGAAGAGACGCAGAAGCAGCTTTTTGCGAAGTTGACGGATTTGAGTGTCCGGGTGCGTGAAATCCCGAACAAGGAACTGGAAAAAACACGCCTGCGCCGCGAACAGGGCATCATCGCGAATATTTACAGTAATCTGCGGCTGCGTTATGAACAGGCGGTTCTGACGAATAAGTTGGAAAAGGAAGATAAGGGCCAGACCTTTGTGGTGATTGGTGAAGCTACGAAAACCTACAATGCCATTCGCCCGAAATCCACCTTTATCATCGCCATGGGTACTTTCCTGGGTATGGTGGTGGGGATTTTCTTCTGTTTTGTTCGCGAATTCACGGATACTTCCTTTCGGAGTATCGATGACGCGAGCCGTTTTCTGGACATGCCGGTTCTCGGAGTTATCCCGGAAGTGGTCGGCACGTCTTCAGGACGGCGCGGCCGGAAGAAATCAGGTCGGGACTCCCATGCGATGCATGGGGGCGCGCAGGTTTAGTTATCTTAAACTGATGGACAGAGGATAGTATCATGTATTTAGAACATTTTGGCTTACGTGAAGAACCGTTTCGGATGACCCCGGATCCGGCCTTCTTTTTTCCGAGCAAGCAGCATCGCGCGGCGATTGCGGGGTTGATCTACCTGGTGGAATTCCGGAAAGGCTTTGGTATATTGAGCGGAGGAATCGGCACAGGCAAGACCATGCTTTGCCGGATTCTGCTATCACGTCTTGGGCATGATACGCAGACGGCCCTGATCGTGCATCCCCCCCGAAAGCGCGGCGATCTTTTGCAGGCGATTATTGACGAGCTGGAAATCGAGAGCGACGCCCGGGGGAATTACGCGCGAATCGAAGTCTTGCAGCAGTATCTGCTGGAGCAACTGCATGAGGGACAGAACGTGGTCCTGATTATTGATGAGGCTCAGCATCTGGACGTCAATATGCTGGAAGAGATTCGCATGCTTTCGAACATGGAGACGGAGAAGGAAAAGATCCTGCAGATTATCCTGGTTGGCCAGGAGGAACTGCGCGACGCCATGTCTTCAGACAATCTTCGCCAGCTGCGCCAGCGCGTAGTTGTAAATTGCAACCTGGAGCCTTTGTCATTCAACGATACCTGTGAATATATTCAGCACCGGATTGATGTTGCCGGTTTGCCGGGGGTGGAACTTTTCGACCTGGACGCGGTGCAGCTGGTGCATGAGTTTTCGCAGGGGGTTCCTCGTTTGATCAATGCGGCATGCGACCGTTGCCTGCTGGCAGAATACGCAAATCGAGCGGGACGGGTTTCCGCCGATACGGCCCAGGCGGTGCTCGCGGAGTTTTCCCGCCTGTACACGGAAGGCAAGCCGGGGAGTTCCCGAAAGACGATGAGCATCGGCCGATAATACAGGAGCAGCATCGTGAGTAGATTTCTAGACCAGATCCGCAAGGCGAAACAGGCCCGGGAAGAAGCATTGAAGCGTGCTTCCCAGCAGGGCAAGGTTACGCCGCGCCGCGGAAAGGATACCGAGAAAGAGCGTTCTCTGGTACCCGAGGTGCAGCCTCCTGAGCCGAAGCCCGAACCGAAGGCCGAAAAAACGCCTGAGAATCTTTTTCCTGGTGAACTGGAGAAGAACCAGGAGCAAAAGATCAAGGCGGAAAAGGCGCGTGAGAAGGAACTCAGCGAAAACCGCAAAGAACCAGAACTTTTTCCCGATGATTTGGGGGAGACCGAAGAAGAAGGTGACGAAGCCGAGGAGGAAGACAATGGCTGGCCGAAAACAAATGGGATAATTTCGGATTCGGATGCGGAAGACGAAAACGATCTGGAAAATGGGGATGAAGGAATTCCCGAGACAGGGGATTTTTCGGTGGATTTGTCCCAGGCTGAGCCTGAGATGGAAGTCGAAGTGCAGGCGATGGACGAGGAAGCCGGAGAAGAAGATGAGGAGCCGGAAGGGGCAGGATTTGGCGACTTGTCGGTGGATATGATAGATGAGATCATGGGCGCCGATGAAGAGCCCGAAGAAGAGACAGACAGCAGCGATATCTTTCAGATGCCGAGCAGTGCCTCGACCGAGTTGGAAGTGGAAGAGTCGGATGTGGAAATCGGGCAGGCGGAAGTGGATTTTGATCAGGTGGAGGAAACTTCGAGCGAAAGCCCCTCCGAACTGCGCAGCGAGGCGGAAGAATTATTGGCCGAGTTGGAAGCGTCGGACGAGGATGATACGGAGGAAACCCCGGAATCCGATGCGCTGGCTGAAGCGGAAGAGCCCGAAGTGATGGCCGAGGCCGAAGAGCCGGAAGAAATGGAAGAGGAAGAAGCTGTTGCCAGCTCGGCAGATATAGACGTGGAAGCCGAAGCGGTTTCGGAAGGCACGATTCCGAAAAGCCTGGAAGAGCGGGAATCGGAACTGCTGAGTGAACTGAGCGAAGAACCGGAATCGGCCGACGCCGAAGAAAAGGCGGAAGATGCCGAGGAGATAGAGTCTCTTTTTCCGAGTTTTGATGAAGAAGTAGCGGAAACAGAAGCACCCGAAGAAGCCGCGGTGGACGAGATGGAAGAAGAACTTGAGGCGGAGGTGGAAGCGGAAACGGCGGCGACCGACGATGAAGATACAGGGGAATATGAGCCGGTGCTGGAAGGTTTTGATGAACCGGAAGCCGAGCCTGAGCCTGAAACCGAGGAAATTTCGGGAGTGATGGAGCCGGAAGATGACGAGGGCGAGGCGGAAGAGGAAATAAGTTCGGGCATACCAGAAACCCCGCCCGAACCCCCGAAGCCGAAACCGCGTCCGGCAAGCCCGAAACCGGAACCGGCCAAAGCAAAAACACAAAAGAAGAGCACCGCCAAACCTCGTCCTGTATCCGGAGGCAAGAAGCCCCGGAAGGAAAAAGTGGCGGTGGCGGCGGCGGCTCCTTCCTCGCTTTTTCCCTCGGAACTCGAAGCGAAGGACATGTCGGAGGATGAGGAAGAATACTACGCCGACGAGCGCGACACGGACACGGGAAGTGTGCTCTTTCATTCGGACAGCGAAGCCGTGAGCACCCCCCAGAGGCGCCGCAAGCGCAATCGCTTGTCGCGGGGCGAGATTCCCATTCCCGGTCCCGAGGTCAACAAGGAATTTTTAAACCGGATTGCGCGGGTCGTCGCGAAGCCGGACAAGCGGGTGCTGAGTTATTATGATCCGAAGCACCATATTTGTGAGGAGTACCGGCTCCTTGGCAAGAACATCCTGCACAGCTTCGCCAATGGCGGTGATGATCTGCAGCGCGGCAAGGTGATTGTACTGACGAGCTCGGTGCGTGGAGAAGGCAAGACCCTGACCAGCATGAACCTGGCCATTACGCTGGCGCAGGATCTTTCGGACCGGGTTCTCCTGATCGATGGTGACTTGCGCCATCCCAAGATCAACCGCTATATCGGCCTGCCTCCAGGCTCGGGCGTTAACGACCTGGTTGAAGCGCATGATCCGGAAGAGATACTGGAAGACTGTCTGTTGCGGACAGATTCGGGCTTGCATTTGCTTCTTTCCCAATCGACGCGGGGAAATCCGGCGCCTATTCTGGACAGCCCGAAAATGACCCACGTGCTCGATATTCTGCGCGATCATTATTCATTGATTATCCTGGACACGCCCCCGGTACTTCTTGCCACGGATGCCCTGACGCTTGGTGCGCGGAGCGATGGAATGCTTTTTCTATTCCGTGCGCGGAAGACGCAGCGTGAGCAGATTCAGGAAGCACGGCAGCGTATCGCGCGTCTGGATATCCGTCTGCTGGGCTACGTGATCAACAATGTGAAGAGTTTCCTGCCGAAGATATGGAGTCGCTATTACTACGGCAATTACTAATCAAGAGTCTCAGGATGATACTCTGTGTATATCCCGGAAGAGGTAGCAGAAAATGTGGTTGCATGTGATGTTCTGGATATCCGCGGGGATTCTGGTTTTTACTTTTGCCGGTTATCCCCTTGCGCTCGTATTGATGTGTCCTTTTCGTCGGCGTCCCGCCATTCCGAAAGAGGCATCCTTTGAACCTTTTATCAGCCTGATTGTTCCCGCGCGAAACGAGGAACAACACATACTGCGTAAATTACAGAACTGCGTGGAATTGGATTATCCCGCCCACAAGATGGAAATCCTCATTGTGGACGATGCCAGTGAGGATCGCACGGCAAGCATTATTTCTGATTTTCTGAATGATTTCAAATCGCAGGGCGGCGACATAAGCCGGTTTCGCGTATTGCGGCAAGAAACCAACAAAGGCAAAGTGGCGGCGCTGAATCGGGCTGTGGCCGAAGCGAAGGGTGAGGTGGTTGTCTTTTCCGACGCCGACAGCCTGATCAGCAAGCACAGTCTGCGCCTGTTGCTGCATCCTTTTATCAATCCGATTGTGGCTTGTGTAGCGGGTCGTTATTTTCCCGGCGGCGTGAGCGGACGCAACGCGGCAGGCGTCGGGTTTTATTGGAAGTATGAAAATTATCTGCGCCGCAAGGAAAGCCAGGCAGGCGGCCTGCTGGGGGCGTCCGGCGCCTTGTACGCGATTCGGCGTTCGGAATACGAGCCGCTGAACGAAGGCGCGATCAATGATGATTTTATCATCCCCATGCGCATGACGGAAAAGGGTTTTCGGTGTCTGTATGAGCCCCGGGCCACGGCGGTTGAAGACGAATCCCGCAATAGCCAGATCGAGTATTCGAGGCGGGTTCGCATCATGGCGGGAAATTGTGAGCATCTATGGATGTTTCGGGGCTTGCTGATGAGCAGACGCAAATGGCGTACGGCGCTGCAGCTCTTTTGCCATAAGTTTCTCCGGGTCGTCTCGCCGATTTTTCTGATATTATTCTTTTTTTCGAACACGCTGCTTCTGTTTGGGCTGCTTCCTTCCGATGGAAATAGTAGTGGGGCTATTGGGCCTTATGTCGGTTACGGGCTCCTGCTTCCGTTTTTTTACCTGATCATGTTTATCCTGCAATGCCTGTTTTATTCCCTGGCCCTTTTCGGGTATTCGCGCAAAGGAGAGGACCAGGTGTCCAAGCTGATGACACTGCCTTATTATTTCTGCATGGTGAACCTGTCTTCACTGCATGGGATCTATTATTTTATCTTTAACCGAAGCCAACTGCCCTGGACCAGCGCGGCGCGTTCGCGGGTGGATGAGGACGAGAACGACAATCTACATGACAGTGTCCTTGCCGCAAGGGGGCACAAGTCATGAAGCGGCTTCAGCTGGATAATTTCGGGCCTCTTGAAACGGAAGAAGAAGAGGAAGCATTAGTTCCCAGCGACAAGGTATTTTACCTGAGCATTTTTGCCGGTGTTTTTGCCTTTTTTATCATCACCTATCCCTATCGTGATATTCGCATTCCCTCGGCCGTGCTGGCCTTGGTTGCGCTGATTGTTTTTATATTGCTGACCGTCGCTTCCTATTTGCGGCCCCAGTATTTCTGGGCGAGTATCGCCTTTTGTATCTATATCCCCTTCAGTGGTGAATATCCCGGTGACTTCGGACAGCGTCTGCTGGGGATGAACTTCACCAATTTGATTGTGCTTCCTATCATTTTGCAGTGGTGGATGCAGCGGAACTATACTTCCGATCGGATGATCAAATACCATGCACCGGATATTTTCTTGTTTATATTCTGTATCCTGAGCAGTATTTCGGTGATTCGTATTGGGGTTGAGTCGGGCACGTCTTCCTTCTTCGGGGAATTTGTGCGCCTGAAAAGATGGCTCTTCCCGTTTTTTCTTTATTTTCTTTTTGTCAATATCAAGCGTAACGACAAGGGCGTGAAATATCTCATCGTGACGATTTGTACGACGCTTACGGCGGTTGCGATTCTTACGATGAAGGAATCGTATGACATCGGCCCCGGTGGCAGCTGGGATCGAATCCGCGTACGGGGCGTCTTGGGCAGTCCGAATGGAACCGGAGCCTTTTTTGTTTATTACACACTGCTCTTTCTTGGGCTTTTCCTCTGCTATTGGCGACATAGCCGGTATTCGTTTCTCTTGCTTGTTCCCTTTTTTCTTTCCGGCCGCGCGATGACTCTGGCGAATTCGCGAGGTGGAATCATTGCGTTTACGCTGGCTATTCTGGCGACGCTATGGGTGCGCTCCAAGATTCTCTTCGCGATTGGACTGGGCATTGTGGTCTGGGGTTATTTCAACCCGGAGTATCTGCCGGAAACAATTTCGGGACGATTATTTTCTACGATTCGGCCCGTGAGCAAGGAAGAAATTCTGCTTTACGATGATCTGGATTCTTTTTCTCAGCGCTTGGAAACCAGCGCGGCGGGTCGGCTTCGGATTTGGCGCGCCGGTATGCGCATGGTCATGCAGCGTCCGTGGTTTGGCTGGGGCTATGGCGAGTTTCCCCGTCAGGTTGGCTGGTTTGGAGAAGGAGGAACCTATGATCCCAAAGTGGCTCAGCGAGACCCGCACAACAGTTACCTGGGGATCGCCGCCGAGATGGGATTGATTGCCTTGGCCTTTTTTGTGCTGACGCTGCTGCTGATTTTGAGAGCGGCGCTCCATGTGTATCATCATGCTCCGGATACCTTTATGCGGGCTATCGGGCTTGCGAGCGTGGGGATGATCCTGGGCGTAATGTCGGCGAACTTTTTTGGGTCACGACTCGATACCACAGAGTTGACGGCCTATCTCTGGATTATTTCGGCGGTTATTGTGCAGTACTCAACGGAACTGCGAGCGAAGCGTCGGGAGGAACTGGCCCGGAGCACAGGACTGGTGGTGGATCCTTGGCGCATTGAAGAGGAAGAAGAACTGGTCTGATTATTGGCGCCGGGCCATGAGAGCGTATTGCGCCCCCATGGGCAACCAGGCGAGATATGGTTCCATCCAGCGAAGCCACGCCGCGAACCTTGGAAAAAAGATCACGTAATCTCCGCGTTCGATAGTAAAACCGTATTGGCGCAATAAACGCTTGCCCTCTCCCATTCCAATCAATACAGCGTCCTTATCAAAAGGAACCTTTGCCACAACACGACGGGTCATGGGATTCCAGGGATGATGCTCCCAGATGAGGAGTCGTCCGCCCGGACGAACCAGCCGCGTCATCTGATCCATGAGAGCTGGGCGGTCGTTTGGCTGGACGTGGTGGATGACATTGGCAAGCAGGACAAGGTCGTAATCGGAATCCAGGTCTGCGGGACGGTGGACTAGTTCCACACTTTTTCCGAGGCGTTTTCGGGCTTGTTCGAGGCTTTCGGCGGATGGGTCGAAGGCGGTGACCCGGGCTTCCGGAAAATAGCGGGCGAGGTAGAGGCTTGCCAGTCCGATGCCGCAGCCGTAGTCGAGAATTTTTTGCGGCGGGTTTTTGCGGAGGCGATGGATCAGCCAGCGGGATTTGTACTCGGCAAAATACTCGGTCGATTCTCCCGATGCCTTGAGAATGCCATCGAGCTCATCCTGATAATCTTTTGCGTAGGGATCAAAGTCCATGGGCTTTATCCTCTGATTCCTTTTCAGGATGATCGATTGCCTGGGCGGCCATGATTGCCAGCAGCCCCCATATCAAAAGGCCAATGCTCTGGCGGAGGCTATAGTTGACCATGCCATACGCATGGATGGCTCCGAGCAGGCCGATCAGGGCGATGTTGGGGTATGCGTGGAATTGCTTGCGTCGATTCCACAGGCCAAGCAGCACAAATGCGTTAAGCCCCAGGAATACCAATAGCACGGGAATCCCGCTTTCGGCGGCTATTTCAAGGTAGTTGTTGTGGGCATGGGGTTTCTTTTCGGGATCATCGAGCATGTCCATGTATCGTGTCTCATAAATCCGTTCAAAAACTTCCGAGCCATAGCCAACACCCCAAATCGGATTGTCGCATGTCAGGTCCCATCCCGCTTGCCAGGCGGCAAAACGAAGGCCGAGGCTTCCGCGTTTTTCGATATAGGTGCGCGGATTCAAAATCGACTTCACCTGATGGCGGGGACCGGGAATCGAGAGGAATGAAAGAAGCAGGACAAGAGGAATGCCCCAAAGGAGAAGGGCTTTGCGAAGAGGCTTTGCCGGTTTTGCTTTCGGCGTGTGCTTTTGTCTGCGGGTCTGAATTCGGTCCAGGAGAAGAGCGATGACAATGCAGAACAATCCCGCCACAAGAGCCACATAGGCCCCACGGGTTTTGGAAACGAGGATGGCCATGGCCGGCAGCAAGGCCAACCAGGTCCAGAAAAAGCCTTTCCCCTTGTGCAGCCTCTGGGCAAACCAACCCAATGTGATGAAGCAGATAAGCAGGTTGAAACTGGCCATGCGGTTATGGTGTTCGAAGGGAAACTGTACGCGCCAGGGCCTGTCGAAGTCCCCAAGATAATCAAAGCGAATCCATTCTTTTTGTTCGAGCCAGATACGGGTTTCAAAATCGCCGAAAAGACCAATGAAGAAAATGATGATCGTAAGGACCGACATGGCAAGGCCCACATAAACGAAGGGGCGGAGCCATTTGCGGATATCGGGTTTTTTGAGAAGTTCCAGATAGAGAATTTGAGCGATGGGAATATAAAGCCCGCCTTCACGATACAAAAATCGCAGGCTGACATGGGCCAAGGGACTCAACAGCGCGGAGAAAAAGAATAAGATAGCGATTGCCGCGAAAAGGTAGGCCGGCAAAAGGGCGTGGCGGCTGAAATTGCGCGATTTCATATAATCGATGCTGACAAGCAGAAGAAAGAGAGAGATGCAAAAAAGTAGCGGTGGCTCAAGGCTTTGTCGAAAAAGGAACTCATCATGGACCCGGGCCACAGAAAGCGCGGCCAATCCTGAAAAAATGAGCCAGAGGACCGCCAGCGCGATCAGCCGGAAGCGCAGCCGGCCTTGATGCAGGGGCGATGCGATCTGCGCGAGAAAGCCAATGAGAATAAAGGCCAGGGCCAGGTCGCGCAAGTTTGACAGTTGGCCCTTGCCAAAGGGAGCCAAGGCCACAATCCCCCAGAAGAGGACCAGGAGAATCAGCGATCCCCGACGATGGAGAAAGGGGAATATCGAGTTTGTGAATTTTGCAAATCGCCCCATTGTTTTTGCGCACACCTCGTGATGAGAATCCGGAGTAAAACGCATCCGTTTCAAGGCCCAACTCTAATCCAAGCGCTCGGAGGCCTCAATATCTTTTTTCAGGAAGCGAGTAGTGGATGTACGACATAAATGGGGGGCTGAGTTAATCTGAAGCAACAAATCAAAGAGTTTTCTGAGTAATGCAAATACTTATTCATCTTCAGGGCCAAGGGCCCGTCCGATAATAGCCAGAGGTTTTAACCCCTGG
>CAYWYC010000131.1:0-12045 GCA_964462565.1 uncultured Candidatus Sumerlaeota bacterium | reverse complement strand
CGATGTCGGCCTTGCATTTTTGCGTATTGACAGAAGCAAACTTTCACGCCATAAGATTGAGAAGATGTTTTGGCATATCCGCGGGGGCTGTGTATAATAGCGCCAGCCCCGAGGGGCCGTGCAAATCTTCTATGGCGAGTGACTATGTATCAGGAATTTTTCGGACTGAAAGAAGCGCCTTTTAATCTGACGCCGGACCCGCGTTTTCTCTACCTGAGCAAGCAGCACCGGGAGGCGCTGGCGGCGCTGGTGTATGGCGTGAGGGAACGCAAAGGCTTCACCGCCCTCACCGGCGAAATCGGATCGGGAAAAACCACACTCTGCCGGGCTTTCCTGAAAGACCTGGACCAGGAAAGCACCAACGTAGCGCTCGTGCTGAATTCCTATCTGAATGAACTGGAACTGCTCCAGACGGTGAATCAGGAACTGGGGATCGAGGCGGAGTCCACTTCCAAAAAAGTCCTCATCGACAAGTTGAACGATTTTTTGCTCCGGGAAAACCGGGAAGGCAAAACCACGCTCCTGATCATTGATGAAGCCCAGAACCTGAGTCCGGGCGTGCTCGAACAGATTCGGATGCTGAGCAACCTGGAAACGGAATCGAGCAAGCTGATCCAGATTATCCTGATCGGCCAGCCCGAGCTGGGCGACCTGCTGGACCTGCCGGAACTGGAACAATTGAACCAGCGCATCATGGTGCGTTTTCATATTTCGCCGCTTCAGCGCGAAGAAGTTTATCATTATGTGCGGCATCGGCTGAACGTGGCGGGAGCCACCCTGAATATCAGCCTGACCCATGCGGCCCTGAACCGGCTTTATCATTTTTCAGGCGGAATACCGCGCAAGATCAACCTGCTGTGTGACCGCGCCCTGCTGGCCGCCTATGTGGAAGGCCGTTTTGAAATTGACGCGCGCATGATCGCGACCGCGGAAAAAGAGCTGCGCGCGCTGGGCACTTATTCCCCGGGCAAAAGGCGGAAAGCCCTGGTCATCGGGCCGTGGATACAGGTAAGCGCCGGTGTTGTATTGCTGGGCGGACTGTTGCTTTTTTTCTTCTGGGCGGGCATGGAGATGGTGAATCGCGCATCGATAGATCGGGATAAGAATACCCCGGGCGGAAGAGAGCAGGCCACTCCGAGTCCCAGCCCGACCATGATCGCCGGGGCCACGGAGACGCCTGTCATAACTCCGACTCCGACACCCACTGTCGCTCCGACCCCAAGCCCCACCCCTACGCCGGATCTTCCGGGACTGGCCGATCTGCCGCGTCCGACTTCACCCACCCTTCCCCAAAACTGGACCTGGGATGAAGATGAAACCGTGCGTGTTCGCGACGCGGACTTTGCTCCCGTAGCGGCCATGCTGACGGCGGCGCGCTTGTGGTTGTACGCATTTCCGCTGGAAGCCTTTCAGGAGCTGGACAAGCAGAAAATCCTGAGCCTGAATATGCTGCGCATTTTCAAGCGTCCGGGTTTGGACCTGGGATCTTTCGAAAGCCAGTCCGACCTGCGCAGCCTCATGGTGCTGGACATTCCGCTGGTTCTGTATCTCAGTGATCCCCTGCAACGCATCTCTCCGGCGGTGGTGCTGGTGCGGGTACGCGATGAACTGGCAACGGTTGCCGATCCGCGTCTGGGCATGGTTGAAATCGGCCTGTCCGATCTGGAAAGCATCTACCGGAAGGCGGTGGTTATTTTTCCGGATGCCGACCACCTCATGACGCTGGAACTGGGAGAAGAATCGGAAGCGCTTCCGGGATTGCGCGCCTTTTTTGTAGAGGAAGGTGTCTGGAACGGAGGACAGGCCAGCGGCAAACTGGACGAAGAAATGGTAAACGCGATTCGGCGTTTTCAGGAAAAGCACCGGCTCGTGGGGACGGGTAAATTGCGCGGGCCCACGGTGGCCCTGATCGCCTGCATGCGATCCACCTATCGACCCAAACTGCACGTAGGACCATAACATTATCGGGAAAGGATGCCATGATGAATACTCTGGTTGCAACACAGGTTTCGGATTACGCGGATAAGAAATGGGCCAGGCGATTTTCCTTTCGGGCGATTGCCATGCTCACCATGATTTGTATCCTGGGCGTAACGCTCTTGTCGGGATGCGCGCTTATTCAGGAAGAAAACCGACGGCTGACCCAGGCCGTGGCCGATGTAATTCCGGAAAGCACCAAGATGAAAATTGCTACTTTTCCGCTGTGGGGTCTGGCCGGATTGTGTACCCTGATTATCGACGGCTTTATCATCAATCCCGTCTTCAAGGCGAATGCCGCCATCGACGATGCCATCGACTGGGCGTTTTTGGGCTTTGGTACTTTTTTGCCCGCCGAAATAATCCTCATCATCCCCCGTGTGGTTGCGGCGGTAGTTATCTTTATCGTATCCGATATCCTGCGCTGCACGATTCCTTATCTTTTTCTGGACGATTAGACGGAGTCGGGCCCCCTCAGGACGGTTTTCATTGCCTGGACGATTTCCTCTATGGGAATCCGATCCAGGCATTTTTCTTTTTGGGGACATTTTTCCAGAAAGCAGGGGTGGCAATCATCGGGCAGCAAGACCGGGACTTCTCTGGGACGAAGGGGGACTATATTGGGATGGGTTGCGCCGCAAAGCCAGACAATCGGAACTCCCATGGCCGATGCCATGTGGCGCGGCCCCGAGTCGGTTCCGACAAAAAGACCACAATTGCGCAGCAGGACCGCGAGTTTCGACAGGTCTCCCATAAAAGGAACGACATTTGTGGGTAAGTCCTGAAGGTCTATGGCGCTTATATCTTTTTTGGTCGAAATGAAGACAAAATTCTCTTCAGGAAAAGCCAGAACCAGTTCTTTCACTTTTTCAAAACTCCAGGAACGGCTTTCGGATCCCCGCGAAAAACTATGGATGGCAATGGGTTTGGGGCCCAGTGTGAGATCGTTCTTTTTCAGGAAACGGAGCACCTTGCGTTCCGCACGGGGTTCGGGATAGAAGTCGAAATGTCCGTCATCCATCTGGACTCCGGCGGCGCGGCAGAAACTTTCCGGAATGCTGACTCCCTCGCGTGACTGGCGCAAGCGGTCTTTGGGCTCGCGCGATATGAAATAGCCGCCTTCGGCCGCAGCCAGAACACCGTCCACTATTATGTTGCCCCGTCTCTCAAGGGCAGGAATGATCATGCAGAGGCGCGCGGCTTTTTCGCCTTCCTGCAGGTTGATGAGGATGTCCCACTTTTTCCTGGCAAGAGAGCCAAGGGCTTTCATGTGATAGTAGGCCACCCCGCTGACATGGTCCACATTGGGATTTCCGCGCAACAGGACCTTCCATTTGGGCAGGCAGGCATATTCAATATGGCTGTCGGGATATTTCTTGCGCAATCCCCGCAGCGCGGACGTCGTAAAGAGAATATCGCCCATGGCTCCCATGCGAAAAACGAGAATACGGTGCGACTTTTTGGCAGCCATCATTATTTTCTTGTCCCGTCTGCCTGGATTTGGATGGATATTTTTTCATGCCTCTTTTGACTTCGCAATATCTTTTCGCTATTCTTTCTTTGAATTTTGTTGCATCATTTATAATAGCCCGCCACAGAGACAATCATAATGTCTGCCGAAATACCCACTCTCCCCCCATCGAACCGCAAGGCGCGCCTCTTGGGACGATTGCTTTTTTTTGTACCGGCGGTCCTTCTTTTGCTCCTGTTCCTTGATTTTTCTCAAAATCTTGAACTTCCCATCGCGCGGGGTCGGGAGGCGATGGTTTTTCGCTATCAGTTGGATGGTGAGGAAGGTTTTATCCTTAACCAGGCCCTTCGCCTGAAATCAGGGAAGGGGCTTTATCCGCCCATTTCGGAAGCACCTTATCTGGTCGATAATTATCCGCCGCTCTTTCCGTGGCTGTGGAGTCTCTTTGTCGATCCCGAAGCACCGTCTCTTTCGGGAGGACGGGGCATGGCGCTTTTTTTCGCGTGGCTGGCTGCCTTCGCGCCGATGGGATTTTTGCTGATGCACAGTATATCCGGAGAACGGGACGAAGATTTTACCTGCGATATCAATTGTCCCTTTTGCCGTTGCCCGGGGCTTTTGCCGGCCATATTATTGGGGTTTTTGTGCTGCATCTTTTTCCTGAGCTTTTATTCGGTGCTCCGATGGATGGCATACGCCCGCGTCGATATGCCGGCGCTTGCTTTGTCCTTGTGGGGGCTGGTTTTCTTTGGCCTTTACAGGCGCTTTCCACGGGCGGCCATGATTGCATCGGCTTGTGCCTTTGTGGCGGCGCTCTTCTTCAAGCAGACGGCGATTGCGGCTCCGGCGGCATGCCTGCTCTATCTCCTTATCGTGAATCGGCGTCACGCATTATGGTATTTCATCGCGCTCCTGCTCGCGGTGCTGGCGCCCGTGGGTATTTTGTGCCTCTTCACGGGTGGCCGCTACTGGCTCCACACCATTACCTATAACCGCAACGCCATGCGCTGGACGGAAGTCTGGAATGTATGGCTGCCGCACCTCTGGCGGCTTTATCACTGGCTCTTGCTGGCCACTCTGACGGCCGTGGCAGGTGCGACGTTTTGCCGTCTGGTCTTTCGCAAGAAACCTGCCTTTCCGCTGGCCATGTGGCTGGCCTTGCTTTATGGGGCATTCAACCTGCTTTCCCTGACAAGCCTGGCCAAGGCGGGATCGGCGGAAAATTATCTGCTGGAGCCACTCATGGCCCTGGTGCTGCTGACGGGTGTTTCAATGTTGTTCCTTTTTCCGGAGCCAAGGGGCGGCAATGTCGAACGCTTGGGACAATATTATTCGGGCTTGCGCGGCGCCATCCTGGTGGTGAGTATCCTGATGCTCTTTGTGTATGGCATGCATTACAAGTCACGCTTGAGCATTTTCACCTCCTGGCCGCGACCGAGTACCCAAGCCATGCAGGCCGGGAATCATGTTCTGAAGGTTCTGCGCGAACATCCGGGAGACGTGCTCTGCGAAGATCCGATCTATACGATCCTGAGCGATCGCCCCGTACTCTTTCAGCATTTCATCATGAGCCAGCTGCAGGCGGAAGGGCGATGGGATGACAGCGACATGGTGCGGCGCACAGAAAACCGGGAGTTTTCACTGATCCAGGCCCATACGGATCTGCGAAGCACGGCAGGACATTACAACCGCTTTACCCCAGCTATGCGCGAGGCAATCAGCACACACTATACCTTGCTGGAAAAGCCCATGTCCCGTCCTTTTCAGCTCCAGCCGATCTGGCTGTATCTGCCTCGCGAAAAAGCAATATCCGATTAGAAAGTGATGTATCAGCATGCAGACTTCTCCCCAATGTATGGCCTGCGCCATGAACCAGGCCTGGCGTATGACCGAAATGATCGAGCTCGACCCACCGCGTCAGGCGGAATTTTTGCGCATGGTGGCCAACTATATCGGCAAGACGGAATCCGGCGGGCTGATCGCCGCCAACTATACCACTCCCATTTATCACATGTTTTCCGAATATATGGGAGAGGAGGATCTTTTTGCCGAAGAAAAAAAGCGGCAAAACGAACTGGCCCTGCGGCTGATCGACCATGTGGAAGAAGCCGTGCGCAATTATGACTTTCCCATCGAAGCAGCCATCCGCGTGAGTGCGTCGGGAAACCTCATCGACAGCGGCGTCGGACTGCCGGCGGACCTTGAGGCGGCGCTGATCGATGCCTCCCGCCATGCACTGGCCCATGACGAATCGGAAGACTTCCTCGCCGAACTGGAAGGCGAACCCAAGCGCCTCTTCTTTATCCACGATAATGCCGGAGAGATCGTTTTCGACCGGCTGCTTATCGAATTGCTCAAGGAGCACTATCCCGAACTGACCGTGATATCCTGCGTGAAGGCGGGCCCCATTGTGAATGACGCCACCGAGGAAGACGCGCGTGTCGCCGGCATCGATCGGGTTTCCGACGCCATCATTACCTCGGGCTCGAACTGGGTGGGCTCTCCTTTGGATCATGTGGGTCAGGATTTTATGGACGAGATGAAAGCCTGTGATCTCTTTCTGGCCAAGGGCCAGGGAAATTATGAGTGCCTCGACGAATATGCCGGAGGCTATTTGCTGTTGACGGCCAAATGCAAGGCGGTGGCCGATGCCCTGAATGTGCCCATTGGCAAAAAGGCAATGGCCCGTAGCGGAAAATGAGAAGGTCCACAATTACCACGAAAGGATAAAGCCATGTCCCCTTTTTCCGATCAACATTACTATCCCCCTCTTTTTGATCTGCCGGCGCAGGGAAATGCGCCCGTCATCATCGAGTCCATCACGCCATACGAGTTTGAGGATGTGGTTCTGATCCGCGCACGCGGCAGCGATGGCGCGGAAGGAATCGGGACCTGCAATTTTCGGGCAAAGCTGCTTCTGCCGATGCTAAAGGAACTGGTCATCCCCGCCTTTTTGGGAAAAGACGCCCGTGAGCTGGAAAGCCTCGTGAACGAGGTCTATGTTTTCCGCGCCAATTATAAATATCAGGGAACGCCCCTTTGGAATTGTGTGTCCTATGTGGAGGCGGCAATCTGGGACTTGCTGGGTCGGGTTTGGGGAAAATCGGTAAGCGATCTGATCGGCGGAGCCTGGCGCGAAAAAATCCCGATCTACCTTTCCTGCATGCGGCGCGATAATTCGGCGGAGGAAGAAGTGGAAATGCTGAAGCGGCGGCTCGATAAAACCGGAGCCAAAGCCGTGAAGTTCAAAATCGGCGGACGCATGCGCAATAACGAAGATTCCATACCGGGACGCACCGACGCCCTGCTCCCCATGGCCCGGGAAGTGCTGGGTGACGATATTACGCTTTATGTGGATGCCAACAGTTCCTACGACCATAAAAAAGCCATCGAAATCGGACGGGTTCTGGAAGACCTGGATTACGGCTGGTTCGAGGAGCCCTGCGCCTTTGAACAATACGAAGAGACCAAAGCCGTGGCCGATGCCCTGGATATCACCGTTGCCGGTGGCGAACAGGACTGCAATATGGGCCATTTCCGCGTGATGATTCGCGACCACGTCGTGGACCTGGTGCAGCCGGACCTGATGTATAACGGCGGGCTTATCCGGGCCTTGCGCGTGGCCGACCTGGCGCGGCAGTATGGCATTCCGATTACGCCCCACAGCCCTAAGCATAATCCCGAACTGGCGACCCTTTTGCACTTTGCCGCCACCGTGCGGCATACGGGGCCCTACATGGAATACCCGGTGGTTCCCGTGGAATTCTCCGACTGGTATCGTCCGCATTTCGCCGTTGAGCCGGGAGGTTTTGTTTCCGCACCGCAGGGACCGGGCCTGGGCGTTGAATATGACGCCGAAATATGGTCCAGAGCCAAAAAACTATAAAAAACATGATCAAACAATCCCATCAGTGCTACCCAATATAAACCGCCACCACGATGCCATATATTTGCTAGCCCCTGCCAATATATGCATTGACATGCAGTAGGTCTTTTATTATTATGGCTTTTGGAAAACGGATGTGACTATTATTTGGGAAAATGGCTTTTTTTGGTGATTTTATCGCAATTTTAACATTATTTTATGTTTGTGCAGATGGTAACATTTTCCCCGCATCTATTACTGATTTGTCAGGATTTAGCAAGGTCAACATCCGGAACAATCTATCAGGACCGGCAGTCCCGTTGATGCGGAGAGAATCGGTCCAGGACAAAACGGGATCGAAATAATCTCCCGCATCTACCCAATCGGGCCTGCCTGAGGAGGGATTTCAAAATGCGGGACGAACAAGAACTGCGGCTCTTGCTGGTGGACAATGACAGCGCCTATATGGCGCGGCTTTTTGATATTCTCGCGCTGAATCATGAAGTCTGCGTCATGAACAACCCCGATGATCTGTTTCTGGAAACGGCCTTTATCCAGCCCGACCTGATCATTATGGAGATGGATTTCCCCGAAGTCGATGGCGTGCAGGTGGGACGAAAACTGCGGCGAAACCCCAAAACAAGAAACATCCCCTACCTTTTTCTGACCAGGAAAGACAGCCCGGCCGATATCCGGCTGGCCACTATGGTAAACGCCCTGGATTGCCTGAGCAAAAACTCTTCAATCAAGGAAATTACCATGAAACTGGAGAAAGCGATCCGGCAAAACGGAATCAAGGCCCGGCCCAAGACGGCAAGCATCGAGCAGGTGTACAGATATCAGCAGCAGATGAACCACCACTCCAGCCGGGCCCGAAACAAAGCCCAAGAGGCCCTGCATCCCGAAAAGGAAAATTCCATCAGCTGGCAGGAAATGAACGAACGGCTCATGGATCCTTCGCGAAACAAGGAACCCGTTCATCGCCTGCGCATTCTGATTGCCGACCAGGATCTCCAGCAAACCAGCACCATCGAATCGCTCCTGGCCCGATGCTGCGATACTATCGTGACCAGCTCGGGCGTCGAGGCTCTGGAAAAGTGTTCCGTCTATCTGCCCGATATTATCATCCTGAGTTTGCGTTTGAGCCACATGCCGGGTTTTCAGGTATGCGAAACGCTCCGTCGCCATCCCACTTTTTCAGAAGCGCCCATTTTTGGAACTCTGGATGAGACAGACCGGCTCAAGACGGCCCACATGGAACGCTATGGTTTTGACACCATTTTTTCGCTGCCTGCCGATCTGGAAAAGCTCTGTCTCGAGGTGGCCAAATATGCCTTTGACTCCGAATTCAAATGCCATAAATATCCCATGGAGTATGCCGACGTCTTGAAGTCCGAGGAAGATGCCCGGCTCAAAGTCGAGAAAATCCGGGGAGAGATTGATCAAACACGGCGCAAGGCCGAGATCATGCAATTCCTCAATCAGTATGGAAAAGACTAAGCCGCGGCCCCCGGAATTATTGGACGCAAAATATCTATCGGCATCAATAAAAATGCCCGGCGGCAATAAACCAGTTTTGCTGCCGGGCTTCAGAGCCGCCCATCCCAAAAGTACGCTCGAAAATATTCGGAAACGGCTCTATCTTTTTCCGCCACATCCAATCCAACGCTCATGAAATCCTCACGGAATCTTTATTTTGATTTTTTATTTCCCTTCGATCATATTCTATCTCATTTGGTGACCGCTGTTTGCTGAAGAGAATGTCGATTGATATGATTTCTGTCAGATTACGAAAAGGAGCGAATACCATGCCTCAAATTGCCCACCGGATCGCTGTTTACCCGATCCTTGTCATCCTGATCTCTGCGCTGTCCTGCAGCGGGAGTTTAAATGCTGTCGAAAACAATAGCGCGTCGAAATATTTCCAAAAGGTGGGGACTTTCGATGTGATGGCCGGCAACGGTTCGTCGGTGGCGGAGATTGTGGACGCGAGCCGCGACGGCCGCCAGTTAATCTATACGGACAGCGACAACGGGGCGATCGGGTTTGTTGATATTTCAAATCCCGCCAGTCCCAAAGGTCTGGGCACAGTGGCTGTGGAAGGCGAACCCACGAGCCTGGTGATCCTGGATCCCCTGGTGCTCGTATGCGTCAACACGTCGCCGGATTTTCTAAATCCATCGGGAAAGTTGCTCGTGATAGATCGTATCAGCCGGAAAATTGTGGCGCGCCATGAACTGGGCGGGCAGCCCGATTCTTTGGCCCTGGCCCCGGACCGTCAACGCGCCGCAATCGTGCTGGAAAATGAACGCGATGAAGATCTGAACGACGGCCTGATTCCACAAAAACCGTCGGGCAAGTTGCTTATTGTGAAGCTGCAGGGAAAGCCGAAGGATTGGACCATTTCCGAAGCGGATTTGTCGCCCGTGACGGCGTCGGCTCCGGTGGGCCAGGACCTGGAAGCGGAATATGTCGATATCAACGAAGAAAACGAGGCCGTGGTGTCCTTCCAGGAAAATAACTATCTGGCCGTGGTCGATCTGGTGTCGGGCAAAACGCTTCACCATTTTTCCGCGGGAACGGTTGAACTTCAGAATGTCGATACCCGCGAAGAAGGGCTTATACAGTTCGACAATAACATCAGCCGTCGCCGCGAACCGGACGCGGTTGCCTGGTTGGACCATGATTCTTTTGCGTCGGCAAACGAGGGCGACTATAAAGACGCTTACGGTGAAGAAGGCGGCGCTCGGGGTTTCACCCTTTTCAGTCAGGATGGCCGGATTCTTTTTGAATCGGGCGAGCGTTTCGAGCACTGGTTGGCCTCGATGGGGCATTACAACGAAGGCCGATCCGAGAATAAAGGTTGTGAACCGGAATCTGTGGAAGTCGGGATATTCGGGGAGCGGCAATTCCTCTTCGTCGGTTCCGAGCGCTGCAATATTGTCGGCGTTTACGATATCAACTCAGGACAGCCCCTGCCGGTGCAGGCCCTGCCAACGGGCATCGGCCCTGAAGGCCTTAAAGCCATTCCCGGACGCGATTTGTTTGTGGCATCGACCGAAGTGGGACTGACGGAAACCGGAATCCCTGCCATGATCAATATCTATGGCCTTGCCGAAGGCTCCCCAGGATATCCCATGATCATCTCCGCCAACGACGCGTCGGGAAATCCGATCCCCTGGGTGGCCCTGTCCGGCTTGGCCGCCCATCCCGGTGACCCGAATATCCTCTATGCCGTGAGCGATTCATTCCTGGCAAAAGGCTTTATCTACACCATCGATGTTTCCGAAGAGCCGGCGCGGATCGTGAAGCGCCTGGTTGTCAATGGCGCATCCGTTTCGCTGGACCTGGAGGCCATTGCCGTGGGTCCGGATGGCCATTTCTGGCTGGGCAGTGAAGGAAATGCGGATTCCAGACCGAATCTGATTCTCAAGGTGGATTCGCAAAACGGAGCGGTTCTCGATGAGATCGGGCTGCCTGACGGGATGGCGGACAAGGCGCGCAAAAATGGCATCGAAGGCATTGCCGTTGAAGGAGAAACCGGCGCGGAGCGCCTTTATGTGGCGCTGCAAAGAGCCTGGCCCAGGGAAGGCGATACCGATAAGGTCAACACCAAAATCGGGCGCTATGACCTTGCGCGGGAGCAATGGACTTTTGTGCATTATCCGCTCGAACCCGAGAACGAAGGCGGCTGGATCGGGCTTTCGGACCTGTGCCGCCTGCCCAACGGCTCGTACTCGGTCATCGAGCGGGACAAGGGATGGGGCAGTTCCACGGGCCTGAATGCGGAACTCAAGGCCATTTACGCGATCGACCTGGCCCAGGCCGAATTCCGCGCCTATGACGATCCCCGGGGGCTGGTCACCATCAGCAAAAAGCGGCTTTATGACCTCCTGCCCCGAATTTCGGAGGCAAGCATCTGGGCGGCTGAGAAGATCGAAGGCCTTGCCGTTGCCGCTGATGGACAGGTCTATATCGTCAGCGATAACGATGGCCTCGACGATGCGCCCGGCGAGACACTTTTCCTGAATTTGGGACATTGGAAAGAATTCTGGGCAGAATAGGGCATTCCGGAAGTGCTGGATTCGGTCTTTTGGCCGCATCTGTAAATAAAAATACTTCTTGCGCAGATTTTTCCTTGACGAAGCGCCTCGAATTCGTTAAATGTTATGGTCTGTCTCACGGTTGAAAGCCGGAGCAATGCCGTATGATTATTTCCAGGGAGGAAGAATTGGCTTATGCCAAATGTAAAATCTGCTAAAAAACGCGTGAAAACCAATGCCGTGAAGGCCGAACGCAACCGCCGCGCCATGTCGGCCCTGCGCACTTCGCTGAAAAAAGTCAACGCTGCCGTCGCGGCCAATGACCAGGCTGCCGTGGACGCTGCCTTGCCCGTGGCCCTGAGCCTGATCGGCCGTAGCGCCAAAAAAGGCCTGATCCATCGCAACAAGGCGGCCCGCCAGGAATCACGCCTGATGAAGCGCGTCAACGAGATGCGCAAGCAAGAATCAGCCAGCGCCTGACATTTTCTTCCGACTGCAAGTCTTCGGGTGCCTGCTGTTTTCGGCCCGAATGATAAGTCAATATATTCAAAACCCGGCAATCTGATTTGTCGGGTTTTTGCTGTATCTGCTATCCTACAGCCGGCATCTTGCCGGCATGAATCATCGTACCGCTGGCATCCTGCCGGCATGAATCATCGTACCGCCGGCATCTTGCCGGCATGAATCAT
>CAYWYC010000130.1:7820-12075 GCA_964462565.1 uncultured Candidatus Sumerlaeota bacterium | reverse complement strand
GGGTTGAAACCCCAGGCTATTATAGGTCGCGCCTTTGGCGCTTTAACATCTGCGTAATCTGCGGATAAAAGGCCAAATATCCGAGTCGGGCTTAACACGAAAGACTTAAGAGAACGAATATATACTTCAGAATCCGACCATGTCCGGGATTCCCATTTGCTTTTTTTATGGTCCGGGATCAGGCGCATCCCATTCCGTCGCCGGCGCAGTCGCTTCCGCAGCGGCGCTTGACGGGCTTGTTGACGCGTAATTCTTTTCCGGCATAAATGGCATTGAGCGCCGGATCGATGAGGCCTTCCATCTCGACAACGCGCAGGCCACGATCGGACAATACCTTGCGCGGACTTTCGCCGACACCGCTGACGAGGATGGCGCGGCAATCGTCGAGGACATCGGCCAGCCGTTCCCAGCGCCCGTCTCCACCTCCGGGATTGGGGGCCTTGCGGGTGTCCTTCATCCGAAAGGCGCCCTGTTCGGTTTTTTCAAAAATCCAGAAATGGCCGGTCTCGCCGAGGTGCTGATTCACCAGGACGCCTTCCATGGTTCCGACAGCTACGTATGGTCTCTCGTCTTCGGGATTGAGTGGCATTTTTGCAAACTCCAGTATGTTGACTATTTTCGCGCAGGCCGGGGCCTCATCCAGAAGTCCGACGGCATCGGCGCGGCAGCGGGTGCAGTGGTGCATCTGGGAAACGTACTGTCCCGCTTCGGCGCGGAGTTTTTCGACCAGTTCCTTCGAGGGCTCTGGAATGTTTTCAAATTCGCTGCCTTCCACGGGATAAAGGGGCAGAATGTTGAGAATGTCCGCGCCCATCTCGCCGACCTTGCGCGCCACTTCGATGGCGTGATCATCATTCACGCCGGGCACGAGGATGGTATTGACCTTGACGAGGACGTCCTTTTCCTTGAGGAGCCGCAGGCTTTCGAGTTGGCGATCGATGAGGCGCTGTGCTGATTTTTCGCCGCGCAGGACGATCTTGTTGTCGCGTGCCCAGGCATAAACCTTCGCGCCGATTGCGGGGTCGATGGCGTTGATCGTGATGGTGACATGGGTGATTTCGAGAGCCGCCAGTTCGTCCACGTAGTCGGGCAGGTTCAGGCCGTTTGTGGCCAGGCAGAGTAGCATGTCGGGATACTTCTGGCGGACGAGGCGCAGGGTTTCCATGGTGGCTTCGGCGTTGGCCATGGGATCGCCGGGACCGGCGATACCGACGACGGTGATGCGCGGATCCTTTACGAGGGCGTCATCGAGATAGGCCAGCGCCTGACGAGGACTCAGCGTTGTGCTCGTTACGCCGGGGCGGCTTTCGTTCATGCAGTCATACTTGCGATTGCAGAAGTTGCACTGGATGTTGCATTTCGGCGCAACGGGCAAATGAATGCGTCCGAACTGGCGCCGCGTTTTGTCGTTGAAGCAGGGATGTTTTTCAAGATCATAAGCCATTATTCTATTCCCCTTCCTACGGGATTTAATAGTTCAAGTATCCAACGGGCGAGGCTTCCTGTTTGATTTCGAGCAGCGTGTTGACGAGGCGATCGAAGAGCTGCTGTGCGCCGCGATAGCCGATGTGAAGCACGCGCTGGCTGCCGATGCGGTCGTGAATGGGAAAGCCCACGCGGATGAGCGGTATCTGCATTTCGCGGGCGATGGTGTAGCCCTTGCTTCCGCCAAGGAGCAGGTCCGCCTGGGCCAATCGTGCCTCTTCGCCGATGTCGGCAAAGTCCACGCCCTGAAGCACTTTGATGTGCTGCATTTTGTCGGGCAGGATGCGCGCGATGGTGGCTTCCATCTTGCCGCTCTTGCCACCGGAGGCGCAGAGAACGGGCAGGACCCCGATCTCGCCGAGGAAGGCGGCCATGCCGATCACCAGGTCTTCTTCGCCATAAACCACGGCGCGCCTGCCAAAAAGATATTTGTGCCCGTCCACGTAAGAATCGATCAGGCGGCCCCGTTCGCGGGCGTGATATTCCGGCATGGGCCTACCGCTGATCGCTGAAAGTTTTTCAAAGAAGGCATCGGTTGCCTCGATGCCCATTGGGTAGTCGAGGAGCATTTCTTCGACGCCGAAGCGGCTTTGCAGAAAGGCGCTGCCACGACGCCCCTCGGCGACCGTCGGACCAAAGGCGATCGACGCGCGGGCGTTGGGCATTTGGCGAATCGTGTCGATGGGCGTACCACCATCGGGGATGGGCGTATATTCCGCCAGGGCCGGTCCATCGAGGGTATCGGAATAATCGGGCATCATGGCGGCGGTCATGCCGTAATCGCGCAACACTTCTTTCAGGTAGCGCAAGTCGGCAGGAGAAAAGATGCCCGGAAAAAGATTGATAAAGTCGCCGTCTTCCGATTTTTCGCTGCAAAGATTTTCGACCACCGAACGGGTGGCTTCGTGAAAGCCTTCCATGTGGGTGCCGCGATAGCTCGGCGTTGAGGCGGAAATAATGAGGGGCAATTCGGTGTCGCCCATTTCCTTCTGAAACTGGCGGATCATCATGGGCACGTCGTCGCCGATGGTTTCCGACAGGCAGGTGGAGGCAATGCCGATGACGCTGGGCTGATACTGGTCGATGACGTTTTTCAGACCGCGATGGAGGTTGGTCTTTCCGCCGAAGATGGCGCTTTCTTCATCGAAACTCGAGGAGGCGATGTCCATGGGTTCGCGAAAATGGCCGATCAGGTAGCGCCGGATATAGGTGGCGCAGCCTTGTGATCCGTGGAGAAAAGGAATGGCTCCCTCGATGCCGCGAAAGACGAGGCAGGCTCCCAGGGGTTCGCAGAGTTTGCAGGCGTTTTGCGTGGCGGTGGCGGTGGGTGTGGTGCGGGGGCTCATTGCTTGATCTCCTTGCGCGGTACGAATTTCCAGACGGGGCTCATGACGGTGGAGTGGATTTCGCGTGCAAAGTTCAGCATGCCGATAAATCCGGCCAGGCACTGCTTGCGTTCATGGTTGTGATCGCAGAAGCCAAGTCCCAGTTTGAAGGCGATGGGGCGTTCCTTGACGCCGCCAATGAAAACGTCGCAGCCCTTTTCCTTGAGAAAGGCGCAAAGCTCGAGGGGATTGGAATCGTCCACGATAATGGTTCCGGGATCGCAGATTTCGCGAAGCTGTTCGTAATCTTCGGGGCTGCCTGTTTGGGTTCCCGTGAGGACGGTGCGCATTCCGAGCATGCGGAGCGCGCGGACAAGGGAGAAAGCCTTGAAGGCTCCGCCCACATACATGGCTGCTTTTTTGCCCTCGAGTTCCTCGCGGAGTTCGTGGATGTCATCCATGATTGCCTGGATTTCTTCGAAGACGAGATTTCGGGTCTGCTCGATGACTTTTTCGTCGCCGAAATGATTGGCCACGTCGTAGAGGGCCGCCGCGGTGTCTTCGAGGCCGAAATAGGAAACGCGGATAAAGGGGATGCCGTATTCTTTTTCGAGGAACTTGGCCAGGTGGATCATGGAACCGGAGCACTGGACCACGTTGAGTTTCGCGCCGTGCATGCGACGAATGTCTTCCACGCGTCCGTCGCCGGTTACGGTGGAAACAACCTCGATGCCCATGCGTTCGTAATAATCGCGAATCACCCAGGTCTCTCCGGCAATGTTGAAGTCGCCGAGAATGTTGATGCTGTGTTCGGAAATTTCGGAAGTATCGCCCGTGCCCACGAGAGCGGCGATGGCGTCGCAGGCGGCCTTGTAGCCGTCTTTCTTGGTTCCGGCAAAGCCCTCGGAGAAGACAGGGATCACGGCGATATTGCGTTCCGCCTGGACCCTTTTGCAGATGGCCTTGACGTCGTCGCCGATGAGGCCGACGATGCAGGTGGAATAAACAAAGGCCGCGCGAGGCTTGTATTCGTCGATGAGTTCGATAAGGGACTGGTAGAGTTTTTTCTCGCCGCCGTTGATCACGTCCATCTCCTGGAGGTCCGTGGAAAAACTCAGGCGGTGCAGTTCGGGTCCCGACGACAAGGAGCCGCGAATGTCCCAGGTATATGCGGCACAGCCGATGGGGCCGTGGATAAGATGGAGAGCATCGGAAATCGGATAGAGCACCACACGGCTTCCGCAAAAAACGCAGGCCCGCTGGCTGACGGATCCTGCCGCGCTTTTGCGTTCGCAGGAGAGGCCGTTTGCGTCAATACCTTTGCGGTGAATCTGGGATTTGCGTTCTTCGAGAATGTGACTCATGGTGCTTCTCGCTTTGTCCGGCCGTATCGCCAGCATCCTGCTGGCATTGGGGTTTTGTGTATCGCCAGCATCCTGCTGGCA
>CAYWYC010000130.1:0-7720 GCA_964462565.1 uncultured Candidatus Sumerlaeota bacterium | reverse complement strand
CCGTTTAGGGAAGGCTGTTGGCTTGTCTTGGCTGAGTTGAGCCGGACCGCCGCAAAATCGAATGATTTACATCGTCAGTTCAAAGGATTCTTCCGGTGCGTCGCGATCCTGGCGATCCATGAGCACGGTCAGAATCTGATCGAGCAGGTGGATGGCTCCGGCATATCCCACGGTGGGAAAATACTGGTGCGTCACGCGGTCAAGGATCGGGAAGCCGTGGCGGACGAAGGGGATGTCTTCGTCGCGGGCAATGTATTTGCCATAGGTGTTGCCGATGAGCAAATCGACCGATTCCTGCTTGATCCACTGATGCATGAGAAACATGTCCGCACCGGCTCCCTGCTTGATCTTTGCATCAGGCACACGGTCGCCAAGGACGGCTTCCATGCGCTTGAGGAACTTCTTGCCCGGCGTGCCCGTGACGACATAGACGGGTTGCATGTTCAGGTCGGCCAGAAACTGACTGATCGAGACGAGCTGGTCGGGATCGCCCCAGAGGGCCACGCGCTTGCCATAGAGATACTGGCTCATGTCGGTGATCATATCGACGAGGCGGTTGCGTTCGTACATCATTTCGTCGGGCACCTTGACGCCCATGGTCTTGCGGACGGTGTTGACAAATTCGTCGGTGGCGCTGAGTCCGATGGGCAGTTCCAGGATTTCGCAGGGAACCTTGCACTTGGAGTCGAGGGCCTTGGCGGCCTGGGCCGAAGCGCTCATGCCCATGGCGATGGTGGCCAAGTTGTCACCGGTCTGGACAAGGTCCGGGACCTTTGCGCCACCGGCGGGATAAAACTCATGGGTCCCCGTCATGGCGGTATCCAAAACACCGGAGGTATCGGGAAACATGGTGTGTTCCACGCTCATCATCTTCAGCATGCGCTTCATCTCACGCATGTCGGCGGGTTCCACCCATCCGGGGATGATGTTGAGGCGTCTGGCCTTTTTTTCGGCCTGGGCTTCGGCAAAATACTGCACGATGCCGGCGGTCATGTTCGAAAATCCCGTCACGTGGCTGCCCACGTAGCTGGGCGTGTTGCAATGGATCACATACTTGCCCTCGGGGATTTTGCCATCGTCCAGAGCCTTCCGGCTGATCTGGGGAATATCGTCGCCGATTGTTTCCGAGAGGCAGGTGGTGTGTACGGCGATGATGTCGGGATCGTACACGGTGAAGATATTGTTGATCGCCTGCAAGAGGTTGGCCTGTCCGCCGAAGACGGAGGCTCCCTCGGTGAAGGAACTGGTCGCCGCCATGACGGGTTCCTTGTAATGTTTGGTCAGGGCGCTTCGATGATAGGCGCAGCATCCCTGGGAACCGTGGCTGTGGGGCAGGCATCCGTGAATACCCAGGGCCGCGTACATGGCCCCCACGGGCTGACAGGTTTTGGCGGGGTTAATCGACAGCGCGCTCCGTTCCTGGACTTCGTCTGTGGTATGTCTTAAAAGCATTTCGCTACTCCTTATGGGTCGATTTCAGTTTGAATCGGGCTTGCCCCGTTTGCCTGGGCTTTATCCGGCCACGTTGTATTCGGCTTCGATCTCGGGTTCCTGGTTGCCTTCCCAGGGGGCCTTGATCATCTTCCAGATGTGGCTGTTTACCATGCGGTCGATTTCTTCGTAGAAATTGATAGCGCCCTGGAAGGCGGCGTAGGGTCCGCCGTAATCGTAGCTGTGCAGCTGCTTGCAGGGGATGCCCTGTTTCTGGACGGCGTATTTTTCCTTGATGCCGGCGCAGTAGATATCGGGCTTGTAAAGTTCGAGCAGCTTGTCCATTTCCCAGTGGCTCAGGTCGTCGATGACGAGGGTGTTCCTCTCCATCTGGGCCATCATGCCTTCGTAATCGCTCACAGGAAGCCCTTCCGCTTTCAGCTTCTCCATCTCTTCCGAAGACTTGCGCGGCTTATAGCGCTGCGGATCGGGCTCGACCTTCAGTTCCTCGATGTTCCGGCTGTCGGCGTCCACCTTGATTTCAGGCAGAACAGTGCGGCCTTCGTAGTCGTCACGGTGGGCGAACTCATAACCGGCGCTCAGGGTTTCCATGCCGATTTCCTTGAAGAGTTCCTGGTAATGGTGGGCGCGCGATCCACCGACAAAGAGCATGGCCGTCTTGCCTTCGCATCGGGCCTTGTACTTCTTCTGGGCTTCGATGACGGCGGGCATTTCCTCGGCAATCACGTTTTCCACTTTTTCCATGAGCGCGTCGTCGCCGAAATACTGGGCCAGCTTGCGCAGCGACTTGGCCGTGGCTTCCGCGCCGATAAAGTTCACCTTGATCCAGGGAATGCCGTATTTCTTTTCCATCATCTCGGCCACGTAGTTGATGGACCGATGGCACATGACCATGTTCAGGTTAGCCGTATGAGAGCGGCACATGGCGTCGTAGTGCGAGTTGCCGCTGAGGGTGGCGATGAGTTCGATGCCGCAGCGCTCGAATAGTTCTTCAATCTGGAATGCATCGCCGCCGATGTTGTATTCGCCCAGCAGGTTGACCTTGTAGGGATTCTCGCTGGCCTGGTCGTTCAGACCGATCACATGCTTGAAGAGGCCGTTGTTGGCGATATGGTGGCCGGCGGACTGGCTGACGCCCTTGTATCCCTCGCAGCTGAAGGCAAAGACATTGATACCGAGTTCCCGGGATGTTTCGCGGGCCACCTGATGGATATCGTCGCCGATGAGGCCGACGGGGCAGGTTGACTGGATGGCGATGGCCTTGGGCTTGAATGCTTCATAGGCCTCGATAATGGCCTGCTTCAATTTTTTCTCGCCACCAAAAATGATCTGGTCTTCCTGCATGTCCGTGGAGGCGCAGTAGGTCATGTAGTTGGGCGAATCGGGTGTGGGCGGTTTGGTCTGGTTGCGCCGGGTGAGCCAGCTGTAGTAGCCGCAGCCGATGGGACCATGGGTAATGCTCAGCACATCCCGCGTGGGCCCGATGACCACGCCCTTGCATCCGGCGTAGGAGCAGCCGCGCATGGTAATGATCCCGGGAACGGTTCGCACGTTGCTCTGGATTTCCCTGGGTTTATCGGGATCGTTCACCACGATGGCCTTGGACCTCTTGCGCGCCACCTTGGCGGGATAGGCCTCGATGAGCGCCTCTTTCGCCTTATCGGGGTTTTTCAATTTATCGAGTATAGACATCGTCATCCTCTCCTTTTCTTCCTCATTAGTCTGCTTTGGTGGCTGCCGGTGCGGCTTCACTGACGGCATCGTCACCGCTTTCGCCGGTGCGTACGCGATATGCGTTCTTCAGTGTGCGGACGAAAATCTTGCCATCGCCGGGGCTGCCCGTCTGGTTCACCTGGATCAGCGTCTTGATGACGGTGTCCTTCATGTCGTCGGTTACGACAATGTTCAGCAGACGCTTGGGAACAAACTTGGGCCCTGGGCCGAGTTGGTTGATGGCTTCATCGTAACCTTCTTCCGCGCCCTGGAGGAGCAGGTAGTCCACTTTGCCCTTTCCACGGCCCATCACCTTGCGGGCCGATAGAGACGAAACACCGGCTTCGGCCAGGGCCTCTTTTGTTTCGTTCATTTTGTTCATGCGAATAATCGCCACTATCTCTTTCATGTTCGATCTCCCTTCGAAGCCTGCGGCTGGGGCCTATTCGTCTTTGTGGCCGGAACTGATGGTGTAGGATTCCTCGATTTCGGAAATGAAAATCTTGCCATCACCAAAAGCGCCCTTATTACCGGTGCGTGCGGCTTTCATGATCGTCTCCACCACAAATTCCTCATCATCGGGCTTCACCACGGTAAACATCATGGTCTTGGGCAGTTCGTCGTAAGTCACTCCGCCCACCTTCATGCCGCGCTGTTTGCCGCGACCGAATACATCAAATTTCGTCACCGCCGGAAAGCCCGCGTACATCAGGGCCGCCAGGACTTCGTCGCTTTTTTCGGGACGTACAATTGCTCGAACCATTATCATTTTAAAATCCTCCTCGTCTTTTTCTTATAAAGTTTATGGAAGGCGAATGCCCTTATGCGGCAATGCCGAATTCCACCAGCAAACTTTCCAGCTCATCCACGCCCAGGGGCTTGGGAATCACGAACATCTCGTTTTCCTCTATGTTCCTGGCCAGGATGCGATATTCATCGGCCTGGGGACACTGGGGGTTCCAGTCGATAACCGTCTGACGGCGGAGTTCCGCGCGCTGTACGTCATTGTCGCGGGGGACGAAGTGGATCATCTGGGTACCGAGACGACTGGCCAGTTCATTGATCAGTTCTTTTTCGTTGTCTGTCTTACGGCTGTTGCATATCAGGCCGCCCAGACGCACGCCACCGGCCTCGGCAAACTTTACGATACCCTTGCAGATGTTGTTGGCAGCGTACATGGCCATCATCTCGCCCGAGCATACGATGTAAATTTCCTGGGCCTTGCCTTCGCGTATCGGCATGGCAAAACCGCCGCACACCACGTCGCCAAGAACGTCATAGAACACATAGTCCAGTTCCTTGTCGTCCTCATAAGCGCCCAGCTGTTCCAGCAGGTTGATCGAGGTGATAATACCGCGACCGGCACAACCCACGCCCGGCTCGGGCCCACCCGATTCCGTGCACATGGTTCCTTCGAATCCCTGACGGAGAATGTCTTCCAGTTCCACGTCTTCACCTTCCTCGCGGAGGGTTTCCAAAACGGTCTTCTGGGCCAGGCCGCCCATGAGGAGACGCGTCGAGTCCGCCTTGGGGTCGCAGCCCACCACCATGACCTTCTTGCCCATTTCCGCCAGGGCTGCCACGGTATTCTGGGTGGTTGTGGATTTTCCGATTCCGCCTTTTCCGTAGATTGCTACTTTTCTCATTATGAGTTTTCTCCTTTTCTTTAGAACGATGCGGGTAGGGATAATCTTGTGTGCCACTCCCGGTTCCTGCTCTATCGCTGCCCCTGCTAAGGCAAGGGAGATGCCAAAATTGAAATCAAGGCAATGAGAAAGGAAGCGAAGGCATGGAAGGGATGGAAAAGACCGGCTGACCGACAAGGTGGCGGGAATAAGGGAAGGCCTGCAAATATTGACGATTTGAGCCAAAGGTCCCGAAAAAAGATGACCAGAAGAGACTTGCATAAAAATCTGAAATGGCTACACTTCCACCTGTCGCATAACCGGAAAGGATGCAAAGGGGCCACGCGAAAAATGGAAATGCTTGTCGCAAAGAAAGGAAGCGGCTGAATCCCGGCCTGGAATGCGAGCCATAATATATTGATATTATTATGGATACATAACAGGATGACAATATTGTCACCCGAAAGCCTTTTTCGGAAATTATTGTAATTCCCGGTTTTGCCGATAAGTATATTATCTAAAGATTAAATCCCTGAAATGGATAGAAAGAAAACGTATGACCGACATGGGAAAGATCGAATTGCGCGAAAACATCAATTATCGCGGCGAGGACGAAACTTTCTGGCGGCTGGATCTGGCCTTGCGGCATTTGAAGTTCTGAAATAATCAAAGGGCTGAAAGACTTATGAATTTGAAAAGCGATCTTTCACAAAAACCTGCCTTCCCCGGCGGAAAGCCCTGGCATGCTCTGGGACCGGCCCTGCGCGAGATCTTCGGCGGACGGACGCGGCGCATACCGCTTGATGCCGGATTCACCTGTCCGAACCGCGACGGCTCGATCGCCACGGGTGGATGCCGCTACTGCGATGCCGAAGGCGCACGGGCGCAATTCGTGCAACCGGAATTGCCCGTTCGTGAACAATGGACAAGCGGCCTTGAGCGCAGCCTGAAGCGTGATCCCAGGACGACGCGATTCATTGCCTATTTCCAGGCCTATACCAATACCTACGCGCCGCCGGAAATATTACGCGAAACCTACGGAGCCATTGCTGAGAGCTTACCCGATCACTTGCGCGAAGAAGCGGAACTTTCCGCCATCGCCATTGGCACGCGGCCCGATTGCCTGAACGAAGCAGTGCTCGACGTTCTCGAAGAACTTGCCGCCGACCATTATCTTTGGATCGAAATGGGGCTCCAGTCCATGCGCAATGCCAGCCTCGAAGCCATGAACCGCGGCCACAGCGTGGAGCAATTCATCGACGCCGCCAAGCGCCTGAATGCCCGCAAGATCCGCTGGGTGGGCCATGTCATATTCGGCCTGCCGGGCGACTCGCGCAATGACATGCTGGCATCGGCACCTCTGATGAACGAACTCCAGGCCTGGGGCGTGAAATTGCACAACCTCTATATTGACAAGCATTCTCAATTGGCGTATGATTATAAACATAGTAAAATTCGTATTCTGGATCGGGATGAGTATCTTGATTTGCTCGTGGATTATCTTTCTCGCCTGAATCCCGAAATCCTGATCCATCGCCTCATGGGTGAGGCGCCGCGCGACCGTTTGATTGCGCCTGCCTGGTCATTAAAGAAGTCGGAATTTTTAAACGCGCTTGAACATTATATGGTGGAGAAGGATGTGTGGCAGGGAAAGGATATTTCCAATGCAGACAAGTCCTGAACCCGATAGCGAAAAAGCGAGAACGAAAGAAGCATCCCAAGCCTCACAAGAGGCCAAGTTTGCCTTGCATTCCAGACTTTTGGGGATAAACAGCGGGCCTTATCGGGCCATAATTGCAGACGATGAAATCGGCATTCTGGAAACGAGCAAGGCCATCCTGGAATCGGAAAACTTTGAGGTGGATGCCGTGGAGAACGGAAAAGAATGTCTGAAAAAAGTGCGACAGGATAATTTTGATCTTGTCATCGCGGATTATATGATGCAGGGCAACGAAAAGTATGAATTGGTCAAGGCCCTGAACGCGGAATACCCGGAGTTGCCCGTGATCCTTTTTACCGGCTATCCCGACCTGGCTTCCGCCGTGGAAAGCGCTCATCTGGGTATATTTGATTACATCGTAAAACCCATGGATCCCGAATACTTTATCAAACGCGCTCGTGAGGCCGCCGAAAGGCATCGGCTCAGCCGCGCCCTGCAGCATTCGGAATGGGAAAAGTCCCTTATTCTCAATAGTATTTCCGAAGTGATCGCCCTTATCTCAACAGACTTTGAGGTGCTTTGGACCAATTCCTCAACCCGCAAACTCACGGAAGAGCCCCTGGAAAAGAAAAACAAAACTTTCTGTTTCAGCCTCTGGCATAACCGCGAATCGCCCTGCGAAGATTGTCCAGCCAAAAGGTGCATGCAAAGCGGCAAACCGGAAAGCAAAGAAACGGAATATGAGGGTAAGTATTTTACCGTGACTTCCTATCCCCTGAAGGACGAAAAGGGGGAAATCATTGGAGTGGTGGAAGTGGGCAAAGATATCACCGCGGAAAAGCGGGCCCGCGATGAACTGGAAAAGGAAGAGGAAAAGTACCGGCGCATCTATAACTCCGCGCCTATCGGCATATTTTATTCCACGGTGGAAGGCAAATTTCTTGACGTAAATCCTGAAATCGCGCGTATGCTTGGTTTCGATTCCCCCGAAGCCTGTATGGAAACGGTAAACCGCACCAGCATCGCCGAGGCTCTCTACGCGAATCCCGATGAACGCCATCATCTTATTCAGCATTCGGAAGAGGAAGGATGGAGCCAGGCCATGACCCGCTATCGCCGAACCGACGGAAGCACCTTTGAGGCCATGCTGTCCTTTCGCAAACTTCAGGATGAAGGGGAAAAAGCATTTCTGGAGGGCTTTGTTCTGGATTTGGATAAATACCGGAAGATAATCAACGACTTGTCTGACCAGAAAACAGGCGATGGCTAG
>CAYWYC010000129.1:0-12184 GCA_964462565.1 uncultured Candidatus Sumerlaeota bacterium | reverse complement strand
CCGGTCATGAAAGCGAAGGCGAGCCTTCGCAATCCAAAGACGAACAAGGTCGAGGCGGCGAGCCTTTGCAGTCCATTGGCAGACATGGCGGCTGCGTGACTTGGCGTCCCAAAACCGGGCAACATTTGGGGGTTCGGATGGGGTGGCATTTCTGGTGTTCCGCTTTGGGGATTTTGGAAAATCCTGGAAAAAATTTTGTTTCGGGGGGCCTGTATTGGGGCTGTGAATCGTATTTTATTGCTGCGTTTACATAAAAATAACTTGCAGAAAAGGGTGTTATGATGCTTTACTTCTTTTTTGCTCTTGGATAGGGAAAGGCTTGGATCGGCGTCATTCGTTTATCTCGGAGCTTTTATTTTTTTCGGATCATAAAGGAGCGATGCCATGGGCAAGCGTGATTTTCGCCAGGTTTTTGATTTTTCCCGCGAGGATATTGAAGCCGTTTTCGACCTGGCCCGTGAACTCAAGAAAGAAGTGCCGACGAAAAAATTCTCGCGCCGGATGCAGGACTGTGTCCTTGCCATGATTTTTGAGAAACCCTCGCTCCGCACGCGATGCACCTTCGAGATCGCCATGCTGCAGATGGGGGGCAGCGGCATCTATCTGGGTCCGCAGGAGATCGGCCTGGGGAAGCGGGAATCGATCTATGACGTGGCGAAAAATATCGAGCGCTGGTTCGACATGGTGATGGTGCGGACCTTTGCGCAGAAAAATGTGATCGAGCTGGCGGAGCATTGCAAGCTGCCCGTGATCAACGCCCTGAGCGATGACGAGCATCCCTGCCAGGCCATGGCGGACTTTCTGACCATCCTGGAAAAGCGCGGCAACTTTGACGGGCTGAAACTGGCCTATGTGGGCGACGGCAACAACATCTGCCACTCCCTCGTTGCCATGACGGCGCGGCTGGGTTCGGAAATTCGCGTGGCGACGCCGGAAGGCTACGAGCCCGATGCGGAATTTGTCAAGGCGGCTCAAAAACAAGGGGAAAAAACCGGCGCCACCATCCAGATCGGCACCGATCCCGTGGAGGCCGTGCTGGAAGCCGATGCCGTTTATACGGACGTGTGGGCGAGCATGGGCCAGGAGGATGAGGCCAAAGAACGCAGGCGGCATTTTCAGCCTTTCCAGGTCAACTCCGACCTCATGGCCAACGCCCAGGAAGGCGCGTGGATCATGCACGACCTGCCGGCCCATCGTGGCGAGGAAATCAGCGACGAAATGATGGACGGACCCAACGCCATCGTTTTCGACCAGGCGGAAAACCGCCTCCATGTGCAAAAGGCGATCATGGTATATCTGCTCGAGTCCGCGTCCTGATTTCAACGGCAAAGGCACACAAATTGGCAAAGAAAACGTCAAAGGCCAATACCGACTTTCCCATCGACAAGGTTGTTTCCATTCTCAAAAAAGAAATGAAGCAATGGAAAGATCCCATGGTCACGGCCATGTCCCGCAAAAAGCGGGAGCCCTTCAAGGTCCTCATCGCCACGGTGCTGAGCCTGCGCACCAAGGACGACTGCACGGCGGAGGCGGCCAAGCGCCTCTTCAAACTGGCCGACACGCCCCGCAAGATCCTCAATCTTGACGAAAAAACGATCGCCCAGGCCGTCTATCCCGTGGGCTTCTATAACACCAAGGCCAAGAACATTCTCGATATTTGCCAAAATCTGGTGGATCGCTATAATGGACAAACGCCCGACGAGATCGATGAACTTCTGACGCTGAAGGGCGTGGGACGCAAGGTGGCGAATCTGGTCCTGACTCAGGGCTACAACAAGCCCGCCATCTGCGTCGATACCCATGTGCACCGGATCACGAACCGCTGGGGTTATGTCGAAACCAGCCACCCCGACGAGACGGAGATGGTCCTGCGCGAGGTATTGCCGAAGAAGCACTGGATCATCATTAACGACCTGCTGGTGACCTACGGGCAGAACCTGTGCATGCCGACCTCGCCCTGGTGCAGCAAGTGCAAGATTCGGGACTACTGCGAGCAAAAAGGCGTCAAGCGATTCCGCTGAATCTCTGAGAGGGAGCATGTTTCATGGCCGCATCCATTCCGCCGTCTCTGGAACGACTGATTACCCACCTGACCAAGCTGCCCACCATCGGCCGACGCAGTGCGGAACGCTTGGCCTTTTTTATGATGCAGTCACCCCGCGAAGACGTGGAGGCGCTGGCGGCCGGTATTCTGGAGATGCGCGAGAAACTCATGCGATGCACGCGATGCGGAAACGTGACCGAAGAAGACCCTTGCCCCATCTGCGAAAATCCCGACCGCGAAACGGGCCTGATATGCGTGGTGGAATCGCCCATGGATGCCATCGCCGTGGAATCGGCGGGGAGTTTTTCGGGGCGCTATCACATCCTCGGCGGCTGCCTGAGTCCGCTCAAGGGGGTGACGGCGTCGGATTTGAATCTGGGCTCGTTGGACCGACGCATGGAATCGGAAAACGTGTCGGAACTGATCCTGGCGATGAACCCGAGTGTGGAAGGCGAAGCGACCTGCCTTTTTCTGATGCAGCGCTATCGTCCCCAGGGGATCAAGGTTTCGCGTATTGCGCTGGGGCTTCCCATGGGCGGCAGCCTGGAACATGCCGACGGCCAGACTCTCCTGCGCGCCTTCGAGGGCCGTCGGTCCATGGATTGACCGGCACTTTCCTGCTTGATTATTGGAACTTAATTCGTCATAAATGGTCCCATAAGATTCAGGCGATTATCTTTGCGCCATTATTCCATTATATTGTGAGAAAGGCTCTTTCTTATGAAAAAGATTTTGCCATTGCTGATATTGCTGCTTATCGCGGTGATTGCCGGAACTGTGGTGTGGATTATTATTGATGGCGACAAGCAGGCCGGGCCGGATAGCGATATGCCGGAACCGACCCCGACGCCTGCCGTGACGCCGGATCAATCGCAAGCGACGCCCGTGCCTCCGCCTCCACCGGCCACACCGAAGCCCGCCATGGAAACAGCGACCATCCCCGAACCCGACTGGAATATGACGATTCGGGTCAATCGGATGAATGCCTTCATAGATCAGGCGGACGCGATTCTGGCGGAAGAGGAAACTTCCGGGTCCAGCATACGGCGCCTTTTGCAGGGAGTTCTGGGTATTCGGGAATTGCCGGCAATCCCCGATGAGGCACGGATGGTGATCGGCCGCAACGCGAAGGGTGAAATCTATGTGCTCATGAGCGGCAATTTTAATATGGAAATCAAGTCTTCCCTGGCACAATTTTTTCAGCGAATCGAATTGGCTGTGGATGAAATGGATGAGTATATCGTTGCCGCGCCGCATCCGATTTCCTTTGATCAGGCCCGGGAACTGACCCCGGTTTTGGAAGAGATGGCGGCCCTGAGCGAGCCGGAACTGAGCGTTGAAATCTTCATGCCGAAATTCGCGCTGCCCTTGGCCGAGAAAAGAAACGAACGCCTCATGCAGACCCTTGCCAATACGACGGAAGAAGTCCGGATGGGAATGCTGGAGGATGTCGCGGTTTCTTCTGGAAGGCTGGAATTTCTGCGGCAGTGTGAAAGTTTGCGGATGAACGTGCGTTTTCCTGAAAACATGATGGAGACGGAATGCCGCTTGCAGGCCGTGAAGGGAAGCGCCCTGGCCGCCTGTTTGGAAGAAGAGCCCCGCGAAAACCTGAGTGAACTGGCCGGGATGGTTCCGGCGAATGGGGCCGTGCGGCTGGTGGCGCGGTGGAACTGGGGGGCCATGCGGAACCTGATGGATTCGATCGTCTGGACCACGATCAAGCGGATCGACCTGGGGCCGGGTGCGGAATATGATTCCGCCGAGAAGGCATTGCGGGAAGCCCTTGAAAAACGCTACAACGAAGAATGGCTCGCCACTTTTCCCCTGTTATTAAACGGTATCGGTCTTTCTACTTTGCTTCCCGAAAAAAGCCCGGTGGGTATTCAATTCTTTGCCGGCAGTGAGGTGCCCCATGCCCTGGAGTCCGGTTTTCTGAAGATGGTGGATTATGTTGATGAAATAGTCATGCATGAGTTGGCGGATTCTGAGTTAACGAAAGATATTCGCAATGTCGGGGGGATATCCATCCATCGCTTCGGTTTTCTGGCCAATGACATGGAAGATAAGGCCATTCTGGGACCAACTTTCCAGGCGATGTCTGCCAGTCAGGACGATGGAGCCCGGCTCGGGGGAGAATATGTCAAGGTTGGAAACACGCTGGCCGTCTCCTTTGAAGCGGGAACAATTGACGGGATGGCCGGCTTGCTTCAGGGCAAGATTGATGGCGGTCCGGTGATTCCGCCGATGGCCGCGATAGAAGGATTTGGCGCGGATAATCTGGCGGCCATGGATCTGGATTTGCCGGCCTTAGTTTCGTGGGCTTACGAGTATCGTCGCCGGCTGGTTTTGCTGAGTAATCGTCAGAATAAGGAGGATCGCTTAAACAAGGCTGCCGATTGGCGGGACCGCATGCTGGAGCGGGCCAGCGGATCGCGGGCCATTTTTTCTCTGGACCAGAATACTGAAGAACATCAACTTATCCTGAAAAGCCGTTTGGACGGCAAGGCGTTCCGGAGCCTTGTGCGCTTGCTTGGGTTCAGGAACTGATGGCCTGTATCGAAAGATGCCGCGTTCCTGTGGCCAGGAATTTTCGTTTTGTTATATTTACGTATTGACAAAAGGAGGCGTATGTGAAAATGTGTTAGGTCGCTGTGGTCATAATGATCAGGGCGACTCTTTTGTGTTTTTGAATAAGGTTTCATATACTTGGAGCCGATAATCTTAAGAGGCGATTTTGCGCCTGACGGAGAAAGAAGAAGATGGCTAAAGCAATCAATCGTGTTCAGGTCATTTTGGAATGCACCGAATGTCGCAATAACGACAAATCCGGCGTAAACCGCTACGTGACTATTAAAAACAAACGCAACACCACGGGACGTTTGGAACTGAAAAAATACTGCAAATATGACAAAGCGCATACCCTGCATCGCGAAATCAAGTAGTTACGGCGTAAATGCGGAAGGGCTGGCTTCTTTGCAGGCCAACTTGTATTTATTTGTCGGTTCCTCTTGTTTCTGTGCTGGATAACTCCCGCTGAAAAGGACCCCGTTTATGCCTTTCTTTAGCAACCTGTTCTCGCTGGATATCGGGATTGACCTGGGTACCGCTACGACTCTGGTTTACGTAAAGGGCGAAGGCATTGTTCTTTGTGAACCCTCGGTGGTGGCTATCGAAACGACGACCAGCACCATTGTGGCCGTCGGTTCGGAAGCCAAGCAGATGCTGGGTCGTACTCCGGGTACGATCACGGCCATTCGCCCCATGCGCGACGGCGTGATTGCGGACTTCCAGGTGACGCAGGACATGCTGAAGTATTTCATCCGCAAGGTGCGTTCGGGCCGCAAGATGTTTTTGCCCGTGGTTCTGCCGCGTGTGATGATTTCGGTGCCTTCGGGTATTACGGAAGTGGAAAAACGGGCCGTGGTGGAAGCGGCGCTGCAGGCGGGCGCCCATCATGTCTTTCTGACGGAAGAACCCATGTGCGCGGCGATCGGTTCGGGGCTTCCCGTTACGGAACCTTCGGGCAGCATGGTGATCGACATCGGCGGTGGTACGACGGAAGTGGCCGTTATTTCGTTGGGCGGCATTGTGGTCAGCAAGTCGGTGCGTGTGGCCGGTGACGCCATGGATCAGGCCATCAGCGCCCATATCAAGGGCAAATACCGCCTGATGATCGGCGAACGGACGGCGGAAGAAATCAAGATTCAAATCGGCTCGGTAGATGACCTTCCCGAAGAGAAAAAGATGATCATCAAGGGCCGCGACCTGGTGGCTGGCCTGCCCCGCACCATTGAGATCAGCTCCGAGGAAGTGCGCGAGGCCCTGCGGGAACCGACTTCGGCTATTGTTGATGCCGTGAAGAGCATGCTTGAGCGGACGCCTCCCGAGCTGGCTTCGGACATTTTTGACAAGGGCATTACGCTGGCGGGCGGTGGCGCGCAATTGCGCGGCTTGACTACGCTCCTGGCGGCAGAGACGGGCTTGCCCGTGGGAATTGCCGAAAATCCGGAGACGGCCATTGTGCTGGGCGCGGGTAAGCAGCTCGATTCTATCTCGCTCATGCAACAGATCAGCAAGCACAGTTCTTTTCGAAAATAAGGGAAACACTTTTCCCGAATTTCAATTACAGATCGAATCCATGAGGCTTTTCGAAAGCAAAATTCTGACGCGCGAAGAAGCGGCTGAGCAGTGTCGTGTGCATCGTGACAAGGGCCATATTATCGGCTTTACGTCCGGGGCCTTCGACCTGGTTCACGCGGGCCATGTGGAGTACCTGCAGAAGGCGCGCGAGCAATGCGACCTGCTGGTGGTGGCGGTTAATTCAGACGCGTCCGTGAAATCCTACAAGGGCCCCCACCGGCCTATTGTTCCCCAGGAGCAGCGAGCGGCGACGATTGCCGCGCTGGAGTCGGTGGACCTGGTTTTTCTTTTTGACGAACGCCGCAACGCGCAGAATATCGAAGCCATCAAGCCCCATCTCTACATCAAGGCGGGGGACTACAAGAAGTCCGGCCTGACGAGCTCGGAAGTCGTGGAGAAACATGGCGGCAAGGCGGTGCTGGTGGACATCGAGACGCCGGTTTCGACGACGGCCATCCTGCACAAGGCGATTGAGTCGCTCCGTGCCGAAGGCAAGATCGACGCGGCCCCGATGCCCAGCAGTGCGAAGCCGGACCGAAGCCCCGACGATCCCGGAATTACGGCGGCCGGTGTCGAATTACCCGCGCCTCCGCTCAAGATGGCCCCGGCGGCCTTTCTGGATCGCGATGGTACGATCAACGAGGATGTGGGTTATCTGCATACGCCGGAGGATTTTCGTCTGCTGCCCAATGCCGGTGAGGGGCTGAAGCGGCTGATGGACATGGGCTACCGGCTGGTGATCGTGACGAACCAGGGGGGCATCGGCCTGGGCTACTATACGCGCTACGACTTCTACAAAATCAACAACACCATGTTCAAGCACCTGAAGCCCTATGATCTGGTGATCGACGGCATCTATTATTGCCCCCATGGGATGGGACAGGACTGCGATTGCCGCAAGCCCGGGACGGCCCTCTTCAAGCGCGCGCAAAAGGACCTGAATATTGACCTGGAACGGAGCGTTGTTATCGGGGACCGCACATCGGATATCGAAGCGGCGCGACGCCTGGGAATTGGATCGATTCTGGTGCGGACCGGTGCCGGGGGCAAGGACAAGCAGTATGACGCGACGCCTGATTATGTGGCGGGTGACCTTCTCGATGCAGCGAAATGGCTTTTGGAGCAGGAGCGCAAGCCTTCCTGAGCCGGCCTCATAAAAGGCTTAACTTTATCCGCGCGCGTGAATTTTACGCGACTCACTTCGCTGAACTACAAGCCAAGCCATTTTATTTATGCCAGTGGTAAAGAGCCGGGAAGAATATTTCGCAATTTTCTTGCATTGGACGGCGAAAAAGGGCAAGTATTTAATGTGGCTGATTGTCTATAAAAAACTGCGCCCTGTCTTAGGCGTATGTCCTTGAATTTACGACGTTTAACGGGATTCTTCCGCTTTCCGTGGAGCAGGGGGAGGCCTTTTGTCGAAATCGTTATTGAATTTTCTTAGCATTTTGCTTATAATTTTATAATGTGTGTCCTGCGGGTTGGAATCAGGCAGGACACGAAGGTGTGCATTTCGACCGCTCCGGTGAGACGGTCCTGACAGATGGCTGCACACTGTTTTTAAGCAGCGTTGATCCGGGAGCCTGGTTTTTCGGCGCTGACTTGACATACCAACTCAAGCGGGTGTTCGGCGATTTGTCCATGAATAATCAAACCAGTTTTCGGGACTTTGCCCAAAAGGTGCGTACGGCTGCCGACATTGAAGATGTGGTGAGCCAGTATGTGGAATTGAAGCCGGCCGGGGCTCGCATGAAGGCGTGCTGCCCATTCCACCAGGAGAAAACACCCTCCTTCTACATCCATCCCGGCATGCAGATTTTCAAGTGTTTCGGTTGCGGGATGGGTGGCGATGTGATCACTTTCATTCGCGAGATCGAGCGCGTTGATTTTCGCGAGGCGCTGGAAATTCTGGCGAAGAAGTATCATCTGGAGATGCCGCGGTTCAATGCGCGGGCTCAGGATGACAAGCAGTTGAAGTGGCGGCAGGTCTTGCAGGATGTTTTGAAGCAGGCCGCCGATTTTTACCGGAAGCGCCTGAACCATCAGGAGCAGGGCGCTTTTGCCCGACGGTACTTGACGGAGCGCGGGATTCGTCCCGAGATCGCCGCGTCTTTTCAGTTGGGCGTGGCGGGTGATTCGTGGGATGACCTGTCGCGTTATCTGGCGCAGAAGGGCTTCAGCGAAAAGGCCCTGATCGACGCCGGGGTTTCGATGCAGCGCAAGTCGGGACACGGGGTTTATGATTATTTGCGCGAGCGTCTTATTTTTCCGATCCTGAATCGCCGGGGTACGGCGATCGGTTTTGGCGGGCGCATTTTTGAGGGAGACGGGCCGAAGTACCTGAACTCCCGGGAGACGGAGCTTTTTCAAAAAGGCCGGGAGTTGTACGGCCTTTTTCAGGCGCGTGACGCCATGACCCGCGATAAGCAGCCGGCGGTGCTGGTCGAGGGATATATGGATGTCATCGGTTGCCATCAGGCGGGAGTCATGAGCGCCGTGGCATCGCTGGGCACGGGGCTGACGCCGGAACAGGCCAATTTGATCCATCGCTTTACGCGGGAGGTCGTTTTCCTATACGACGCCGATGAAGCGGGAACAAAGGCGATTATCCGGGGTCTGGAAATATTGCTGGGAGCGGGACTGGAGGTGCGCGTCGGGCGCATGCCGGAAGGCGAAGATCCCGACAGCCTGGCCAAGAAGGAAGGTCCGGAAGCGCTGCAGAAGGTGATTGAAGACGCGGCGCCTTTTTTCGACTTTCTGATTGACCAGGCGCGCAAGCGCTATGACATGGCGCGCCCGGAAAGCCGCTTTGCGGCGCTTGAACTTTTTGAGCCGGTATTTTCGGCTATTGACGAACCGCTGGTGCTGGCGGGCTATATTACGAAGTTGGCCGTGGAACTGGGCCACGAGGAAGGCCTGCTGAAGGAGCACCTGGAACAACAGCGCCAACGCAAACTGGCGCGTGAAGCCCGGTATCGCGAAAATCGCGAACGCCGGGAGAATAAACCGGAGCCGGCTGCCCCGAAGGCGGTCGTGCAATCGGATGATTGGGCTCCCGCGCCGCCTCCCGACCTGGAGGAAATGGAAGAAGAAGCAGAGCCCTATTATCCGGAACTGGATACAGACAGCAGCCCTGTGGCGTCGCCGGAAAAACCGGATGAAATCGGCGAATTAGCCCTCTTGGCCGGACCAGCCAGCCGACGCGAAAAGGGATTGCTGCTTTTACTGATGACCCATGCCGACGCGCGGGCGTTGGCGCGGGAGAATATGCAGGTGGAATGGATTGAGCACCCTCTGGTCCGATACTGGACGAAAGTGGTGCTGGACAATGATGTGAATGGCAAGGAATTGTATCATCAATTGCCCGAAGGGGAGAACGGCCGGGAGCATCGCAAGTTTATTGAGGAGGTAATGCTCGACAGTGATGAAACGGTAGCGGAGAATTATCTGGCTGTGACCGAATCGCTGATCGATATGATCGGTTCGGAATTTCAATTATCGGA
Organism: uncultured Candidatus Sumerlaeota bacterium; assembly: GCA_964462565.1. GTDB lineage: Bacteria > Sumerlaeota > Sumerlaeia > UBA8349 > UBA8349 > CAYWYC01. Next base: position 2,497 of record CAYWYC010000129.1, on the reverse strand, counting down.
AAATCGCCGATTGAGCCAGAAAATCAGCGAGCTGTCCCGGCAAGGCGATATGGATGCCGTGCGGGAATTGCTACAATTACAAAAGCAAAACGCCCAGGAGCGTTTAACGAAACGTAATCGCGCAACGAAAGAGAACACATGTCTCCAAGTAAGAAAGTAAGCAGCAAAAAGAAAATCAATAAAACGGCCACGAAGAAGTCCACGAAGAAAACGGCGAAGAAAGCCACTTCTTCGAAAAAGAAGGCTGCGCCTGCCAATAAGAAGACGGCGGCCCAGGCAGCGCCCAAAGACAGCGCCAAAAAATCGGCCAGGAAGAAATCGACCACTTCGAAGAAAAACGATTCGAAGCAGACCAAGTCGAAATCCAAAACCAAAGCCGAAGCCAAGACCCGCAAGCAGGCAAAAGCCCTGATCGAGGGCATGAAGTCCTCCTTTGAAAAGGCCGTAGAAGCAGATGCCGATTCGGAGGGTAGTGATATGGCAACAGTTGAAGCAGACTTTGAAGAACTGATTATACAAGGCAAGGAAAAGGGAGAATTGACCTTTGACGAGATCAATGATTCCTTGCCCGATGGCATAAGTACGAGCGAGATGGAAAAACTCCTTGAGGATCTCGACGATATGGATATCAAGGTCAAGGGGGATATCGGAGAATCCGGGGATGACGAGAATGGCGGAGATGATAAAGACCGTTATCGCCGTTCGAAGTTGGATGAAGACGCACTGACCATGCAGTACCAGGAAGACGCCGATACGGCTGAAACAGCCAAGATCGACGACCCGGTACGTCTGTATCTGATGGAAATGGGCAAGGTTCCGCTGCTTTCGCGGGAAGAAGAAATCAACCTGGCCAAGCGCATTGAGGAAGGCCGTCGTGAAATCACGGAAGCCATCGCCAATGCCAGCGCGACTGCCCGCGAGATCAAGCGGATTGCCATGAAACTGGAAGCGGGCGCCGTGAACCTGAACGACCTGCTTCGCACGAATGTGGATGAAAGCAACCCCACCGTGCGCGTGGGCAAGGTCAATGAAATTCTGGACCAGTTCGAGGAAATCGACCAGAATTACGAGAAGGCCTTTAAGGCCTTGGAGCAGTTGAACGATCCCACTGTAAGCGAACGCCGTCAGAAGACGCTCCAGACAAGCCTGAAAAAGATTCGCAAGGAAATTTTTGATCGCTTGCTGGCGGTGGACCTCAACTTCAGCATTATTGAAGAAATCGCCTTCAACATCAAAAACGTCTATCATCAGATTGCGGACGCGCAAAAGGAAATCAATCAGATTCTCCTGCAGACGATGCTGACGGAAGCAGACCTGCGGCATATTGTAAAACGCACGAAGAAAAACTCGCCCCAGGCCAAAAATCTTGAAAAGAAGCATGGCCTGAGCCTGGAGCAGTTTATCAACCTGGACAAGCGGGTGCGTACTTCCCAGCGCAACATCAAGCGCCTGGAGAAGGACTGCAAGAATACCTTTGAGGAATTGCGGGGTATTGTCCGCAATATCGAAAAGGGTGAACGCAAGGCCCAGGATGCCAAGATGAAGGTGGTCGAGGCGAACCTGCGGCTGGTGGTTTCGATCGCGAAGAAATACACGAACCGTGGCTTGCAGTTTCTGGACCTGATCCAGGAAGGCAACATCGGCCTCATGCGCGCCGTGGACAAATTTGAATACCAGCGCGGCTACAAGTTCAGCACCTATGCCACGTGGTGGATTCGTCAAGCGGTGACGCGCGCGATTGCCGACCAGGCGCGGACGATTCGTATCCCCGTGCATATGATCGAGACGATCAACAAACTGTCGCGGGTGTCGCGTTTTCTGGTGCAGGAATTCGGTCGCGAGCCGACGCCCGAGGAAATTGCCGAGAAGATGGAGCAGCCCATCGACAAGGTGCGCCGCATCTTCAAGATTGCCCAGCAGCCCATTTCGCTGGAAACGCCCATCGGCGAAGACGGCGATTCCCATTTTGGCGACTTCATCGAAGACACGGAAGCAACATCACCCCTCGACGTGACCAGCTATCGACTCATGCAGGAGCAGATCGAAAGCGTGCTGAGCACACTGACAGAACGCGAAGAAAAAGTCCTGCGTCTGCGCTTCGGCATTGGCGGTGGTTTCTCGCGAACCCTGGAAGAGGTGGGGACGATCTTCAACGTGACGCGTGAGCGCGTCCGCCAGATCGAAACAAAGGCGCTGAACAAACTGCGCCATCCCTCGCGCCGCAAGCACCTGATCGAGTTCATGGAATAGGTGCAGGTATTAAAACAAGCAAAACGATCCCCGCCCGGAGCAATCCAGGCGGGGATTTATTTTTGTCACGGTATCGCCGGCATGAGGGCCAAAGGCCCACCTGGTATGTTTCACACCTTTGGCGCTCAGAAGAGGACCACAGGTTGCACGACATAAATAGGGGGCTATTCGTCGATTTTTTTGATAAACAGATATCCTGAATGCCTCAAAAAGAATCGCGGTTCTCTTCTGAGCGCCACAGGCGCGC
>CAYWYC010000128.1:0-12184 GCA_964462565.1 uncultured Candidatus Sumerlaeota bacterium | reverse complement strand
CCCCTCACGGGGCTGACTACGAACATGTAAGCCTTTCAAAAATTCCGACAAATGGGCTTGTGGGCAAAGCCCATCTTGGAACTGTTCTCAAAATTTTTTCGAGTATCTTTTTTATCTGGGCGGCTCTGAGGCCCGAGAAATGGTGCTATTGACCCATTTGTAGAATCTCGGGACTTTTATTTGGCAGAAATGCTTTTGAGAATGCCAATAAAGTTTCATACATGAAAAAAGCCCGGATGGGGAAATCCATCCGGGCTTCGATTCGGGCTTGTTCGGCCTTTTCAGTTTCTGATGAGCTCGATCAGGTCGGCGGCGTCGATTTTGCCGTCGGCGTTGATGTCGAGGCCCGTGCGGTCGCTGGACTTGCCCAGCAGATAATCGCGCACCAGGCTTGGGTCGGTAAGTCGGGTGTATGTTCCGACGACCGGATTGGAAGCATCGAGGCCGGTCAGGCTGATCGGTTCGGGGCTTATCCAACCGGAAACAGCGCTGAACCGCACCGTGTAATCGGCCAGTGGCCGCGCCAGTTCGGTGCCACTTGCGTACCAGGTGGTTCCGTCGTCGATACTCCATTTGGCTGCGCGATCCCGCGCCGCCTGCGGTTCGATATTGACCACCAGGCTGGGCACAGATTGTCCGAAAAGGGTCAAGATGTTTTCGAAAAGTTTCGGCCCGTCTGTCGTGTTAGGCGCGTCCACGGTGAAGCCGAGAAGCACGCTGCGGCGTTCGTTGCCGAAAATGACTGCCGCTTCCCCATTGGCGAAGCTGGCAATCGTCTGGCCCTCGGAAGTGGGTTCCATTCCCACGCCCCAGGTGCGATACCCACGCCCTTCAAGCACGACGGATCCGCCCAGACCGCTGTTGATCAGGCTGCCCGGCGTCAGCGGCGTCAGGTTCATGTTGCCCGTATAACTCGCGCCAAAGAGAGCGCCCTGCGCGCTGTTTCGTCGCCAGTCGTTCACAATCATGCGGCCATTGCGCGCCATGTAGTCGGCGGCAACTTCCAGGTCCAGTTCGTTGGAGTCGGCCTGGTTCAGCGCCACGGCCAAGGGGTATGCCGCCGGATCGAGTTGGCTGTTGAAGTCGGTCCACGATGCCGCCTCAGTCACCGTATAGCCCTGATTCTGCAGGGCGGTCAGCAGGTGGTTATCGCCGAGGCAGTTGTCGGCATAGTAGAGACATGCCTTGTCGGAGCCTTGCACGACCAGCTTCGCCAGCCGGGCCTCATCGTAGCCGGTATCGGTGTTTTCGAAAGTGATATGGCCTGTATGGACGCCCGATGCCAGAAGGGTGGCCTGGCTGTTTGGCTGCACGTTTACGTTCACGCTTTCGCCTGCCGTCAGACTGCCGCTGGCGGGCGAGAAATTCAACCAGTCCACATCGGTGCTGACGCTCCAGGACAGGCTGTCGGAGCCCTTGTTCGAGATGACGTAAATCTGGTGCGACGGCGCAAAGGGACCGCCATCAAGGCCGTTCGCCACGAAATTCGCTTCGGGACCAACGCTCATCGCGTCCTCGACAAAATAATCGGTCATGTCGCTTTCCGAATAGAGCGCCGGAATACCGCCGCCCTTTGAAAAGCCGCAGATGCCGCGCGTGTTTGTCATATCCAGCCAGGTCATGCGGATGCGGCCGTCCCAGAACAATTCCAGTTGGAAGTTGTTCAGGTTTTCGCCGTCCAAATCGGCATAGACGTCTTTCCACGTGACTACGGCGCGATCGTCCAGTTGCTCGAAAAGAATCGCGGCGTTGGTGGTGTAGAAGTAATAGAACATGGGCGCGATCCGTTTTTTCTTGTAGTGATTTTCCAGGCTCGACCAGTAGGTGTTGTCGCCGGAACCGAAAGTGATGTAGCCATTGCTGCCGACGTAAAACTCGGAATACTCCGTGCCGTAAAAGGAAACCTTCTTTCCGCCGCTCAAGGTGACTTTCTTGTTCCTGTTGGTGTTGATGTCCAGGTCGGTGGCGTTTTCCGTGCTTGTGAAAAACTCCTCGGCTTTGCGCATGACGGCCGTGTATTCGCTCTTTGACCCGGCGGGAGTAAAAGTCAGGGACTTCCAGGTCAGGTCCAAGTCATGGCTGAATTCCTCGACAAAAAAGTCGATCTCCACGACGGCGGAGGCGTTGATGGTTGTGCTCGCGCCGGAGCTGGTATTGGTGAAGACAATCTCGCCCGAATGTCCGCCGGCGTCCAGGTTGTCCGCCTGCGCCGTGAGGTTCACCGTTACCTCCACGCTCGCGCCGGCAGCAAGGGAACCGCCCGTGTCGCTCAGGCTCAGCCAGTTGCCCGTTTTCGAGGCGGACCAGTTGATGGCGCTGTCGCCGGTGTTGGTGAGGGTATAGACCTTCGATTGCGGCTGAAAGCTTCCGCCTTCCTTGGGCAGGATCGTGGAGAAGGGTTCGTCGGGAGAAAGCTGTAAGGCATCGCCGATACCCCTGGCGCTCAGTTCGATATCCACGCGCGATTCATCACGATCATTGCTTTCGATCCGTGTGAGGTAGTTATGGGTAATCGCTTCGATCGGTTCGCAGACCACGTTCACGCTGAGCGAATCGCCTGCCGCCAGTGTATGCGGCATGTTTGGTAATCCCGTCAGGTAGAAGTGGGGTCGCGCCATACGCAAAGCTTCGTAGGCATTCAATCGCCCTCCCGTCAGCACAAGCCCCTGCCATTGGGGAAGCGGCGTGGCGCTGTCCAGTATCCAGTCCTTCACCTGGCTGTAAGAGGCCTCCGGATTCAACGAAAGAATAAGCGCCGCAACGCCGCTCACATGGGGACAGGCCATGGATGTACCGCTCAGGGTTTCGTAGCTGTTGTCCGGATAGGTGCTCAGGATGTCGGTACCGGGCGCCGCAATATCCACGCTGGTCGCTCCATAGCAGCTGAAGACGGAACGCATGTCGTTATGATCGCTGCTGGCGACGACAATCATGTTACTGCAATCGAAAGCCGGTGGATAGATGGGCGATTCGTCGTTGTCGGTCCCCAGGTTGCTGGCGGAGTTGATGAAGAGCATGTTCGCCTGTCCGCTTGCCAGGATTGCCTGCTTCAGGCTTTCCGAATATGCCCCGCCGCCCCAGGAGTTCGACGAGAGGTGCGCGCCCTTTTCGATAGCGTATTCGATGCAGGAGATGGCGTCGGTCGTGAAACCCGAGTTCCATTCGTTGATAAAACGCAAGGACATGATACGCACATTCCAGGCCACCCCTGTCACCCCGCGGTTGTTATCGCCTGTCGCGCCCAGGGTTCCGGCGCAGTGGGTTCCGTGACCGTAGTCGTCGTCGGGATCGCCGTCGGAGGGCGAGCCGTCACCATTTTCCCAGCGAGCGCCGTAAATATCGTCCACAATGCCGTTGCCGTCGTCATCAAAGCCGGGAATGCCGCTTTCTTCGGCGGTGTTCACCCACATGTTGTCGCGCAGATCGCGATGCGAATATTCCACCCCACTGTCGATTACCGCGACGATAATGTCGCTCGACCCGGTGCTGATGTCCCAGGCGTCCTTTGCCTGTATGTCCGCTCCGGTCGCGCCGCCCGTCTGACCCGTATTATCGAGGCCCCAGAGTTCGTCGAAGCGCGAATCGTCGGGCGTGGCCCCGGCATGGAGAATGTAATTCGGTTCGGCATAGGCCACGGACGGGTTTTGCAGGTAGGCCGCAATCGTCGCCTTCAGGCTCAAGCGTCCGTCCAGATGCACCACGTCGGCGGGGATGTACTTGTAGGTATGCGCCAGCCGCGTTCCGGCCTGCCGATGGATGGCGTCGCGCGTGGCCCGGTCGGCCTTGCCGCGAAAGCCCACGATGATGGTGCTGGCGTCATATTCACCGCGCAGGATTTCATCCATGCTCCGTTGCCGGGCCTCGGGAAATTCCATCGAAAGATCAGCCCTTTGCGCGATATGACTCTGCGGGCGCAGACTGATATTATCAATCCGCAAGTCCTTCGAGCCGTCGGTGTTATTGATCGTGATCTGCTCCGTGCGCGACTGGCCGACATCGATATTTCCAAAATTCATGGACCGGTCGCTGTCGGGCGCGATGGAGTCGGTCACGGCAATATTTCCGGGATCGGCCATGACGGTGAGGCGCAGGAAACGCTGCTGCGTAATCCCGCTGATGGTGTTCGTGAAATTGAGCGTGGCATCGTAAGCGCCGGCTGCCAGGGCGTTGGCGTTGGCGTTCAGGCTGGCCGAAACCGGAATCGTCTCGCCGCCTGTCAGGCTGCCGCCGCTCAATCCCGGATCAAGCCAGTCCACATCGGAGGAAAGCGTCCAGTCAACCGTATCGCTTCCATTGTTGCCCAATGTCCAGGAAAGGTTCGGCGAACTGAAAGGTCCGCCTGCGTAACCGCTGGACTCGGCGATTACATCGGGGCCCGGCGTTACACTGAGAACGTCCTTGGTTTGCAGCTCGCTCAGGTCGCTTTCCACGAAGCCGGAGGGGATACCGTTGCCCGCCGAGATTCCGGCAAGGCCCTCGGACGAATCCAACTGCAACCAGCTGATTCGAATACCGCCGTCAAAGAACATTTCCACCTGGACGCGGTGCGAATTTCCAGCATCGACTTCAGGCACGCCGTCCCAGGTCACGGCCACGCGATCCGCCGTCTGCTTCCAGGAAACCGTCCCCGCCTGATGGGGCGCCAGGTCGTCGAACCAGGCCGAAATCCGCGGCAGGCTGAAGTGGCTGGCCAGGTCGCCCAATGAGGCGCTGTCCGTCCGGTCAAAACTGATATAACCATTCGCCGAAACAAAGAAGCGGTCGTAAGTCTGTCCATAAAGCGACACTGTCTTGCCGCCGGAAAGAGTCACCATCACACTGGAATCGTCCAGCATGGTGAGGCTGTTGCCGCCGGAGGGATCGCTCGGGAAATCCGCAATGCCTTCGATCCTGCCCGAGTAGGAATCGGGCGAGGCGTCGGGAGTCAGTATCAGGCTCAGGCCTTCCAGGTCGGCATCATCTGCATCGAAGAGTTCCGTGAAATATTCGCCATGGGCCATCAATTCGAATGGGCGTTCGAAGGCCTGGCCGGTTGTGCCGTTGGAAAAAGTAATGGTGGCTTCATGCAAGCCGCCCGCAAGGCTTCCGGCCTGGGGAGCGATTATGGCAGACACGCTAACTTCGCCACCGGCGGGAATGCTGCCCGATGACGGGGTGAAACGGAGCCATGTCGCATCGGCGGAAACCGACCAGTTCAGGGCGCTGCTTCCCGAATTGCCCAGTCTGTATGCCTGCGAAGCCGGATCAAAGGGGCCACCCGTGGGTCCGCTTGCCATCAGGGGCGAATCGGGAGATACGCTCATCGCGTCGGCGGGACTGCTTCCCGTCAGGCTCACGGCCACTGTGCCTTCATCGGTATCATTGCTTTCGATGCGCAGTTCCATGTCGTAATCACCGGCCTGCAAGGGTTCGAATGTCACGTCCAGCGCCAGGCTTTGTCCCGGACCCAAAACGCTTGGCATGGCCGGAAGGTTTTCGATGCGCGCCTGCTTGTGCGCCGCGATAAGCGCCGCTTCGGCGTCCAGGCGTCCACCCGATACGGACTTGCCGGACCAGGCGGGAACTGACCGCGTGTTGTCCATAATCCATTGCCGGATTTGCAGCGCCGTGGCATCGGGACGGGCCGACTTGATCAAGGCCGCCGCGCCGGCCACATGGGGAGCCGCCATGGACGTGCCGTAATTGCTCGTATATCCGCCGCCGGTGCGACAGCTGATAATGTCACGACCGGGAGCCGCGATGTCCACATTTTGAAGACCCCAGTTGCTGAAGTCGGAAAGGGTGTTGTCCGGTTCGATGCTGCCGACGCTGATGATATGGCCCCCATCGAAACATGCCGGATAAGCGGGGATCACATCGATGTCGTAACTGTTGTTTCCGGCGGAAGCCACAAAGAGCATGCCCGCCGCGCCGGCATGGGCCACGGCCTCTTCGATAATGGCCGACCTGAAACTGGTGCCATAGGAGTTGTTCGAAATATGCGCGCCCTGGTCGATGGCGTACTCGATGCCTGCGACGATGTCGGCGGAATATCCTGAACCCGCCTGGTTGATCACCTGCACCGCCATGAGCCGCACATTCCAGCAGACACCCGCAATGCCGACACCGTTGTTACCGACTGCGCCGACGGTTCCGCCCGTGTGGGTGCCGTGGCCGTGCAAGTCCATGGGATCGCCGCTGGTGGGTTCTCCGATGGCGTAAACCCAGGAGGCCCCGTAAATATCATCGACAATGCCGTTGCCATCGTCGTCCACGCCTTCCGTCCCGTTGGCCTCGGCCTCGTTGGTCCACATGTTGGCGGCCAGGTCCTCGTGGGTGTAGTCGATGCCACTGTCGATAATTGCGACGATTACTTCGTCCGAACCCGTTGCCAGGTTCCAGGCTTCGGGGGCGTTGATGTCGGTATCGGCGATGGCGTTGTTCTGGCCCGTGTTATGCATGCCCCAAAGCGTTCCGAATGCCGGGTCGTCGGGCATGCCGTGCAGTTGGACGCGATAGTTGGGTTCGGCATAGGCCACGCCCGGGAGAGACTCGTAGGCACGGACGGCCTGGGCCAGCGATGCTCCGGCTTCCAGTTGAACCACTTCCGCGGGAATACGACCGAAGCGATGGACCACCGTACCGCCCACGCGGCTGTGGGCCGCCGCGCGAACAGACTGCCCCGCCTTGTCGGCAAAGCGCACGATCACCATATCCGGCGCATGGGGAGGCGCGAGCCGTTCGGCCATGGTCAGGGGGCTTTTCGCCGGAATCGAAAGGGCCGGAGCCGGATCGGGATGCCCCGTCTGCCCGACCACGTAAATATCGCTCAGAACGAGATCGTTGGAGCCGTGGGTATTGGATATAGTCACCTGTTCGGTCTGACTTTGACCCACGCGAACCGTGCCGAAATCAATCGCCAGGTCGTCGGCTGCGGGAACGCTGTCGGTCACGTTTATCTCGCCGGGAGCCGGCATGACAGTCAGCGTACAATCGCGTCGGCGGTATTTGCCCGAGCCTGTGTCGGCAAAGGTCAGGACCGCTTCGTGCTCGCCAGGCGCCAGACTATTGGCGTTGCTGTTGATCGTGGCCGTTACATCTACCGAGGCGCCTGCCGTCAGGTTACCGTTTGCGGGCGAAAGGCCCAACCAGTCCGCGTTCGATGCCGCCGACCAGCTGATAGCCGAAGCCGATTCGTTGGTAAGAGTGAAAACTTTCGATGCCGGAGTAAAAGCGCCGCCTTCCGGTCCGTCTATCTCAAACCCGCTATAGGGGGTCAGGCCAAAGGACACATCCGCGCCTTCCCACCAGGCCAGCAGATTTTCAAAAAAGCCAAGGCCCGCATCCGCGCTCAACGAATCCATGCAAAAGCCCAGCATGATCGTCTTGCCGTCATTGCCCACGACGATGGCGTCATCGCCGTTCGGCCAGGATGCCAGGGCGTCCGTTTCCAGGTTGTTGCCCAAAAGGCCATGGTTAAAAACGCCCCAGCCCGGATTCGAAACAGGCTGTTCCGCCCCGATCCTGTCCGCCAGAGCCGCTTCCGTCAGCGTGACATTGTCCAGGTTCCAGAAGCCCGAGTATTCGCATTGCATGAACGCATAGTGTTCAGGAAAAACATCCCAACTGTACATGAGAAACTTACCGCCGCCGGCTACATAATTCTGCAGGGCGGTCAGGTCGATATCGAACTGCCAGCCGCCATGATAAAGCACGACCACGAGGTCGTAATCGTTCACGCCGAAAAGACCGGGAAAGTCGTCCCAGTCGGTAATGCGATCGACGGCGTAGCCCCGATTTTCCAGCGCCATCATCGTGCTGTCGGGACCCTTGAGGCCATCGACGAGATAGAGCGCGTAAAAACCGTCTTCGATGACCTTGAGCAGGATCTTGCGCGTCCTCGAAAAGCCCGTGTTTGTGTTCGTGAAAACCACCTCGCCATAGTGCATGCCGCGCATGAGGCTGTTGGCGTTGGCGTTGATCGTGGCCTGTACGGTGGTGTTGGCCCCGCCGCCCAGGCTGCCGCCCGTATTCGACAAATCCACCCAGTCCACCGTGGCCGAGGCCGTCCAGTTGAAGGAAGAAGCGCCCGCGTTCTGCACCTGCCAACTTTGCGATGCCGGAGAAAAGGGACCGCCCAGATCACCCGAGGCCACCAGCGAATCGCCGTTCGAAAGGGTCATGTCGTCAATTGGTCCATAGGCCGTGAAGTCGCTTTCGAAAAATCCCGTCGGTAGGCCTTTGCCGCGCGAGAGGCCGACAATGCCGTCGGTCGTTTGGATATCGAGCCAGCTGAGACGGATGCGCCCGTCGAAGAAAAGCTCCGCCTGAAAAGTATTCAACTTGTCCGTGCCGTAAATCGGCATGTCCTTGAAGGAAACGGCAACGCGGTCATCATACTGGATGTATCGCACGTCGCCATAGCGGTAGGTGTGATAATTTTCAAAGAGCATGGCAATCTGGGGCACGGCAAAATGGTCTTGCAGACTCAGCGTGTAATCCACCTTGGGCTGGCCGAAACAGATCGATCCCGAAGCCACGACGAAAAAGGCGGTCTGCTCTTCTCCGAAAAAGGGAAAGGTCTTGCCGTCCTGCAAAATGACCACCTGGCTGCCGTTTAACTGATCGAGGATGCGTGTGCCTGAATCGGTCATGCAGGGGAATTCGGTGATCGACTCGCCATAGGCCTGGTAGCCGTTGGCGGAAGAATCGGGTACAAAGGTCACGCTGAAATTATCCAGATCGTTGTCTTCGCTCGTGAAATACTCGGTGAAGAAATCGGTGGGGCTTTGGGCGGTCTCAACGACTGCCGTTGCCGCAGGAGAATAAATGCCGTCGCCGAAATCGGCGAATATGCTGTAATAGTAGGTATTTCCAGCCGCAAGCCCCGTATCGCTCGTGCTGTCTCCGGTGCCCGAATAAACGGCCTCGCCGCTGAAGGGATCGCCCGGATAATCGTCGGTATCGCGCCGTATGACGCATTTTTGAAAAGACGCACCGGCAGGATTGTTCCAGTTCAGATTGACGTTGCCGGTACCTGTTTCGTATTGGGCAAGAAAGTTCGCCGGGCTTTGGACTTCCGTCGAAGCCGACGCCAGACGCAAGGCGCCATCGGCATCCAGGCGACGGCCCGTCAGCGTGTAACCGTCCCAGGCAGCCCGGGGCCGACCGCTTCGCAGAATCCAGTCCTTCATCTGGGCCGCCGTGGCCGTGGGTTGACGCGATAAAATCAAGGCCGCCACGCCTGATACATGGGGCGCTGCCATGGATGTACCATTCATGTATTCATAGAAGCCTGCCGCGTAGGTGGAATACACGCTTTCGCCCGGAGCCGCCAGATCGACACCGGCGCGTCCGAAATTGGAATTTCCCCAACGCTGGTCGCTCACGTTGCCGGCGGCGACCGAGATGATGCCGGCATGGTTGTAGGCTGCCGGATAGTTGGGCCAGCTGTCTATATCGAGGTCGCTGTTTCCGGCGGAAATCACCGACAATTGGCCCGCCGCGTTCGATGCGGCAAAGGCGTCTTCCAGGGCCTGTGAGGCATCGTACTGGCCCCAGGAGTGATTCACAATCTTCACGTTCTTGTCCATGGAATACTCGATGGCCGCGATGGCGTCCGCCGTGTAGCCGCCGCTCCAGGCCATGAACTTCAGCGCCATGATGCTCACGTCCCAGTTGACGCCGCTGACGCCGAAATGATCATTGCCCGTGGCGCCGATAATACCCGCCACATGGGAGCCGTGACCGGCGTTATCGAGAATATCCGTATCGGTCACCGATCCGTCCCCGCTGGTCCAGGCCGCGCCATGGATGTCATCGACAATGCCGTTCCCGTCGTCATCCACGCCCTCGGAGCCGTTTTGCTCGGCCACATTCACCCAGAGGTTTCCCGCCAGATCGGGGTGGTTATAATCAATGCCCGTATCGCAGACGGCCACGACCACGTCGGACGAGCCGGTGGTCTTCTGCCAGGCGGCCAGGGCGTTGATGTCGGCGCGGTCCAGGGGATCGGGAGCGGTAGCGTTATGCAGGTTCCATTGCTTGGCGAAGTCCGCGTCGTTAGGCTTGCCGTGGTGCTCAATAAAATAGTTCGGTTCCGCGTATTCCACCAGAGCCTCGCCGCGATAGGATTTGATGGCCGCCTCAGGGGAGATAGATTCCGGCAGGCGCACCACGTCGGCCGAAATATAACGATAACGATGAGCCAGCCGCGCTCCCTGCCGTGTGTGCAGATCGTTGCGCGCCGCCGCCGACGCCCGGCCTGAAAATCCCACGATGATGATATTCGGATGGTATTTGACGCTCTTGGTCGGCATACGAAGAGCGCCCGAATCTTCGACGCCCTGCGGAACATTCCCGCGCAATTTCTCGCCTGTTTGCTGGGCCGGAACAAGCGGAATGACAAGGATGAACAACAATAAAAAAAGAATCCCTCTTGACGCACCCAAAATTTTTGCACCCCAAAATGCCTGCACCATTCCTTTACGCATAACGCACCCTTTCATGACCAAAGACAGAATCATAGATTCCGCATTCTTGAAATAAAAGTTTCCCCCCAACACATGTGGGCGGCGGATTCCCGCTTAATCCTGAGAAATAAAATGTGACAATAAAAACACTATCCCTTGTTTACTTTCAAATTATAAGTAAAAAAGAGGTTGATTTGCAAGCATTTTGTTCCGCATTAATTTCCACTCTCAATCGCAATCGAGTTTTCATATTCAGACACGATTCGTTCTCCGTGCAAAATCCTGTTCATCTTGTCAATCATGTCCAATATTTCCTGAAATATTTCAAATCGAAAAACCGCTTCCGATGCTCCGCGTCCCTGCGTCCCCACGTTTTTTTAAATAAACCGCCGATAGCGCGGATGCCTCGGAGATAATTGAATCTCTCTTCTGCTGTTCCTGGGCTTTTGTAGATTTTCATTTCGTGCCTTTCGTGGTTAATAACCTTTGCGATGGCTTTTATATTTTCAGCCAGGATTAACTTGCCCCTTTATCTGCCCAAATGCCATAATCGCATCTGCTGGATAGACGATTGTAAATGAAATCTTTGAAAAGGACGCTCTTCCCGAAATGATGCAACTTTGCGCCTCTACTATTTGCCTGCGGGATTATAATCTGAATGAAGCGCTGGCCTGTATTGCCGAAAGTGGATATGACGCGGTGGAACTGGTGGCTGTGGCCCCGGACAAGCATCTGGACCTGATGCGGTGGGACGCGGCAGCGCTTCGGAAAAAACTCGGTGACTATAAACTGGAGTTGGCCGCTCTTTATCCGAAGCCCATCAACATTTGGGGCGCCGATGCGGGCGCGACCAACATGCCCTATATCCGCCAAGCCATCGAACTGGCCGCCGGGCTGGATTGCAAACGCATCGTCTTTTCGCCGCTACTTCCGCGCGAGGATTATGATTATAAGAAACTGGCCGACATGTGCGAAGCCCTGGCCGATGAGATGGCCGGGACGGAAATGCGCCTTTGTCTGGAAAATCATTACAACTGGCCACTGAGCGTCCAGGATGACTATGTCGAACTGTTTCGTCATATCCGGAACGATCGCGTTGGTATCTGCGTTGATACGGGGCATTTCACGTCCGCCGGTGTGGACATGCTCGCCCTGGTCGATGCTTTTGCCGACCGCGTTTTTCACGTGCACCTCAAGGACCATGTGGGCACGGAGTCCAAACCCCTGGGTCAGGGCGAAACGCCCAATCAGAAGGTTCTGGAGCGCCTGCGCGGGCATGGCTTCGATGGTTACGCATCGGTGGAGATCGAAGTGAAGGACTGGGAAAAGTCGAAGCAATATGTGGCCGACGCGCGCTGCTATTGCGAAGATGTGCTGGGAATTATAAACGGACAAAAAGGGGAAACGCCATGAAGCAGATGAAAATCGAGGACCTGAAGGCCGATGGGGACGCCCTGATTCCGGCGCTATTCGGCGATCGCAAAATTGCCCGGGGTGGTCTGCATATTTTCAAACCCGGCGAAGTGGCCCATCCCGAACCGGTCCACAAGCATGATACGGAAGAGGTTTTTATCTTTCTGCAGGGACGCGGTGTGATCCCCATCGATGGCGTCGATTATCCGGTGGAGACCGGCGATGTGGTGATCGTGGATGCCGGAGAGGACCACCATACCCGCAGCAATGAAGACTGCCGTCTTGTTGCGGCGTGGTATGTTATGGAAAAAGCCTGAGCC
>CAYWYC010000127.1:0-12192 GCA_964462565.1 uncultured Candidatus Sumerlaeota bacterium | reverse complement strand
GATGCCGGCGGTACGAATTGAAAAATTTCAGTGGAATTACGGATTGATTTATGTATATTTGTAAATAGATAATTCTTGGCGAAGGACAGGGACGCATATAATGGATGATGATAAACTGGCGCAGAATTTTAAGGCACTTTCCGATCCGACACGAATCCGGATACTGCGCCTGCTCCCAAGCACCCCGTCTTGCGAGGAAGTGTACAACGTTTCCGAACTGGCCGAAGAATTATCGATTCCTCAGCCGAACGTTTCGCATCATTTGAAAATCCTCCTGCACGCGGGCTTGGTCAACAACAAGAAGATGTGTCGTGACGTGTATTATTGGATCGACGAAGAGGCCTTTCGACTGGCTTCGGAAGCACTGAAGAGCGTTATTGATCCTGGAGCGCGCGCTGAGGCCTGATCGCCTTTCATCCATTCACCTTTTTGCAGTTCTCAAGGCATGTCCCTGTATTTTGCTGAAAGACAGGAGCCTCTGCCATGCCCAAAATGCTGATTCTTTATCATTCTCAGGAATATGGAAATACGGATAAGATGGCCCGCGCCATCGCCGACGGCGCCAAGGAAGCGGGTATTGAGCCAAGCCTGGTCAATACCAATCTGGACCGCATGAACGTGGACGACTATCGCCAATATGACGTGGTGGCCTTTGGTTCGCCCGATTATTACAGCTATATCGCGGGCGGCCTGAAGATGTTTCTGGATGATTGGTACATTGCCAAGAAAAAGGATCCGCAGGGCCTTGTGGACAAGACCTATGGCGTCTTTTATTCCCACGGCGGCGGTGGAGCCGTGCGCAAGGTGCTGGAAAAGCTGCTGGCGCGAATGGGGACGCAGGTGGGCGATGTTGTCGAATCCATCGGCTCGCCCGGCGACAAGGAACTGGAAAACTGCCGCCTCCTGGGCAGGCAATTGGCGGAATCTGCACAATAAATCCAAGGAAAGGATATTCTATGGAATGCCGAAAATTTGGAAATACAGGAATGGATGTGAGCGTTTTGGGCTATGGAGCCATGGAGCTGCGCCACGATGAAGTGGATGATGGCGTGGCGGATCGGCTTTTGAACGAGGCCCTGGACGCGGGAATCAATTTTATCGACACTGCCCCCGATTATGGCAAGAGCGAGGACGTAATCGGTCGCGTGATTGCCAATCGCCGCGACGATTATTACCTGGCCACCAAATGCGGCTGCAATGTTCCCCCGAAGGAAGGCGCGGAAGGTCATATCTATACGGGTGAGCAGCTGCGCCACAATATCGAGCACAGCCTGAAGCGCCTCAAAACAGACTATGTCGATGTCTGGCAGATTCACAGCGCATCGCCCGAGCAGATCGAAGAATCGGACATGATCGAGACCATGGAGAAGATTCGCGACGAAGGCAAGGTCCGCCACATTGCCCACAGTTTTCCCCAGGGCCGCGGGACGACATACGGCCATGAATACGTGCTGAAGACCATGCACGAAAAGCGCTTCGAGGCCATCCAGATATGGTATTCGGCCCTGATGCGGGTGAACGAAAACCAGATTCAGAAGATGGCGGCCGACGGCAAGGGCATGATCCTGCGTGGGACCGTGCGCTCGGTGATGGGCAAGAGTTACCTGGAAGCCTTTGACGAAGTGGGCCTTGACGACCTGCTGGATGAAGGCGAAAGCCCTTCGCAGTTCCTGCTGCGCTATGCCATCGCCAATCGTTCTCTGCATACCACGATTGTGGGTACAAAGAGCCTGGACCACCTGGAGGAAAATATTCTGGCTGTGGAAAAGGGACCGATATCGTCGGATGTTTTGGACGAAGCGAACAAGCGCCTTGAGGCAAAAGGCATTGTGCCGAAAGATTGAGTTTTTCGATTGCTATTGCGATTGCGATTATAAATAATATAACAGGGATAAAATTACGAAAGGATAGATTATGCTATACAGAAAGCTTGGAAACGCAGGAATCAAAGTGAGTGCCATTTCGATCGGGTCGTGGCTGACCTTTGGCCAGAGCGTGGACGACGCGACGACGGAAGCATGCATGAAGAAGTCCTATGACCTGGGAATCAACTATTTCGACGGAGCCGAGGCTTATGGAATGGGCGCGGCGGAAGAAGCGATGGGCAAGGTCTTTCGCAAGATGCAGTGGCCCCGCGATTCGCTGGTGATTTCGACCAAGGTCATCCGCGTAGGCGAGGGGGCCAACCAGAAGGGACTCAGCCGCAAGCGCCTGAACGAGGCCGTCGATGCTGCCCTTCAGCGCATGGGCCTCGATTACGTGGACCTGTGCTTTTGCCATCGTCCCGATCCCGACACACCCCTTGATGAAATCGTCCATACGATGAACGAACTCATCCTGCGCGGCAAGATTCTCTATTGGGGCACCAGCGAATTCAGCGCCGCCGATCTCATGCAGATGTACGCCATTGCCGAACGCGACCATCTCGTGGGACCGACCATGGAGCAGACTAATCACAGCATGCTGGTTCGGAACCGGGTGGACGGCGAGTTGAAGCCGCTTTTTGAGAAATACAATTTGGGCACGACGATTTATTCGCCGCTGGCCATGGGTATTCTCACCGGCAAATATAACGAGGGTATTCCCGATGACAGCCGTATCGGCGAGACTGATGCCGAGTGGATGAAGAAGGCCCTCACCGAGGAGCGTCTTGAAAAAGCGCGTGCGCTGACGAAACTTGCGGAAGATGAACTGGGCATCAGCATGGCCGAGCTGGCCTTGGCATGGTGCCTCAGGAATCCCAACGTCTCCACCGCCATCATCGGCGCAACCAAAGACCGCCATGTGGAGCAAAATGTCAAGGCCGTTGACTCTGTCGATAAATTAACGGATGATGTCATGGATAAGATTGAGGAAATCCTCGATAACAAACCATGAGAATGAAGGAGATTGTATGGAGTTGCGTGATTTTGGAAAACGAAGCGGCCTGCAGGTCGCGCCGGTAAGTATCGGAGCCATGCGCCTGCCCGAAGACTGCGTGGACGCGGTGAAACTCATCCGCCACGCCATCGACAGCGGCATGCGCTACATCGACACGAGCCGCGGCTATGGCGAGTCGGAATTCAAACTGGGCAAGGCCCTCAAGGACGGATACCGCGAGAAGGTTATCCTTTCGACCAAGTGTTCGCCCTGGATCAAGAAGGTGCGCGGCGATGAGGACGGATCGGCTGATTCTGTCTATCGCAGCATCGAGGAGAGCATGGCCCGGCTTGATGTGGATTACCTGGATTTTTATCAGGTGTGGAACATCATGAACCGCGACTGCTGGGAAACGGCCACAAAGCCCGGCGGCATGGTCGATGGAATCAAACGGGCCATGAAGGACGGCCTCGTCAAGCACACGGGTTTCACCACCCACGATTCCGTCGAGAACCTGCTCGAATACCTGCCCCAGGCCGACTGGTGTGAGATCCTCCTCATCAGTTATAATCTGCTGAATCTCGACTATGCTCCCGTGATGGAGAAGGCGAAGGAACTCGGCATCGGCACCATCGTCATGAACCCTGTCGGCGGCGGCAAGTTTGCCGAGGAAAGCCCCGTCCTGCACAAGCTGGCCGAGTCGGTTGGCTGCGAAAGCATCCCCGAACTGGCCGTGCGCTATGTGCTCAGCAACCCGAATGTGGACACCATCATTAACGGCATCAGCAAGTTAAGCGACGTGGACGGCACGATCAAGGCAGCTGAGAAGGGCGCTTTTTCGAAGGAGCAAATGGCCCGCATCGACGCATGGCACGAAGAGTTCTCCCGCGAGAACCAGCATTTCTGCACCGCCTGTGGATACTGCATGCCCTGCCCGACGGGAATCAACATTCCCAAGATTATGGGCCTGGTTTTCGAAGACAAGTTCCTCGGCCTGAAAAATGCGGCAAAGGGTGGCTATCGTTGGGCCGGCAAGGTGAAGGCCGACGCCTGCATCATGTGCGGCGCCTGCGAGAAAAAATGCACCCAGCAACTCGAAATCATCAAGGAAATGACCTACGCCGCCCAGGAATACGGCGACTCCGATAACTGATACACGAAGAAGAACTTCGGGTTTTTCCCGGAGTGATTCTAGAACTGGCCCGGAAGAGGATAATCGCTTTTCCGGGCCGGTCTTTTTTATGGGCGTTTGAAAAAAAGGTGTGTATGGATAGCACCTCGTGCATAAAGATAATTCCCCATATTAACCTTTCCATAGTCAGGCCATCTTCTGCTTGTATTATCTTAACAGAATGCTATAAGAGATTGTTTGTTTGGCAAACTTTGCCGAGAATACGACCGAATTTATTATTGTTAAGGATGAGCATGAGCGAAAAACTGACCCCCTACATCGATCTGATCAAGCAACACATCTGCCGAGATTTTCATGGCATGTATCGCGAAGCGGGAGAAGGCCTGCCCTACCCGTTCCTGACCCCCGGCAGCGAGCAGTATGATGATGTGCTTTGGGACTGGGACTCCTGGTGGAGCAACATTGCCCTGCGACAGGTTCTGAAGGAAGTGGGCGAATCTGCCGAGTATGAAAAGGCGCTGCCCTATGAGCGGGGCTGTGTGCAGAACTTTTTGAGTTTTGCCAAGGGCCCGGGTTTTGTGCCGATTGTAGTCGGGCGCGGCGGCTTTACCATGCCCGAAGATATTCGCAACATAAACATGCACAAGCCCTGCCTGGCCCAGCATGCGGCGTTTCTGATCCAGCAGGACGGCGATGCCGAATGGTTTCGCGAGGATTTTTATTTCCTGCAGCTTTTCGTGAATTTCTACCACAACCACCATCGCCATCCCTGCGGCCTGTACTACTGGGAGACGGACAAGGCCATCGGCGTTGATAACGACCCCTGCACCTACGGCCGCCCGGCCAAAAGTTCGGGTTCCATCTACCTCAACACCATGATGTACCGTGAACTGCTGGCAACGGCGTGGATTGCGGAACAGCTCAATCTCGACGAAATCGCCGGGCAATATCGCCAGGATGCCGAAAATCTGAAGCAGGCCATTCAGGAATATTGCTGGGACGAACGCGACGGCTTTTTCTACAGCGTGGACCTGAACATCCGTCCCGATTCGGAACTGCAGGAAGATTGGGGCCACAACTGGGGCCTCCACTGCGGCTATCCCGTGGACTGGCAATGTCTGATTCAGCGCATTGGCGTTTGGTCCGGTTTCATGGGCCTCTGGAGCGGTGTCGCCACCGATGAGCAGGCAGAACGCGTCGTCCAGGAGCACTACTACGACTCCGAAACCTTTGGCGCGGAATACGGCGTGCGGACGCTCTCGAAAATGGAAAAGATGTATAACGTGCGTGGCATGGGAAATCCCTCTTCCTGGCTGGGGCCGATCTGGGGTATCGCGAATTACATGACCTTTCGTGGCTTTGTGCGTTACAGGCAGAACGAAGCAGCGCGCGACCTGGCGGAAAAAACCATCCGCCTCTTCGGACGCGACTTCGAGCGCTTCGGCGCGCTCCATGAATATTACCAACCCGACAATGGCGAGCCGATCCTGAACAAGGGCTTCCAGAACTGGAACTATCTCGTTCTGAACATGATCGCCTGGCTCGAGGGCGATGACGTGGTGGAGGAGTTCTGATGGCCTACGATATTTACCGGCACTTGATTGCCCTGCCCCGGGGCGAGGGAAAAGTGTACCTGGCCTGGCGCGTTTTCAGCGAGGACAATCCCCATTTAACTATCGCCACGGCCGTAGTCGGCATGGTTCGGGGTATTATATGTATGTGCCTCCGCATGAGTTGCCATAAGGCATATACGAAGTACGTGCAAGCAGGCTTGTTCGGGAATGGAAAATCGTACCGCCGGCATCTTGCCGGCTAAAAGTTTTACGATAAGAACCCCAATTCAGTCTTTCGATTTTTATTACACAATAGACACTCCACTGCCACCAGGATGGTGGCGGTACGGGAGTTCAGAGTCTCTCGGAGAGTTCGGTGCGAAGGGCTTTGACTTTTTCCCGGAAATCCTCAGAGGACGAGGATTCCGCGTTCTCCTCATCCAGCATCTTTTCCATCTGCCGGAGTTGGCCCTCCATGCGTCGCAGAAACTCCAGATCCTGTTGGCGTTTGGCGCGCGCGTGGTCGAGCTCGATTTTATAAATCCGGGACCGGTCCCTTCCCTTGAGGATCAGATATTCAATCCCCAGAAAGAGAACCACGATGATGGCCACGGGACTGTAGAGCAGGTACCGCACAAAGTCGTCGCCCTGCTTGGACATACCGACGCCGATGGCAAAGACAATGATAATGCTCAATATGAGCCCCATGTTTTTGGCCGGCGACGGTGGACGCACCTTGCGCCGCTGACGAAGCCTGTCAAAACCGGAAGAGCGGCTGTGGGGGGTGTTCTTTGCCATAGCTAATCCTGGGCGGAGTTTCTCTGTTCATTGGTTCCGCGTTGCTTTCCAATATGGCCGATTCGGCTAATGAGAAGCAAGGGAAAATCATTTTGGTTTGGTTTTCAGTCCTCTTTTTTGGCGCTTCCGGTATTTTTGGGGATTTTCCATATAGCGCCGAAGGCGTTCGTCAATAATAGCCCCAGGTTTTCAGCCGGGGCTATTGCTTGGAAAGCCTTCCGGGTTTTTCACCTGAAATATCCAGGCTAATCCTCAACATCAACGCGCTCAGCCCCAGATTTATTTTCCCCCAAAATCCCGAAGGGCCCTTATTATTAACCGCGGATAGCGCGGATGTCGTTAATATTATGGTTTAATAATTGGCAGTGTTCTATGGGAAAAGTACGGATAAATCTTCTGGAAACTGGTTTTTATGGATTTTTTAGCCAAGATGTTGTAACAATCAAACATTGATATGTTTGGATGGTTTGCCCCGTGAGTGAAGTGTTTCATGGGCGCTTGTGTGGCTGTTTTTTGATTTCAGAAAGTCCTGATCCGTTCTTGGACCTATTTCCGGAGAGATATATGCCTGATCCTGTACAAATCGCCTTTGATGTTGGATCCATCGCCTTGAAGACCGTTGTCCTGAATGAGTCGGAGGTTTTCTTTGAAGACTATCGCCGCACCCATGGGCGTCCGCTGGCGGCGGCGCTGGACGTACTGCGACAACTGGATAATGAATGCGGCCTGAACCGTGTCGAAAGTCTTGCCGTGACGGGTTCGGGGGGGCAACGTCTGGCGGAAGTGCTGGGTGGCGAATATGTAAACGAAATCATCGCCTGGAGTCATGGCATCCGGGCCTATACGCCTCATGTCCGCACGGCGATGGAAATGGGTGGAGAAGATTCCAAACTGCTGATCTTTGAGCATGGTGAAAATGCTACGGACAGCCGCCTGCAGGATTTTTCGATGAACTCGCTATGCGCCGCGGGGACAGGTTCTTTTCTGGACCAGCAGGCAACGCGCCTGGGTGTGCATATTGAAAAAGAATTCGGTGAGCTGGCCTTGCAATCCGAAACGCCACCACGCATCGCGGGACGGTGCAGTGTGTTTGCCAAGAGCGACATGATTCACCTGCAGCAGATCGCGACTCCAGTGCATGAGATTGCGATGGGCCTTTGCCTGGCGCTGGCTCGGAGTTACAAGTCCACCGTGGGACGCGGCATTGATTTTGTACCACCCGTTGCCTTTATGGGCGGGGTGGCTTCGAACGCGGGCATGGTG
The DNA here is from genome assembly GCA_964462565.1 of uncultured Candidatus Sumerlaeota bacterium. Classification (GTDB taxonomy): domain Bacteria; phylum Sumerlaeota; class Sumerlaeia; order UBA8349; family UBA8349; genus CAYWYC01. The sequence continues at coordinate 4,587 of CAYWYC010000127.1, read as the reverse complement.
GAGGCCTTTGAGCAGGTGCTGGGCCTGGAAAAAGGTGAACTGATAATTCCAGAGCATCACAGGCATCTGGGCGCGATCGGCGCGGCCCTGTCGTTGGAAAGCCGCAAGACGGATTTCCTGGGCATTGGGGCGCTTGAGAAAGAACTGCGTCGCCATGAAAACCATGACGGCGGATCGCAAAAACAACTGCGCCCCTTCCTGACGCCAAAGGGCACGCCCGAAATGGAGATCGACCCACCCTCCGAATCCGATGAGAAGATCGAGGCTTATGTGGGGATTGACATCGGCTCCGTGAGTACGAATGTGGTGGTGATCGATTCTGAAAACCGGGTCCTGGCGAAGCGGTACCTCTGGACGGCAAGCAAGCCGATTGAGGCGGTGCGCCAGGGACTTGAGGAAATTCGCGAAGAAATCGGCGACCGGATCCAGGTCTGCGGCGCGGGGACGACGGGATCGGGCCGTTACCTTATCGGCGAGTTGGTCGGGGCGGATGTGATCCGGAACGAAATCACGGCGCAGGCGACGGCGGCGATCATGCTCGATCCCGAGGTGGATACGATTTTTGAAATCGGCGGTCAGGATTCGAAATATATCAGCATCGACCATGGAACAGTGTGCGACTTTGAGATGAACAAGGCTTGTGCCGCGGGGACGGGTTCTTTTCTTTCGGAGCAGGCGGAGCGGCTCGGGATCGACCTGAAAGAGGACTTCAGCCGCATGGCCCTGGACGCGGCGAATCCTGTGGGCCTGGGTGATCGCTGCACGGTTTTTATGGAGTCGGATCTGATCCATCACCAGCAGGCGGGCGCGGAAACGCCGGATTTGCTGGGCGGCCTGGCCTATTCGATTGTGCACAATTATTTGAACCGGGTCGTGGGAGACCGCCGCATCGGGGATCGCATCTTCTTCCAGGGCGGCACGGCTTTCAACAAGGCCGTCGTCGCGGCTTTTAACGCGGTGCTGGAAAAGGAGATCGTCGTACCGCCGCACCATGAGGTGACCGGCGCAATCGGCGTGGCCATGCTGGCGCGCGAAAAGACGGAAGGCGCGAGTCGTTTCCGGGGCTTTGACTTCAGCAAGATTTCTTATGAGGTCCGATCCTTTACCTGCCGCGAATGCGACAACATGTGCGAGATTCGGCAGGTGCGCCTGGAAGGTCAGCCGCCGCTTTATTTCGGCAGTCGCTGCGAAAAGTTTGAGGTGAACCGCGAGGACGCGGAGGCAAAGGAACTGCCCGATCTTTTTGCCGAGCGCGAACGCTGGCTCATGGGGCTCGATCCGGAAGGCCGTCCCGAGTCGCCGCCTCCTAAGGAACCCAAGGGCAAGGTGGGCATACCGCTGGCTCTCTCCTTTCACGAGTACCTGCCCTTCTGGCGCTGCTTTTTCGAGGAACTCGGCTTTGAGGTAATGCTTTCTCCCCAGACCAATCGTTCCATCGTGAATGCCGGAGTCGAGGCCGTGGTGAGCGAGACTTGCTTTCCGGTGAAGGTGGCGCACGGACATATCCTGAACCTGTTGAAGGCAAAGCCGGATCTGATTTTTCTGCCGAGTCTGATCGACACGGCCACGGAAGAATTCGGCCCGCGGGACCGCTCTATCTTTAATTGTCCGCTGGTGCAGACGATTCCCTACACGGCGCGGAGTGGGATTCGCTTTGAGGATTATGAAGCGCGCGTATTTTCTCCCGAACTGCACATGCAGTGGGGCTTGAAGCATATTGTCGGCGAGATGGCAAAATACGGCGAACTGCTCGAAGCGGGAAAAGGTGAGATCAAAGCGGCGCTTACGAAGGCACAGTCGGCACAGGAAAAATTCGCAAAACGCATGGAAGCGCGTGGGCGTGAGGTGCTGGAAAGCCTGAGCGAAGATCGTCCGGGCCTGGTTATTGTGGCGCGTCCATATAACGGTTGCGACTTGGGTTCGAATCTGGATTTGCCGCGCAAAATCCGGAACCTGGGTGCGCTGCCGATTCCGATGGACATGCTGCCCCTGAGCGACAAGCCGATCTCCAAACGATGGGAAAAAGTCTATTGGCGCTATGGCCAACGCATCATGAAATCGGCAGAACTGGTCAAGGGCGATCCGAATTTGTTCGCCGTTTATATTACCAACTTCAGCTGCGGTCCCGATTCTTTTATTCTGGATTTCTTCCGCAAGGAAATGGATCGCAAGCCATACCTGACCCTGGAGATCGACGAGCACAGCGCCGACGCCGGATTGATTACACGGTGCGAGGCCTTTCTGGATACGCTGGAAAACCTGGGACGTTATGGAGGACGACGCGTGGTGGAATCGGCTCCCTGGAGTCCGAGAAGTTATTCGAATCATCGGAAGATTTATATTCCCAACATGGCCCCACAGGCGCACATGCTGGCGGCGGTTTTCCAGTCGGTGGGCGTGGAAGCCGAAGTCATGGCCCCTTCGAACGAGGAATCCATTTATTACGGCGAACGGCATACGAGCGGTCGCGAATGCTATCCCTGTCTGCTGACGACGGGTGATATTATCCGGCAGACCCGTAAGCGGGACTTTGATCCGAAGGCGTCGGCCTTTTTCATGGCGTCGGCGGACGGTCCATGTCGATTTGGGCAATACAATCAGTTGCATCGCGAGGTGCTTGACAAAATCGGCATGGAAGAAGTTCCGATCTTTTCCATGGAGCAAGGGCGGGAGTATGAGGAAGTGCTGCATACCGTGGGGACGCGTTTTGAGCGTCGCGCGTGGTGGGGCATTGCGGCGGTAGATGTGCTGGAAAAACTGCTGCTGGAAAAACGTCCTTACGAAATCCACGGCGGTGAAACGGATACCTGGTTTACGGAATCGGTGGCGAAACTTGCCAGGACCATGTCCGACTCTCCCGACCAATTTCATAACGCCCTCAAAGAGATTGCCACGGACTATGAAGCCATCGAATTCAAAGCCGACAAAAAACGGCCCCGGATTGGAATTGTGGGCGAAATATATGTGCGCATGAATCCCTTCGCCAACCAGAACCTGGTGCGCCGCATTGAAGAACTGGGCGGCGAAGTGCTGCTTCCATCGATGGGCGAATGGGTGCGCTACACAAGGCATATTCGCTCATGGCGCAGCAAGGTCTGGCAGGAATACGGCAAGTTTATCGGCAACAAGATTTCCAGTTTTGTTCTGGAACGCGATGAGGCACGTATCTACCGCATCTTTGGTCGCAAGCCCGATGCCGGACCGCGTGAACTATTTCATTTGGCCGAATCCTATCTCAAGCCCAGCTTCGAGGGCGAGTCGATCCTGACTATCGGCAAGGCGGTTGAGTTTATTCGCCACGATTCCGTTAAGGGCATTGTGAACACCATGCCCTTTACCTGCATGCCGGGGACGATATGCAGCGCGATTCTGAAGCGTGTGCGCGAAGACCATCATGACATTCCGCTGCTCAACATGGCCTTTACCGTGCAGCAATCCTCGAATAACCTGGCGCGGCTGGAGGCTTTCATGTACCAGGCCAGGGCCTTTAATCCAAACGCCCCGGACGAAAAGGAAACGATATCTTCATGAAGCATTTCAAGCGCTTGAGTTTTCTCTGAGTCAAAATGGATGATTCATGAGGAGCGCCCCGAACTGATGCTGCACCGCACGGAAAAGGATTCCCATCCCGGATACGGTGGTGGCTATCTCATTGCCTGCACCTTGTACGCCTCTATTACGGGCGAGTCCCCTGTCGGGCTTCCCAATTCCATGATGGTGCCGGTGTCTTACGATTTTCCTTTTGTGCTGCGGTCGGAAGGCTATGCCGATAATTTTCGCGAGATCGACAAGTCCAAACCGGTGGAGTGGACTATTGCCGCCGATACGGGCCGCTATCTGCAGGAAAAAACCTGGGAGGCCTTCCAGAAAAGCCGGGAAAAACTCCAAAGTGCAAGCCCTGCGGCTCGATAAATAGTTACCACTTTTCTTTTGGCTACGGCGTGCGTCCCCAAGTTTTGGGGATGCGTTATAGCGAACCTCGAAAGTCTTTCTGCTAAATAAAAGCCGCGAGATTCTGCGAAAAGGGTCAAAAGCACCATTTCTCGGGCTTCAGAGCCGCCCATGTAAAAAGGATAGCCAGAATACTTTCGAGTACGGCTCTATATGGAGTCGCTGGATCGCGGCAGCGCGGAGTATTTTGGATGGAGATATAGTCTGGATTTTTCCTGTTACAAATCGCAATCGCATACGCAATCCTAATCGCAGCGGAAATGCAAGGGGAACGGATTTTAAAGTGCGTCGGCTTGCCGACGCCTTTTTTGTGCGGAATGCAATCAACGGGACCCAAACTCAGCAACAACAAAGAGAGAACAAGCTCTCACAATCCAAAACAGCAAAAATTTGGGTGGCTCAAAAAACTCTTCCGGATTAAATCAGTCCCTCATTTATGCCGTACATCTGAGCGGGGGGGGAGGCACGACATAAATAGGGGGCTATTCGTAGATCTTTTTGATAAACAGGTATCCTGATCCTGAATGCCTCAAAAAGAATCGCTGTTCTCTTCTGAGCGCCACAGGCGCGCTCCATAATAGGCCTGGGCTTTTAAGCCCAGGCGAAGGGCACAAATAAAAAAGAGGAGGGCTGAAG
>CAYWYC010000126.1:0-12211 GCA_964462565.1 uncultured Candidatus Sumerlaeota bacterium | reverse complement strand
TCTGCTGCTTGAAGGATTAAGGTATTTTACGCATTTCCTTCATTCCAGTTGACATATAGACTCCCCGCGCTACAATATTCGTATCTTTGGATATGGAAAAGGGATTTTCATCATGGCCGATTGTCAGTTGGACAGAAACAAGGAAATCTGTGAGTGCAAGAATACAAGTTGCGAACGTCATGGCTCCTGCTGTGCCTGCGTGGCTTTTCACAAATCCAAAGGCCAACTTCCTGCCTGCCTTAGAAACCAGAATCCGGCACAATAATGAAAGATATTGCACTGAAAGTCATTCGTGAATTTCATGTGGGAAGTCCCATCGGACAATGCCGCGCCGTGCCTGTTTCTTTGCGTGGTGCTTGCGAAGCCATTTTGCTGGCCCATTGCGGCAACTTCGATGTCGATCCCTTTGTGGAGATGTTTTTCTTCCCAAGCGACACCTTGAAACTTTCTCTCTTTGATCACGATGGCAAGATGATCTGGCAGCGCGATCTCGGAAAGGCTGTCGTTCCCGGCCAATGGTTCTGTCCCGTGTTGGCCTTCGATCTCGATGGTGACGGCATCGATGAAATCTGGTTTGTCAACAATACCGACCCGGACCATCCCCTTGCCGTCAGTAAATACGTTCTTGAACGCATCGACCCCCATACCGGCAAAACCACCGGGCAATGGCCCTGGCCCTCAAATCGCAAACAGGCCCTCAGCCATGTCTTCCGCAATTTTATCATCGGCGGCTATGTCCATGGAAAGCCCGTCCTTGTTACCGCCCAGGGAACCTACGAAGATATGCATCTCCAGGGATGGAATCCCGGTATGGCTCCCCGCTGGCAATATGACATTCCCAAGGACGCAGCCGGAGCTCGCGGCAGTCACATGTCTCCCGTCGTGGACCTGAATCAGGACGGCATTGACGAACTCATGTGGGGCGAACGCTGCATCGAACTGGACACGGGACGCGAACTATTCTGCGCCGATCGCGATTCCTGGAACGATCATTCCGACGTGATCCAGCCCTTCTGGAACGCCGACGAAAAGCGCTGGTACTGGTTCACCACCCGCGAAGGCGGTGACAACATCAGTCCACGCGTGGTCATGTTTGACGATCAGGGACAGCGCGTCTGGTCGGACGTTGACCAGGGGCACATGGACATGGGATGGGTGGCGCGGCTCAAGGATGACCGCGGCTTTATCGCGTCTGCCATTCGCATCGGCCACAAGACCTGCGGACCCGATGGGCGTTTTCACACCGGCATGACCGAGTTCGCCTACGACGCCATGAGCGGTGAAGAAATAGATCTCGGCTTCAGCACCTATCGCAGCCTGCCCGTGGATATCAATGGAGATGGATACCATGAACTCGTTTGTGGGCGCGCCAGTGGCGAGGGCGCGGTGCTCGATCGAAAGGGCCGGAAAATCGCCGAGCTGGGCGGGCCCGTTGCCATGCTCCATCAATTCATGAATCTCCCCGGCGAACAACTCCTCGTCTATCTGCCCGATGGAACCATCCGCGTCTGGGCCGACGAAAACGCCGAAGACTGCGACGCCGCAAAAGAGCGCTACGTATCACCCTTCTACCGGACCAACCGAAAATTCACTGCCATCGGCTATAACCTGATTAACCTGGGAGGGATATAAGCCGATAAGGGAACTACCATGCCCGAAATAAAGACCATTTTTTTCGACCGTCTTACCGAAGAAGAAGCCTTGGCTATCAGCCGTCTCACGGCAGCCACCTGGCCCAAGGAAGGACGCACTCCCGAGGGGAATGCCAAAAATTTCATGCAGCAAAAGGGAAAGCACAAGGAGCCACCCCTGCTGCGGTCCCGTTTTTTTACGATATGGGAGGGGGATCGCGTTATTGCCAATGCCCGCATTTTCCCGCGAATTATCCGGACTCCCGATGGCGAAGTCATGGCCATGGCCCTTGCTTCTGTCTGTGCCGACAAGCAACTGCGTGGCGCCGGCCTTGGCAAGCAAGTGGTCCGTGCCGCATTCGACCTGGTCGATGACGGCATATTCCCGCTTTCCATCTACCAGACCACGCCTGATGTCCGGCCCTTTTACGAAAAACTGGGAGCGCGTGAAATCCATAACAAAATCATTAATTCCAAAGCGGAAGATCCCACGGCCAACCCTTTCTGGGATCCCGTGGCCATGATATATCCCGCGTCTTACGAAATGCCTGATGGAACAATAGACTTACTTGGAGAGGGTTTCTAAGCCCGACCCCATACTCTCTTTGCTGAAAGGACGATTTGACTGATGAGCACCTCTGCCGATCCTTATTTCGGTTCCAAGCCCAGCGCGCCGCTGGACGAATCTCTTCTCGTCTGGGGAAAAGTCAAAGCTGAATCCGACGCCCCTCTCATCGCTGCAAATCCGGCCAAGCTGACGGTTCACGTCACCACGGAAAAAGACATTCCCGCCGGTCATTCTATCCAGTTCATGCGCCACTTCGTCTCGGACTGCGCCCTTCCGCAGGTGGAAGATTCAAGCGAGCCGAATTATTTTGAGTGCCGGGCCGAGGGGGCGGAATTCGAGGCATATTCCTGCCCCAAGGCCAAAATCCACGGCAAGGGCTCATTCTTCCCCTATCGCTACCTCTGCGGCATTCGTCTGAAAAAAGACCTGCCCGCGGGATCCACGCTGACATTTTTTTTCAAGCAATATTCCCTGCAATATTACGAAGACCTCCTCTTCAACTTTCGTATCGCTATTATCAAAGGCGACGAACTCATCGGCTATCTTGGCGACGCCTGCTGGCAGATTCTCGGCGGTCCCCTCCACTATTTTCGCGTCGTAGCCCCGACCATCGTCCAGCAGGACGAAACATTTTCCTGTCGACTTTTGCCCTGTGACCAATACCGCAACCGCAGCAGCGAAGCCGTTGCCACCGACGATATTGTCGCCCAGTGCGAAGGCCTCACTCTCGGCAAAATTTCTATCGACGAAGCCACCTCCATCATCACCATCGCCGACATCAAGCCGCAAAAGGAAGGTGTCTTCTATATCAAAATCAGCCTCCAGAGCAATCCCGCCATTCAGGGCGAAAGCAATCCTGTCGTCATAAAGAAGCAGGTCGATCAACGCATCTTCTGGGGCGATATCCACCAGCACGGCTACCTGCTGGACGGACGCGGCACACCCCGTGAGTCCTATTATTACGCCAAAAACAAGTCCTTCCTCGACTTTGGAGCCGTTGCGCCTCACGAAAAATGCATCTACAGCCCGCCCATGGTTTACATGGAAGCACCAGCTCTCGATGTCTGGCCCGAACTCAAGGAAGCCGCCCGAGAAGCCACCGACGAAAACTTCACCGCCCTTCTCGGCTACGAAGGCCAGGTCAGGCCCTATGTGGGCGATATGAATGTTTATCACAAAAGTTTCGATCACCCCACCGTCGGCATGGCCCTTGGTAAAGAGGTCGAGTCTTATGACGAATATGTCAAGCAACTCAAGGACCTTCCCGGCGAACATCTCCTCCTGCCACATGCCCACGCAGGCGGTGGTCCTGCCAAGTTCGACATTCCGGACGATCCCAACCTCATTACCAATGTCGAAGTCTGTTCTGTCCACGGAAACTTTCAGGACTTTTACGACGCATGGCTCAAGGCCGGGCGCAAGGTTGGTGTCCACGGAGCCGGCGATAACCACATGCCCGCCATGGGCAATGCCAATCCCGGCGCTCATTACGTCAACACCAACGGCCTCACCGCCAGCATCGCCACAGCCAACAATTACGACGAAATCTGGCGCAGCTACAAGGAACGCCGCACCTACGCCGTCACCGGAAACCGGCGCATTTACATGGACTTCACCATGAACGGCCAGCCAATGGGTTCCGTCATCCCCAAGCCAGAAAAGAAAGCCCAGATCAAACTCCAGGTCGCCGGTACATCCCCCATCCTCAAGATCGAACTCCATAAAAACGGCGAAGTCCTGCGCACCTGGAGACCCTACCTCAAGCACAAACGCGCCATTCGCATCGTGTGGTGGGATACCTGGAACGAACGCCGCGCCGACGATTCCCTGACCATCGGTTCCATCTATCTCGACAATGGATCCCTCAAGTTCCTCGACGGCTTCAACGCCTGGACCAGTTTCGACACCTATGAATCAGAGCAGGATGATGTCGTCTTCCAGACCGCCGCCTATTCCGAAGTCCCCCGGGGCGTTCTTCTCGAACTCTTCGACACCGATCAGGATACCAACCTCTACTTCACCATTGACGACCGCCGCTGGGACCGCGAAATGCTCAAGGACAACATCGAGATGCCCCTGGCTCTCAAGTTCGAAAAACTCGAAGTCCCCCTCCAGGTGGACAAACGCGACCTTCGGCCTGAGTTCTCCAAGGAAATCGTCATCCCCCACTTCCACGTCGAAGCCGAATGGGTCGATCCCGAATGGTCCCGCGTGGTGGACGTCAAATGGGAAGACGATGGCCAGCCCGGGGACTACTACTATATCAAAGTCGAACAACTCGACGCCAACTTCGCCTGGTCCAGCCCGATCTGGATTGAGTAGATTAATTTCACAAAAGGCCACGGCACAGACCCAGAGAATCATGAAGGATGATAAGGATCGACCTGCCTGTTTGCATGAAAACATTCAAATGAGTTCCTTTATGCCGGACAAATGCTTCAGTGCTTTTTATGCTCCTGAATGACGATGGTTTCGTGGGCGGCCAGTTGTGATAGAACAAAGCGGGCGCGTCCTTTTTCCACTTCCGTGTCCAGCGTCTGGTCGCTGACCAGGCATTGCGCCGTGGCGCTGTGGATGTCTTCCGGAATCTGGACGTCCACTTCCACGGGGCCGATTGGGATGGTGTGCTCTGTGTAGCCGGGCCATTGGTTAAGGCCGGTCAGGTTGAGCAGGTGGAGAATGGTGCGATCACCCTGGCTGTAGAGGTGGCAATCGACGTAACCGGACGTATGCACCTTGAGCGGCAAGGAATCCCTGGCGGCCCAGCGCACGGCGTTTGCCAACAGCTCGGCATGGTCGGGCAGGCGGTGGCGTCCGTGGCAACGATCCACATCGGCAGCAAAATATACAACGCGGATTCCGTCATCTTTTTCGCGGGCGGTGATGACGGGAACGTCGGTGCTGTTCTCGCGCATCCAGCTGAATTCGGGGGGATAAATGGGAAAGGCGGGGATGTAGGTGGCAAGGACCTGGCTGCCTTCCTCGATTTCAACTTCCTGGACTGTACCACCCAGGGGAAGAATGTCCGTCTCGCCAAAGCCCTTGAGGACGGGGTGGCGCTCAATGCCTTCGAGTGGATTGTATCCGCCGCTCTGAGGCAGGAGACGCATGTAGTTATGGGCACGGTGGTGTTCCCAGTCAGAGGTATAGGTTCCCTCGACGCCACGGCTCTGGCCGGTGTAGCGAATACCCAGAACGTCTTCCAGGCTGGAGCCGTCCTTGCGGGGATCGCCCCACTGGTCGCCAAGTCCGGTGAATCCGGTGGCGACGATGCTACCGCCTTTCCTGGCAAAAGCGCGAATGGCCTCGGCCTGCTCATCGGTCATGGCTCCGACTTCCGGCAGAATAATTACATCAAAGCGATCCATGTCGCGTTCGAGATTATCAAGATGGAGGGGCAGCCAGGGAATGTTGGCGCGGGTCAGCGCGGCGGTCCATCCCCGCCAGGGCAGGGCCACCCGTTCGAGGGCGTCATCGCGCCCGTAAAAGTCCACATTACGCTGAGACCATACCATAGCCACGTTGGCAAGGGGCTTGCGGTTGATGAGGAATTCCTGGTTCTTGCGATACCATTCCATCATGGGCAGGGCCGTGTGGAACTGGCGGCGATCTTCCTGGTGGGCTCCGACGTGGTGCCACCAGGGTGAGATTCCTCCGGCGAACCCCTCGGCCATCCACATGCGCGATTCGGCTGGTGGATTCGAGGCGCGACGAAAGGCTCGGTCGCCACGCACATACATGGCCATGCTTTCGGGAATATGCTTATCCCATCCCATGAGTTCATGAAGGGTCTTGCCGTTCAGGCCATTCTGCTCGAAGCCGTTGAGGCGGTCTCGGGACTGGTGGTCGCACATCATAATCAGCGACCGCTCCCCCACCGCCTTGAGGTCGCAGAAAGAGCAATGGGTCATGGCGGGGTTGCCATTGACCATTCCCAGCCACAGGCAGTCTTCACCACCGGCCTCGCGAGTGGTCTCGTTGTTGAGGTCCCAGTTTTCGATGCGGCATGCATAGCTCCACATGATCCATTCCCGATATGCCGGATCGTCCCAGTTTTTTTCGGCGGGAAGGTCCATGCCACGCTGGTCTTTGAATTTCTTTTTGCAGTTTTCACAATGGCAGATATAGTTCCGGCCAAGCCCGCCCCAGCTATTGTCGGTGAAGCCAACGGGTTGGTAGCGCTTGATAATTTCACGCAGCACGTCGGGCAGATATTCCTTGTAGTAGGGCGAATTGACGCAGGCCTGAATGCGGTCGCCCGTGCGGCAGGGATTGCCTTCCGCGTCGCAGGCGAACCAGTCGGGATGCGCCTGATAAAATTCCTCGGTGGCGCGGTTGGAATCCATGCGCGCAAGGACAACGATGCCTTCTTTACGGGCGGCTTCAGCGATTTCGCCGAAAAGATCACGATCCCCCAGATGCTTGGCGCGATACTGGAGTTCAAAGCCCGTGGGATAATAAGCCACGATGCCGCCGGCATTGACGATCAGGCCCTGCACGGCGGTGCGACGCCAGTGCTCGCGCCACCAGTCGTGATTGTAGTCGCCGGGATCGATTTCGGTGAGGTTGGTCTGACCCCACATCAGGCAGCGTTGATGCCAGGGAGTGTTGTTGTTCGGATTCATGGTTATCAGCCTTTTCGGAGTATTTGCTTCTGTTTATGCCGGATAGAGCAGGCGGTATCGATGATTTTCCGGATAGCCGGGTAGTTCGTTTATGATGGCAGCCCAGTCGGGGCGATCATACTTCAAGGCGGCGACTCGGATCAAGGGCGCGGCCAGGACGTATTCGAGGCCATGGATGTTCTTGCCGGTAAATTCCTTCTCGCCCTTTACGCGTTCGATGAGCCATTCCGCGGCCACGCGAATCCCGCGGCCATCTTCGGTTTCATAATTCCAGAGATCGGTGCCGACGTTTTCGGCGATGGCCGCGCATTGATAGAAGGAAGCCAGGGCAAAGTTGACATAGCGAAACGAAACGGCGCGCCCCATTTCGCTGGGCTGCATGCCGTCGGGTTCGATCTGGAGCATGATGCGAACTTTGGTATCACGGTTCAGTGCCTGCATCAGGATTTTTTTGTCGTTACAATATGCCGCAGTGGCGACGAGTTGGGCACAGTACCAGGAGGCGTGATTATTGAGGGCGGTGGCTTCGTCGTGGGCGAGTTGGCTTTCGAGCATCCAACGCATATAACGGTGGAACCAATCGCGCAAGGCGGCATCGTCGGCATCGCTCCAGGCCCCACTTTCGGCCAGGATGCGGACCACCTCGAGCAGGGCGGGAAATGCGTTACCATCGATCATCCCGCCATAGGCCGCGTAAAATTCGCGTCCGTCTTTATAGCGTCCGATGTAGCGCTGAGCGTAATAAGATTTAAAGCCTCCATTGCCAGGAGTGTGCTGGGCATATTGTAAGTGCGGGTTCATGGCCGTGTCGGGATTGATGAACCAGACACGCAAGAGTTCGGCGGCACGTTCGGCGTATTGGGCCTTGCCCGTGAATTTCCACGCCAGCGTCAAGGTCTCGGCATTTGCCCGGACCATTTGGAGACCATGGCTGTCATAATCCTGAACCTCGGGATTTACCTGGCCGTCACGGGAGACATAGGGCATGCCGTCTGCCGTGTCCGGATTGGGCCAGTAGTATGGCGCCAGGCTTACGTAATCATGTTTGGTAGGCGGCACGGGTGGATCGGCTTCGCGCCAGCACATGCGGTGCAGGTTGGCCCGTTCGGGATCCACCTCGTCGGGAGGCAGATGTTTCTTGTCCATGACCGACCAGGGGCCTTGCTCAAGAGCGGCGTCGGCTTCCTGGATGAGTTGGTCGAGCGCCGGTTTCAGCGCAGGTGGGCAATTTCCGGAACGACATTTGTCGGCGTTGGCATCGAGCCATTCGCGAATCAGTGGAGCAGTCCGGACATGGGGTTTTTGATATTCCTGAAGCACTTTGCCTTCCTTCTCAATTCAGTTAATCCATATTCCCTTGAGGATATGGGATTGAGCGAAGAAAGGCAAAGCGTTTTTCAGAAGAGATTCACGTTTATCCCAAAACGGGCATCAGTCAAAAATCACCTGATAATAGGGCGTTTTGTCGCGGGCGCCATCGATGGCGAGGCGCTTGCCCTGCCACTGGGCCTTGGCCGACATAGGCGCGCCGTCGTGATCGAGCAGGCGGACTTCACGAATGTCGCGCTTGAAAACGATTTCGGCTTTCATGGGTTCCAGTAGGATGGGAGCCTTGCCGACTTTTTCGAGGGTCTTGCCGTCTTCGCTGTAGCGCATACCGGTGTTGCGGGCGCGAGCCATGGCCAGGACGAGGGCCGATTCCGCGTTTTCCAGCGAGGTCTCCATGCCTTCCGCCGTGACGACAACCGCACCGAAGCCGGGTTCGCGGGAAAGGGTCATGGCGGAAAAGCCGCGCGGTTCCTTCTCGGTGATAAAGCCGACGCTGCCCTGGGTTCCGGCGGTGTTAATGAGAAAAAAGTTGCTGTGCGGTTTGCCCGTTTCGCTCCAGAAGAGCTCGCCCGTGGACGATACAATACCGCCATCCTTGCGAAAATCATCCAGCGGGAAAGCGGGCGTGGGTTGGATTTCTTCGTTGAAAGTCACGACGGTGCGAGCCGCGGCGATAGTCTGGTGGGGCACCTTGTCGCTGTCGAAGCTTTTGAGGTCCATGCTCTGGTCGGTAAATGCCTTGAAATCGAGCATACCCTTGCGGAGTTGTTCTTCGCTGACATTAAGGATAGCCAGACGGTCCGATTCGCTGACATCCCCGCGACGCACCATCCGCGCGAAAATCGGCATCACGCCCATGATCGGCGGCGTATCGACGGAAAACTTTTTCTTGTCATCGAGATTTCTGGCAAAGCCGGCGTTCTGGTAACTGGCGAAGATATAGGACACGTCCCAGCCCTGGAGGCCCATGCCGTAGGTTCCGATAATCGCAGGACCTTCGAGATACCATTCTGTGGGCTGGACCACATTCCACTCGGACAGCATGAAAGCGCGATCACTCACCTGCTGCAGTCCGGAACTGACGAGCTCGGAGCCGGGACGATCAAGTTCGCTGATATTGTTGGCAGGCTGTCCGTCACGCAGGAGCAGACCCCGCGCGCCACCACCGAAGTAATTGTGGCGGTCGATAATGCCGACTTTGCGGTCGGACATGAGATTCCAAAAGTGTCCGGCCATGCTGCCCGCCTGCCAGTTGGACCCGAGCATGACGCCACTGTAACCGGTCGCGCGAACCGCTTTGACCACGCGGTCGTTAAATTCGTCCTGGATAAAGGTCATGAATTCGGCGGTGTCCAGAATTCGGCGCTGGATCAGGGCGAATTCGGGAGCCAGATCGGCCTGGGAAACCTGATCATAGAACCAGGGCTGGCCCAGAGGCACCACACCGTTCTCAAAATTCTCCTCCGGCAAATCACCCTTGAAAGACGGAGGGTTGATAAGCCCCTTCAGGTGGCTATTGGTGAGGGTGTCGATGCTTTTGATGATCACCTCGTCGCCCCAGGCCTGACGCCAGGCGGCTTCGGTTTCATATTTATCCTTGAGCCAATCGGCAAAACGCCCCGATATATAACGCCGCATGATGGGTGACTGCTGGATTTTGGTGTTCGTGCCAAAAAAGAGCGATGAGTCTTCGTTATAAATTTCCACAAAGGCAATGGCCGGATCTTCGGCATAGGTCATGCCCGTGTAGGGGTTTTTGTGGCGAAGCAGTTTCACCAGTTGCTCGATGTGGAGTTCCTGAAGACCGGGGCTCAGGTAAACGGCACCATGGCCGGTGCTCAGGCGCGGATGCCGCTGGTTCCAGCCTTTTTCGGGATCGAAGAAGTCTTCAAATGCCTCAAAACGCGGCGCATCGGCGGGGCCGATCTTGATGGTGAAATTCGAGGACAGGTTGATATAAAGCCCCTGCTTCTTCAAGTTCGCGCAGAAGGAGTCGAAACGGTCGAGACCTTCCGGATCGAAGTTGACCATGCTCTCGGGACTTCCGAATCCCTCCCAGCCGGGGCCGCAATTATACTTGTGCAGGCGGATGGAATTGAAGCCGTATTTGGCAAAAAAAGCCGCGCGGAATTCACCGACTTCCTTGGGTGGAAAACAGTCGGCATACTCATTGTTCAGGCCCCAGAGTTTAATGACTTTGCCATCGAGAACAAGACGGTCACCGACCATTTCGATGCGTCCGGCAGCACCGGCAGGTTTGTCATTCCAATCCCCCATGCCGAGTATTTTGTTATCGGTCTGACTCTTTGCCGTAAAGGGATACCACTCGCTCATATCCGGCGTAAAATCAACCGCTCCGGCAGAACGAACAAGCCCCAGAAAAAGCACCGCCAACAATATCATATTCATCCAGCTGTAATTTCGTGTTAAAGCAATCTCCATAATCTTCATTTTCATTCCTCTCATTTTCCTGATGTTCAAAATGCTTACGGGCAAGCGTTGCGAGTAATACCACCACCCGCCAATCCCATGCATTCAGATAGTACTCAGCATAACGCTGGCTTACTCGGCAAGCAACAGGAATATAAAAATCTGCTGCGGTCATTTTTCCCCAAATAGGGCTTGTGTAAAGAGACCTCAAGGGATAAATTGTTGCTGTTTTACTTTTTCAAATGAAAGGAATAGCACATGTCTGATTTGAAGCGCGAGCCTCTGGACAGGCCGAATATTATTCTGGTGAATTGCGATGACCTGGGCTATGGGGACATTGGACCCTATGGTTCGAAACGTAACAAAACCCCTTATCTGGATCGCATGGCGGAGGAAGGGACGGTTTTTACGGATTTTTATATGGCGTCGCCCGTGTGCAGCCCTTCGCGCGGGGGGATGCTGACGGGATGTTATCCGCCGCGGATCGGTTTTGACAACTTTAACGGCGCCTGGGTGCTTTTTCCGGGTTACGATTGCGGCTTGAACCCAAAGGAAGTCACCTTTGCCCGCATCCTGAAGGACCAGGGCTACGCGACAAAGCACGTGGGCAAGTGGCACTGCGGCGACCAGCCGGAGTTCATGCCGACGCGCCATGGCTTTGACAGTTACTATGGCCTGCCCTACAGCAACGACATGGGTCACCAACTGGGCCGCGAGCACATGCCGCCTCTGCCGCTACTGCGCGATGAAGAAGTGATCCAGGAACAGCCCGACCAGGTAGGACTGACGGAACGCTATGTGGAGGAATGCGTCCGCTTTATCCGCGAAAACAAGGACGAACCCTTCCTGCTTTATTTCGCGCACATGTACGTGCACCTGCCCATCTACACGCCCGATCGCTTCATGCGGGAATCGGAGAATGGCGTCTATGGCGCAGCAGTGGCCTGTGTGGACTGGTCGATCGGTGTGCTGATGGATGAGCTGAAGCGCCAGGGAATCGAGAAGAATACGCTGGTGATTTTTACGTCGGACAATGGCAGCCGCGCCCGTGATGAAGGCGGCAGCAACGATCCCCTGCGCGGAACCAAAGGCACCACCTGGGAAGGCGGCCAGCGTCTGCCTTTCGTGGCCTGGTGGCCGGACACGGTTCCTGCCGGACGTCGCAACAGTTCCATCACGGCATCGATCGACTTCATGCCGACCTTTGCCAAACTGGCTGGTGGCGAAGCGCCGAAGGACCGCACTATCGACGGCAAGGACATCAGCGAACTGCTCCTGGGCAAGACGGAAGAATCGCCGCGCGATACCTTTTTCTATTACGCGGGATCGCATCTGGATGCCGTGCGCAAGGGCAAGTGGAAACTTTTCATCGGCCACAACTGGCGCAGCGAGGAAGTTGTCTGCGAACTCTACGACCTGGAAAACGACATCGCCGAAACGACCGATGTCAGTGAGCAGCACCCGGACGTGGTGAAGGAACTCCAGGGCATGCTGGAAGCCTGCAAGCAGGATCTGGGCGACGCGCGAACCGGCGTGGAAGGTCAGGGCCGCCGAGAAATCGGACGCGTGGAAAACGCCAAGCCCCTCACCGAATACAATGAGGATCATCCCTATATCATCGCCATGTA
>CAYWYC010000125.1:0-12220 GCA_964462565.1 uncultured Candidatus Sumerlaeota bacterium | reverse complement strand
TTTAACCCGGTGGTACTGTTACATTAAAAAATATGATAACCCTGAAAGGGTTTCCCTGTTTCAGAATTATGATTCCGTAAAACCAGGGCAACCCTTTCAGGGTTGTATCTTGTTTTATCACGTTAGCCCACGGGTTAAAATCCGTGGCTATTGTTGGGAAAGCCCTCCGGGCTTTTCGCCTTAAACATTCGGCTAATCCTGAAAATCAAGGCGTCCAGCCCCCATACTTGCTTTTCCATAAATTCCGAAAAGGTACCTATTGGTTTCCAACTATATTTTGTGAAAAACAGGCATCTATTTATCTCAACACTCTTTCAAGACTTGCAATTAAGCCAGGCGGGTCTTTCAGAAAAATTATCACGTTCCATAAACCGTCTCCGCTGAATCCAGAATTGCGTCTCGCCGCAAATAATTTCGGCTGCTTTCGAGTCCCCTTCTGCTGACAAGATCAACCTTGCGTCCGAAAATATCTTGCAGTTCCCGCTGCATCCGTGCCAGATCGAAAAGAGATGGATCGGCATCTTCCGAAAATGCAACCAGCAAATCAATATCGCTGTCTTCGCGAAAGTCATCCCGCAAGGCAGAGCCGAAAAGCGACAGGTTTGATACATTCCAGCGTCGGCAGAAGTCTGCTATCTTTTCTTCATTTGCTTGAACGTTAATCATCCTGATGCCTCCTTTCGCTTTCCTGAATGCTTCACAATATCACCCGTAAATTACTTTACAGAATATCGCCGCCCATGGCAAGCCGGAAGAAGTCTCTGCTGACGCTTACAGAGGCACCTCCGCCCAAAATCAAATGGGTCTGCAGGATTCATCAAAATCATTTGCTTCTTTTTGCGTGGTTCTGTATGGGGTATAGCATTTGGAGCAAGCATATTGACTTGAGATACAATCTCTGTGAAAGGCGCGCGAAGATGGCAAAGGCAAAAAAGGTGAAGACGGAAAATTCGGAACTCGAAGGCGAGCATATCACTTCCGGCAAAAAACTGGCCGACGGCTATGACTTGGCCATCGGCAAACTGGACAAGCAATTGCTCATGCACAGCCCCATGGGCATCCGTGTCGATTTCAACATCACCCAGGGCGAACTCAAACTCTGGATTTCCCCACAGGCCAAGAAGTCTGTCGATGCCTACCTGCGCAACTTTTCAAACCGCGACGACCATACCAGCATCTTCGACCAGATTCGTTTTCCGGGTCTGGATCCCGCCGACTTTCAATCCGTCGATTACGATCCTTTTCATTCTGTGCTCCATTACAAAAACGCCGATATCCATGTGGCGCCCCTGGTGGATATTCCCGGTGTGCTCCTCTGGGCCGAATCGGAAGAGGAAGATTTTATTGTGGACATCAAGGGGGACAAACAGGACCGGCCCGACCGTCGCGACGAGGATTGCTTTACCCTTCGCCATCCCGATCGCGGCCTGGATTTTGAGTTTGCCGCGGTGGCAGGCGCGGGCGATGGCGTCTTCCAGCATCAGCGCCACATCGACCATGGCCGCAGCACCTACGCCCGCATTGCCCTGGCGCCGGGCCAGCCCCTTATCATCGGCGGTGAACTTTGCTGGGAACGTCCCCGTGAAATTTTCGAGGCCATCATCACCCAGGCTCCCGAAGGCCTTGTCGAAATGAACGAAGAGGCCGTTTCCACGGCTACGGATCACGCCACTATTGTTTTTCGGGACCGCGAGGACTGGCAGCGCCAATACGACCTGAACCGTCGCGTGCTCTATTCCGCGCAGGATCATGGCGGCTGGATACCGGCGGCCTTTCGCGCGCTCTATTATCTCTGCTGGCATTTCGATGGAGCCATCACGTCCGCCTTTATCGGCCAGACGGGATGGCCGGAATACCTGGAACGGTGGACCAATTTCGAAATTCCCAACCCCACGGAAACCCCCGGCCCCGTTCCTGGCAAGTTCTATGGCCAGCTCGTGACTCCGCGCATCTCCAAGCAGGAAGAATGGGGCTATTACTGCGCGGTATGGAGCGCCTTTACCTATTGGACCCAGACCGGTTCGCGCGAGTTTGCCGAGGAGCCCTATATCGAGTACCTGATGGAGACGCTGGACTGGCTGGAACGGCACGCCTGGGACGAAGAAAAAGGGGCCTTCGGCATCTATTATCGTGGCGAGAATCCCTTCAAGGGAACCTACGACGACGGTTTTGACGAAGCTGTGGGCAAGCCCATGAACATGAGCGCGCCATCGCTGAACGGCAAGGCCATCAGGCGGATGTATAACTTCGAAGCCAATCTTTTTGCCTATAACTTTTACCACATGCTTGCGGCCATGCTCGATGAGCCCCTCAGCGGCCAGATGCTTGAAAAGGTCCGTGCCATCGGGGAGTTTTTGCGCCACTGTCACGAGGGCGGCTTCAGTGCGGAATGCCTGATGGAAGACGGGAGTTGGGAGCGCAACCTGGAACCGGGACGTTGGTCGCCGGGATGCTTTTTCGCGCCCGACTACCGATGGATGCCTGAAATTCTGCGGGCCCATCCCAAGTCGAGGATCGAAGACGTGCGCAAGGGAACCGAACGTTTTGTCCACCATGTCCTGATCAACTATGTCATGCGCGATCCCGCTCTCATGGGTTCTGCCGAGTTCGAGGAGTTTATGGATATCTTTTTGCCGCAGTGCATGGCCGATACGCCTTATCTGCAAATGCCCGGCTCGGTGATTGAAAACGTCAACTGCGAAGCCGGCAGCTACCACGATAACCGTCCCCAGATTTTCGCGACGGGCCTCATGCAGGCAACGTTCATGGCCCAGGGCGTTCGTCGCCAGCCTTTCGGTCTTGCCGTGCGCGCGAATCCCTATATCCGCGAGGTGAAGCAGTATGGCTATCAGGGCAATAATCTGTCCTTTGTTTTCGAGGGCAAGGGCGATGTGAAGTCCCTTTGGATCGATGACCGCGAATTGCCGGCTACGCTTCAACTTCCCGAACAATGGCTTCGCAAAAACAGTACGATCACGACGAAAATGGGCAAGTCCCTGAAGGCATGTCGCTGGATGGCTTCTTCCGTGAGATTGCTGAATGTTGAGAAAAATGAGACGGCGGTCACCTATTCGATAGAAGCCTTCGGCTGCAACAGCATTTCCTTCAGTGCCAAACCGAAAAACATCACCCTCAAGAAGGGTAATCAGAAAATCGAAAGTTCAATCAAGGAAGCCGAAGGCTGGCACTACCTGCGTTTCGAAGGCCGGGGAAAATTTGTTTTGAAAATAGAATAGATCGCGGAATCCTGGACTTGTGTATTTGAGGTGAACTCTTGGCGTTTGAAGGCGCCGACATATTCTCTGGCAAGCCTCGCCGCTTCCAGAATATCCAGAAGGTAAACATTGTCACGCTGCATAAACAGTCTCCGCGGTTCGCAGAATGGCCTCGCGTCGCAGGTAGTTGCGGCTGCTTTCCAAGCCCCGCCTGCTGACCAGGTCCACCTTGCGCCCGAAAATGCTTTCTAGTTCTCCCTGCATGTGCACTAAATCGAAGAGGGAGGGCTCCGCGTCCTCTGAAAAAGCAACCTGCAAATCAATATCGCTGTCAGACCCGACCTTGTTCATTGTATTAATTATCCGGTTGAGCGTCAAGATTTTCAAATTATTCTCTCCGGAAAAGCATTGATTATGCTGAAAAAAAGTAAGAAACTGGAGATATAAAAAGAAGGAAGGACGGAGCCGTTCCGTCTTGGCTGTCTATCTTGAAAAGTCGTGTCCCATGGAGCGGGATACGGGGAGATGATAGAATGCAAAATCTTAATTGGAAGCGAAGCGTACCTTTTATTATATACACCTTTGCGTTGAGCCTGCTTTTCATCGGGAACTCGCTGGCCGCTCCTGATGAAAGAGCCGTAGTGGTGAAGCAGGTGGAAAACCCGGCGATTTTTCGGAACACCAAGGATAACTGGGGGATCTTTATCGGCGTCAATAAATTTTACGATGACAGCGTGACCCCTTTGAATTATTGCGCCAGCGATGCGCGCGCATTATATGAAAAGATTTCCGGCAAGGATGCCCTGATCCCTCCGGCCCAGGCCTATATCCTGACCACCGATGAAGACGCCGAAAGGATTCCAAGCCGCCGCAATATCCTGAAGGTGGTTGATTATGTCTGCGACAATGCCGACAAGGACTCGCTCATCATTATAAGCATATCGACCCACGGATTCACCGGCGAAGACGGCAAGGCCTATATCCTGCCCGTTGATGGCGACCCCGGCCTGCTGAAGGATACCGCCGTCAGCGTGGATCGTTTGAACGAGATGCTGCAAAAATCGAAGGCCAGCAAGAAAATTCTTTTCGTCGATGCCTGCCGCGACAATCCGGTTCGTGGCAGCCGTAGCGCTTCGAGTTCCGTGCTTACGGATCAATTCAAGAAATCGCTCCTGGCTGGAGAAGGCCAGATGACCCTGGCCTCCTGCGGTATCGGTGAAGTGTCTTACGAGGATTCCAACAAGGGCCATGGTGTCTTCACCTATTACCTGCTGGAAGGTCTCGGCGGCAAGGCCCACGCCAATCCCGACGGCTTCATCACCCTCTACACCCTTTTCCAGTACGCCAACCGCAAAACGGAACAATGGTGCAAGGTAAACCTGAAAGATGAACAGAACCCCTGGCTCATGGGATCGATCTCCGACGATATTCCCCTGGCTATCAAAATGTTCGAGTTTGTCGAGCCTGAAACGGCGACGGCCGACGTGACGCCGCCCCCCAAAGAAGATAAACCCAACGCCGGTATCCAGGTAATCCCGACCAAGACCCCTGAACCCACGCCGACTCCCCAGGAGACCCCGTCCATTATTCGCCTGGACCAGTCTGAAAACTTTACCCAGGACCTGGGCGGTGGTGTCAAACTGGAGATGGTCTATATCCCCGGCGGCACCTTTACCATGGGCTGCAACCAGGATCCCGAAGCGCTTGCGCAGATGGTGGGCGGACGCGCCAGTTCCTTTGGGACCGAGTTGCCCACCAAAAAGGTCACGCTCAGTCCCTACTGGATCGGAAAGTTTGAAATTACGAACGAGCAGTATCGCGTTTTCAAGCCGGAACATGATTCGGGCAGTTACTATCGCGGTAACGCCGTCTCGCTGAATGACCCCAAGCAACCCGTCGTGCGTATCCGTTGGGACGATGCCGTGGCGTATTGCGAATGGCTCAGCAAAATCTCCGGCAAAAAATTTCGCCTGCCGACGGAGGCCCAGTGGGAATTCGCCGCGAAGGCCGGCGCCAAAGATATTTGCTACTGGGGCAACGAATACGAAAACCTGGGGCAATATGAGAATTTGATGGATTTGGCCGCACGCGAGCAAAACCCACGCTGGCGCAACTCTTTCGAATTCATGGACCGCTATTCCGCGACCGCCCCCGTTGGCTCCTACAAGCCCAATCCCTTTGGCATCTACGACATGATGGGCAATGTGGCCGAAATGTGCCGGGACGGTTATGAGCCGAATTTTTATGAGAAAATGGCGGCGCGCGATCCATTCAATGATATCGAGACCCGCGGAGCTGCCTGGAAATCCATGCGCGGCGGCTCCTTCCTGACCTACAAGCCCATTGAGTTGCGCTCGTCTTATCGTGGTCGCCTCAGTACGCGCCACGCGATCGAATATGTGGGTTTTCGCGTGGTTTGTGAGAGTTATTGATCGTATCGTCACGAAAAACGCGGCTTAGGGCTTGACATGGCCTGAAAAGTGTGGATATTAGTGCAACAGATTGCCTGACTGTTTGAGTAAGGCGAGGTACCCAAGTGGCTAAGGGGGAGGTCTGCAAAACCTCTATTCACGGGTTCGACTCCCGTCCTCGCCTCCATTTTTTCTCTGCAAGAAACTTCTTTTCAGCATACGGAATGCTTGCCCTTTGACCTTCCAAAGGGGTCCACCTTATGGCAGAAAGCCCGCAGAACAATCATGAAAACGACCGCGTTCAGGTAATCCGTCGTGCCCGTAAGTTGGCCCGTGTCCCCCTGCTGCCGGAATCGGGCGCCCGTATTCTCGAAATCAGCCGCCAGGATCCCGAAGAAGTCGATATCGCCGAGTTGGACTCTCTCATCAGCCATAGTCCTTCGATAGCGTCGCGCGTGCTTCGTGCGGCCAATTCGCCCTATTATGGCGCCGTTCAGGAAATCACGACGGTCCGGCGCGCCATCTTTACCATCGGCCTCCAGGATCTGATGAGCCTGATCATGGTCACGTCGCTCATGGAAAAGTTCGAGGCAAGCACGGAACTCAAGGAAATATCAGCGCGGGAACTCCAGACTCATTCCGTGGCCGCCGCGGCGGTCGCGCGTTGCTGCTGCGCCTGGCTCAGCGGTGTCATGCAGGCTCCCGCCGAACTTCACCTGGCCGCATTGCTTCACGATATCGGCAAGAGTGTTTTTGTCCGTTCCTTCCCGGCGGAATTTGACGAATGCATCAAGACGGCCCGCCGAAAAAACATTCCCCTCTACGAAGCCGAATACGCATTCTTCGGAATCGCCCATGATGAACTGGGCGGATGGCTGGCGGAAGAGTGGAAACTGCCCGAAATAATCGTGCAGGGAACCAGGCATCATCACCAGCCGGACCAGGCCGATGATATCAATCGCGAAGGCGTCGCCCTGGTGGCCTGGGCCAATCGCTTTGTCATCCAGCAGGAGATCGGCAAGGGTGGCGACCATATTATGGAAGCGGAAGCAGAAGATTCGGTTTCCAAAATTCCTTACATGGAGAAGATTGATAAGCTCTGCAGCCCGCACCAGGATGAAATTCTTGAATATGTTGGAAAGGAACTGTCGGTAGTCAATGGAGAAGCGCAACCGTCCTTGCCCTCGGCCAAGGGGGATTCAACACGTCGTCCCGCATCTTCCGCAAAGCCCAATGCCCCCAGGCCCGCCTTATCTTCGCGCCAAAACGCGAGCCCCGGCTTTTTTCAGAAGGTTTTCGGCATCTTCCGGCAAAAATAAATAAGTGCTTGATTGGATTGTCCCCGATTCCATAACGGTTTCCCCGACCGTATATATTGTCCTCACCATGTGCGCCACGCTGCTGATCGGCTTCAGCAAGGCCGGATTCGGCGGCGGTATCGGCGTACTGGCCACCCCGCTTTTTCTGATAGCATTGCCCGACCAAAGCCATATCGCCTTGTCGCTGATCCTGCCGCTTCTCATCGTCTGCGATATCGCCACCCTGCGCCACTTCCCAAAGGAATGGCATCCGCGCAGTTATTGGCTGCTCCTGGGCGGCACGATACTTGGCCTCGGCGTCGGGCTTTATTTCCTCCTGCTTTTCAGCCGTAAGGACGTGGACGGCGATCGCTGGATTCGTCTGATAGTGGGCGTCGTGTCGATCCTTTTCTGCGTGATGAAAATCATCCCCCGCAAGACGAAGAAAGAACTCTTCGAACCCGGCTGGAAAACGGGCACCCTTGTTGGCGTGCTGGCCGCCTTCACCTCCATGGTCGCCCATGCCGCCGGATCACTCATCAGCATGTTTCTGCTGCCGCAAAAACTCGACCGCCGCATTTTTGTGGGAACCTGTACGCGCTATTTTCTTACGCTCAATCTGCTCAAGGTTCCCTGTTACCTGCTGGCCACGGCCCTGTCGGAAGGCAAGGATTACATCACCTTCAGCACGCTCAAGTGGGACCTGTGGCTGATTCCTTTCGGCATAGCCGGAGTCGCCTTCGGAGCCTGGCTCAACAAGCGCATGGACGGCAAAATATTTACCGCCATCATTTATATCTTTCTGGCAATTGCCGGTGTTCGGATGATATATACCAGTATATAGTTTGAAAGATTTCAGCACGGAAAGCGAGCAATCATGGAAAAAGGCAAAAACATGCAGGAAACGGAAGATGCGAAACTCCTGAAAAGCCAGCAGGCCAAGGCGCAAAAGCGCGCGGGATTCACCGAAGATGAACGCTTTCTCGCCCCCCGCGGCCGGGTGGAAGACTTTACCCGCACCGACACCTGGCGCATATTCCGGATCATCAGCGAGTTCGTCGAAGGATTCGAAATGCTGGCCGAACTGGGTCCGGCAGTTACTATCTTCGGATCGGCCCGGACGCCCGAAGACCATCCCATGTATGAGGCGGCGGTGGAAGTCTCCAAACGCCTTGCCGAAAAAGGGCTTGGCATTATCACCGGCGGCGGCCCCGGCATTATGGAAGCCGGAAACAAGGGCGCCAAAAAAGGCGACGGGCTTTCGGTCGGTCTCAATATCGAATTGCCCTTCGAGCAGCACCTTAATCCCTATGCCGACATCAGCCTCCAGTTCCATTACTTCTTCGTGCGCAAGACGCTTTTTCTGAAATACGCCTCGGCATTCGTGATTTTTCCGGGCGGCTTTGGCACCATGGACGAGTGCTTTGAGTCGTTGACCCTGATCCAGACCGGCAAGGTCAAAAACTTTCCCGTCGTCCTCTTTGGCAGTGATTACTGGAGCGGACTGATGGACTGGGTTAAAAACACGATGCTGAAGAAAGGGAACATTTCCGAGGGCGATCTGGACCTGATGATTATCAGCGACAGCGTGGAAGACACGGTGGACCACATTGTGAGTAGTCTGCAGGAAGACAGCGAACGCCAGAAGCGCGAAGAAGGCGCACGCGAAGCCACGCGCAAAGCCTACAACAAAAACCGCGATTAGGCCCTAAGTCTCTGGCTTCTTTCACAAAAACAAAGAAACCTTCTGAACACTCTTTGTAAGTTTTATATTTCAATGCTATATGCCAGCATAAATATACAGATAATTTTTTGCAGGCATAGGAACTCGCGTTTGTAGTCAGGCCCGTAAGGGCCGTCATCCGGAGCAGAAATTTCCAGGATGATGAATAGATTCCATTCAATCCGACGGCCCTCACGGGCCTGACTACGAACATGCAAGCCTTTCAAAAATCCCGACAAATGGGTTGTGCCAAAGCCCACCATGGGGCCGTTCTCAAAATTATTTCGATTGTCCTTTGGGGATTGGCAACTTTGAAGCCCCCGGAATGATGCTTTTGACCCTTTTGCAAAATCTCGCGACTTTTATTTGGCAGAAAGACTTTCGAGACTTGCTATAGGCTCAAATAAAAACGACCAGCACCGATTTCCGATCCGTGCTGGTCCAGGTAAGTTTACGGTTTGTCCGGGCAAGGCAGCCTATTCGGTTTCAGCGGGCTTGGCATCTACCTCATCATCTTCCACATCCTCGATCGTCGCCTTTTCCTTCTCGGCATCTACAAATTCCTTGATCGCGGCATTCTGCTTCATCTGCTGCATGTGGGGCATCAGTTTGTCCTTCACTTCCTCAAAGGGATGCACCTTGGCCGGGCGCTTTTCGTGGAGTTTGGCGATATGCAGGCCGAACTCGGTTTCAAAAACATCGCTGACTTCGCCCTCATCCATGTTAAAGACTATGTCTTCGAACTTCTCCACCATCTGCCCCTTCGGGAAAAAACCCAGGTCGCCGCCCCGGTCGGGACAGTCGGAAAATTCCTGCGCCACTTCCGGGAAAAAGCCGTTATTGCGCAGTCTTTTCGCCGCCTTTTCCATCGTCGCCTCGGCCTCTTCGCGCGTCGTTTTATCGTCCAGATGCTTCACGATATGCGAGGCATGCACCGCTTCCGGTTCGGTGAATTCATCCACATTGGCGTCGTAATATTCCCGCGCCTCTTCCACCGTCGGGGCCTCCGTTTTTTCCACGATCCGATCGAGAAAGCGCCGGATACGGATTCGCATCTCGATATCTTTTTTTACCAGCTCTTCCTGTTCCGGCTTCAGGCCGAAGCGGTCAAAGAATGGCGTCCGGCCGCCGTAATGCTTTACCATCTGCTCAAATTCCGCATCCACTTCCGCGGGGTCGATCTCTTCATTCTCCGCCTTTGCCGCCTGGGTAATCAGCACCCGCTCGATCACGTTTTCCCGCGAAACCGTCTTGATGAATTCCTCGCGCTCTTCCTGCGGCACGCTCATGAGCATTTGCTGGCCTTCCTGCATCAGGCGCTGCGCTTCCTGATCCACCGCTATCCTGGGTATTTTCTCTCCATTGATCATTAAAGCCATTTTCATTCCTTTTCGGGCCTCTCTTCCGAGCCCAGATTATAATCAGTCCCCAAAAATATCGGATCACGCGCCAAATGCCAAGGACCGATTTGCTTTTTTTAATATCAATGCCTCCGCCCCCTGCCTTTTCCTTGACTAATACATGTGAGCCTGATAGTAATTTCCCCTTAATACCTGCAAGCGGGAAAAGAAACGTCCTCGCACAGGTTCATCGCTTTACAGGCAAGGAGATTTTATCGTGGCAGGATTGAACACAAGCCCTCGCAGCTGCTATTGCGGAGAAGTCCGTTCCAGCGATATTGACAAGGAAATTACCCTCAAAGGATGGGTCCATAACCGGCGCGACCATGGCGGACTGATCTTTATCGATCTGCGTGATCGGACGGGTCTTTGCCAGGTCGTCCTGGATCCTTCGCGGATGAATCCCGACAAGTTCAAGCAGGCCCACTCCCTGCGCAGCGAATTTGTCCTGGCCATCCGCGGCAAGGTCATTCCCCGTATCGAAGGCACCGTCAATCCCAACCTGCCCACCGGTGAGATCGAAGTCGAAGTGGAAGAATTTGAACTCCTCAACCGTTCGAAACCCGTCCCCTTCAAACTGGACGAATATGCTCACGTGACTGAGGACATCCGGCTCAAGTTTCGCTATCTGGACCTGCGTCGTCCCGAGATGCAACGCAATGTCATGATGCGGGCCAAAGTGACCAGCGCCGTGCGTTCCTATCTGGATCGGAACGGCTTTCTCGAAATCGAAACGCCTATCCTGAACAAATCGACTCCCGAAGGCGCGCGGGACTTTCTCGTGCCCAGCCGACTGATGCCGGGCGAATTTTACGCCCTGCCCCAGTCGCCCCAGATTTTCAAGCAGATTCTCATGGTGTCGGGCTATGACAAGTATTATCAGATGGCCAAGTGCTTCCGCGACGAAGATCTCCGCGCCAACCGCCAGCCCGAATTTACCCAGATCGATATCGAGATGTCCTTCATCACGCCCGAGGAAATCTATGCCCCCATGGAAGGCATGATGAAGCATGTCTTCAAGCAGGCTCTGGACTACGATGTGGAAACGCCCTTTCAGCGCATGAGCTGGGCCGATTCTATGCTCCGCTATGGCAGCGACAAGCCCGACCTGCGTTTCGGCCTGGAAATCCATGAACTTACCGAGATTTTCCAATCGGGCGGATGCGACTTCCGCGTCTTCAACACCGTTCTCGAATCGGGCGGTGTGATCCGTGGGTTCCGCGTGCCCGGTGGCGGTGAGATGTACTCCACCACCCAGCTGAAGCCGGAAGGCGACCTGAACAAGACGGTCCGCACCTATGGCGCGGGGGGCATGGCCTGGTTCCGCGTGGAAGAAGCCGGCGAAAAGGCTCCGGCCGGCATGGCGTCGAACATCACCAAATTCTTCAGCGAAGAACTCTTGGGCAAACTGCGCCAGGAACTTGGGGCCGAAGAAGGCGACCTGATTTTGCTGGTGGCCGACAAGCCCGGCATCGCCGCTGAATCACTCGGACAGTTGCGTCTTAAGGTGGCCCGCGACAATGACCTGATCGACAAGAGCAAGCCCTGCTTCTGCTGGGTCACGGATTTCCCGCTCTTTGAGTATGACGAAAAGACCAGGGAATATTCGCCTTCGCACCATCCCTTCACCATGCCCCACGAGGAAGACATTGAACACCTCAAGAACGGCGAGCTGGGCAAGGTGCGTGCATACGCCTACGACCTGGCCCTGAACGGCGAAGAAGTCGGCGGCGGCAGTATTCGTATTCACAATATGGAGATCCAGAGCCTGATCTTCAAGACCCTGGGCATCAGCGAGGAAGAAGCCCAGGCCAAGTTCGGCTTCCTGCTCGAAGCGCTGCAGTATGGCGCACCGCCCCACGGCGGCATCGCTTTCGGCATGGACCGGCTTATGATGATCATTCTCGGCGAAGATTCTATTCGCGAAGTGATCCCCTTTCCCAAGACCCAGACCGGCGCATGCCTGATGAGCGGCGCGCCCTCGGGCGTAGCCAGCGACCAACTGGGGGAGTTGAATCTGGAACTGCTGGAAATCGAGGAAGACTGAGCACCGAAGTAATTCGGAAAACCAGCAGCAAGGATTAGCCTTTCCCAGGATAAGAGGGCTTGATGGCGCGAAGTTTTTCTGTTTTTCTGCGGGGTGAAAAATGTTCTTTTTCACCCCGTTTTTTTG
>CAYWYC010000124.1:1563-12265 GCA_964462565.1 uncultured Candidatus Sumerlaeota bacterium | reverse complement strand
TCAGCCGGTCGATGACGGGCCGGCTGAATTTTCCAACATAGAAGCAAATCATTCGGGCGGAAGAGCAATCTTCCGCCCATTCTTTATAACGTGCGATTTTCAGCGATCCTGTGCTATAAAGAAAAAGGTTCAATACCACCGGGTTAAAACCCGGGGCTATTATTGGGAAACGCCTTCGGCGTTAAACTGAAGGCCCAAAAAGACTTTTGAGAACAAATATTACTTTTTGCATGGAGGGTAAAATGAAAGAGTCTCGCTTTCTCCTTTATACGAACACCAAATACTGCACAATCCTGTTCCTGCTGGTGCTGTTGTTTATCTTGCCTGCGTGTACCCGGGAACCGGCAAATCAGGTCGGTAGTACCGATACGGAAAACACCGACTCTCTCGTGATCCTCCACACCAACGACATGCATGGCCAGCTGAGTCCCAAGTCCGATGGCAAGGGTGGCATGGCCCAGGCAGCAGCCTATATCAATAAGGTCCGGGCCGAAAGAAAAGACGTCCTCCTCCTCGACGCCGGGGACATGACCGTGGGCACGCCCGTCAGCACCTTTTTCATGGGCAAGCCGATCTTTGACGTAATGAACCAGATGGGCTACGATGCCGCCGTTCTGGGCAACCATGAATTCGACAACGGCCACCAGTATGTCTATGACTTCCGCGATATTGCCGACTTTCCGATTCTTTCGGCCAATGTCTATGCCAAGGGCGGCACGATCGCCGACGCGCCCTGGCTCATTAAGGATGTCGATGGCCTCAAGGTCGGGATTATCGGTATTACCACCCACCAATATATCGACGACAGGGCGGTGGAAATCCGCAAGCCGGAAGAAGTCCTGCCGCCCATCATTGCCGAGCTGGAGCCACAGGTGGACCTGATCATTGTGCTCTCGCACCTGGGGCATGGCGAGGACAAGGCATTGGCCCGGGCCGTGCCGGGAATCGATGTGATTATCGGCGGGCATTCTCACACGCGCCTCTCCAGGCCGGTTCAGGTGGATGAGACGGTGATTGCCCAGGCTGGCAGCAATACGGACTTTGTCGGCCACACAGAATTCCAGGTGGACACGAAAGGCGACAGGGTGGTGGCCTATAGCGGCAAACTGATGCCGATTCCCGTGGACGGTCTCGAAGCTGACGCGCCAACGGCGGCCGCCGTGCAGAATTGGGAAAGCAAGGTGGTCGAAATTGTGGATGTGAAAATCGGAGAGACCGATACATTTCTGTCCACGAACCAGGTCAAGGAACGGGTCGAGGTGATTTGGCAGATGAAATACAAGACCGACTTCGCCCATCATAATCCCGGCGGCACCCGCGCGCCCCTGCAAAAAGGCGACATCACGATTCGCCATATCTATAACTCGCTGCCCTTTGCCAATACGCTCGTGATCCTGCAACTGACCAAAGACCAGGTGCAGCAGATTATTCCCGACGCGGAATTTGATGCAGAAAAGGAACTCTACAGCCTCATCACGAACAGTTATAAGGGCAATCATTTCATCCGTGACATGCAAATTCCCAAGGACCGCATCCAGTGGATTGACGAAAGCTTCCGCGATCCCGTGATCGAGTACATTCGCGAAAAGGGCAATATCCAGGTTCCGGAGCCGGTCCTGATAAAAGAATAAATCGCAGCCTTTATGGCCCTCGAACTCATAATCGCACGCGCAATCAACCTTTTTCTCGCGCGAAGCAAGCCACGCACCTGACGGTGCACTGCAAGCGTGCCCTGAATAATTATTTAGATTATGACTATGCTTATCGCTTCCGGCTGAGTTGCTGCTTGGCTTCTTCGGGCAGCTCGCCTTCCATGCGTTCGTAGCGGGTGAATTCCTCATGAAATGCCAGGCGGCATTTGCCGATGGGGCCGTTTCGTTGCTTGGCGATTACCAGGTCCACAATGCTCATGCGCGGCCCATGGATCACGCCTTCTTCGTCGGGTTCGTTGCGCCACACGCGATGCAAAAACATCACCACGTCGGCATCCTGCTCGATTGCTCCCGATTCACGCAAGTCAGACAGCCGGGGTTCCGCGTCTTTGCCGCGGCGGCTCTCAATATTTCGGCTCAGCTGCGACAGCGCCAGCACCGGCACATTCAGGTCGCGGGCCATGGCCTTGAGCATGCGCGAAATCTGCGAAACTTCCTGCTGGCGGCTTTCGGAGCGGCCATGGCGGATGCTCATCAACTGCAAATAGTCCACCACAATCAGCGACAGGTTCGGATCGCGCGCCTTCAAGCGCTGGGCCTGCAAGCGCATTTCCGTCGGGTCCAGGCCCGGCGTGTCGTTCACATAAATCGGCAACTGGCTCATCTTCTCCAGCCATTCCTTGAACTCCTGCACCTGCCCGCGATCCATGTTGTTTTTGCGGATGCGATCCATCGGAATCTGCGCCTGCGTACAAACCATGCGCTGGATAATCTGCTCGAAACTCATTTCCAGGCTGAAAATACCCACACCCGGAAAATAGGGATTGCCATTGTCATCCAGCCGACGTTTCATGGCGGCATCGGCAGCGATATTCAGCGCGAAAGAAGTCTTACCCACCGAAGGACGCGCCGCCAGAATCAGCAGGTCCGAAGGGTGCAGGCCGCCTGTCTTTTCGTCCACCACCGGGATACCCGTGGTCAGCCCCGTCACCTCCTGCTTGCTTTCCATGCGCCGCACCACATCCAGATAGATGGCATGGGCCGCCTCGTCGCCGATGGATCGGAATTCCTGCTGCACGCGGCCCGTCAGGATGTTGAAGAGCTTGTCCTGAGAGCGCTTGAGGATGTTTTCCGATTCATCGCTTTCGGTGTAGGCTTCCTGCGAAATTTCCGTGCTGACCTGGATCAGCTGACGCAGCAGGGCCTTTTCGTGGACAATGTCGGCATGGTGGGTGATATTGCCCGGCGAAATCACGTTCTGCTCAAGCGTCGCGATATAGCCCGGCCCGCCGCACTTGTCCAGCATGCCCTTGCGGTTCAGTTCATCGATCAGGTTGATATTGTCAATGGGCTTGTTGTCTTCAACCAGTTCGAGGATCGTGTTATAGATTTCGCGATTGCGGGGATCGTAGAAGTCGGCCACGTCCAGTTTGCCCTGGACATCGGTGATCGACGTATTGACCAGCAAAAGCGTGCCCAGCACGGCCTTTTCGGCATCCACATTATGGGGCGCCATCTGGATTTCACCCAGCGGTTTGGGGCGATTATTCTCTTTGGCCGTGGCCATATAACAACTCTCCACTGATCAGAATTCCGAGCCAAAACAGCACCTGTCGTGTTTTGGAAAATGACTATAGCGAAGGCCTCATCAAAAGTCAAAGCATGGAAAACGCAAATTTCGCGAAGCATTGAAAGTACAAAATATAGAACGTACCGCCGGCATCCTGCCGGCAAAATCTCCTTCGACTCTATTACCAATTAAACCAGACAATTCTTTCCTCCGCAGAACACCCTCAGCCACCAGGATGGTGGCGATACACCACCTCCTTTGCGTCTGACAATAATTTTTTCTGTAAAAAAAGCATGACACGCTCAAACATGAACCATGACAAAGCCGGCGAATGTCCTTCTGTTTACTTGTTTCGTGTATTTCGTGGTTAAGAAAATCGTGCTCGCACTCGCCCCCGCAATGAAATTCCCCAAGATTTTTTCGTGGTTTTCTCATTTCCCCTGGTCCATAATGCGCCGATGACGCGCGAATACTGGAACCAGAATCTCGATACGGACAACCTGTCCCGCCAGGGCGATGGAGCAGCGCTGGATCTGGATGAGGCAATCCGCTTCGCCCGCACGCCCGAGTTTGAATGGCTGCGCGACCAGGCAGCTTGCCTCGACGGCAAAACGCTCCTCGACATTGGCGGTGGCCTGGGTATGCAAATGATCATCTGGGCGCGGGAAGGCGCGCGGGTGATTGTGGCCGACATGGCCGAAGCCCGGCTCCAGGCGGCGCGCGAAATCATCCGGCAGGCCGAGGTGGAGGATCGCGTCCAGCTGCTTGCCGCAAAGGCTGAGGAACTGCCCCTGCCCGATGCCGCGGTGGATTTTGTATTCACCAAATCCGTGCTCATCCATACGGATCTGCCCCGCGCGGCCCGTGAAATGTATCGCGTCCTCAAGCCCGGCGGTCGGGGGCTCTTCATCGAACCGCTGAACCGGAACCCCATCATCGGCCTCTATCGCCGTCTTTTCGCGCCGAAAATATGGCGCACCATCACCCGATATTTCGACGCGAAAGCCATCGGCGAACTGGCCGAACCCTTTGATGATTGCCGCGTGGAAAAATTTTATCTGCTCGCCGCCGGATCATTTTTCTGGCAATATGGCCTCAAACGCTGCGCCCATTTTGAAAAGAGCATCCGCTTCTGGTGTACCGTTGATCGCGGCCTCATGCGCCTGCTGCCTTTTCTGCGTGGGTGGTGCTGGTTCGCTTCAATTCGGCTTGACAAAAAATAAAACCTTCCCAAAAGGACAAGCAAAAATGACACCCGAAAGATTTGAATCCGCCTTTGAAACCATCTTTGACGTGGCCGTGGCCGGAACCGGTTATGCCGCCTTTGCCGCCTGCATGAAGCTCGCCGAACAGGGCAAGCGCGTACTCATGCTCGACGGACGCAGCGACCTGCTCTGGGAAAGTGGCCGCGCCTTTTCACCGAATACGGGTGAGTCTTCGTCGCCCCTTTGGCAGAAGCTGATCGAGAAAACGACCCAGTCCAAGGGCGTGGGTGATGATTATCTCGACGGTGGCATCGTGGAAACCGTGGCTACCCAGATGCTGGCCAACAGCGGCGCGCGGGTGCTTTATTACGCCATGCCCACCGCCGTGGAGATGGATGGCGACAGTATCGCATCCATCCTCGTCGCCACGAAAAACGGACCCCGTCGCGTGGCGGCGCGGCAGTATATCGATGCCACCGAATCGGCCCTGCTGGCGCGACTGGCGAACAACAATATCCAGACCAAGCAGGCAAGTTCCCGACTCTTTTCGATCTTTATGCAACGCGATAATTGGCCCGACTTTTCCGCCGCCCACTTCGGCATCCAAGGTCTTTCGATTCACGACACTATCTGGCCCGGCGAGAAACGGTTTCTCCTGGAATACTCCGAAGCCGATCCCACCTTGCAGGATATTTTCGCGCTGATTAAAAAACTCCACAACGCCCAACCCGAAATCATCCGCAAGGCGGCCCTGAGCCACATGAGTGTGCAAACCTATCCGCTTTACGATTCCGGCGCGGTGGAAGCAGCTGTGCCGAAAAACCTGAGCCTGGCGGCGCCGGGGCTTTCGGCGGAATCCATCACGAGTTTGGGCCAGCGCCTGGAACTGGGTCTCCGTGCCGTGGACGGCCTTGACAAAAAAGCCAGCGCTCAGATCGACGATTCTATTTTCGGGAAACCACTTCCCGCAATATCACCAAAAACGACCCGCGAATTCGACGTCGCCGTTATCGGTGCGGGGACGGGTGGCGCATTCGCCGGAATCGCCGCAGGCCGCGGCTTCGACAGCGAACCCGGCCATGTGGCAGTGATCGAACCCATGGCCTTTCCCGGTGGCATCGGCACGGGCGGCGGTATTTACGGTTACTATTTCGGCATCCCCGGCGGCATGCAGGAAGAAGCCGACCAGCGCCTGAAAGCCATCATGGACGACTATGGTCGCCTCTTCGGCTGCACCGTCTTTCGCAGCTTTCATCCCGAGGCCAAAAAAATGCTTCTCGACATCATGCTTCGCGAAGCTGGATGCGAAATGTTCTACGGCTATATGCCCTATTCCGTCCAGCGCTCCAATAGCCGCATCGAAAGCGCGATCATCGCCGGGCCCGACGGCCCCATTCTGCTCAAGTCCGGGGGCTGGATCGACGGCACGGGCGACGGCGATTTCTCCGTCATGGCAGGGGCCGATCATCACATGGGCCGTCGCGGCGACGCCCTTGTCCACGCCTACAGCCAATCCAGCGGACGACTCACCGAACAGGACGGGATGCCGGGCATCCGCATCGTGAACTACGACGCCGGATGGTGTGATTCTTCCGACAGCGAAGACATGAGCCGCGCCCGCATGACGGGCATCATGCAGTACCTGGGGCAGCCCTTCGAAAATCTCTCGCGTCCCACCTATATCTGCCCGGCCATCGGCCTGCGCCAGGGACGCCATATCGAGACCGACTACACTATCACACTCAACGACCAGATCATGCACCGCCGTTTTGACGACGCCATCGGCTTTGCCGCCTGCCACTACGATAACCACGCCACCGATCTGGAACTGGAATCGGACGAGGCCGTTTTCTGGATGTGGTGCCTGCGCAACAGCCGGCTGCCCGTGGCCTGCGAGATACCCTACCGCGCGCTTCTGCCAAAGGGACTCGACAACCTGTGGGTGGCGTCGCGATGCCTGGGCGTGTCGCAGGATGCCCACCATTCCCTGCGCATGATGCGCGACATGCAGCGTATCGGCGAGGCAACGGGCTGGGCCGCCGCCATTGCCGTCCAGGAAAAAACCGGCTCGCGCGATATTTCCTGGGCCCGCCTGAAGGAGCGTCTCGAATCCACCGGAGCACTCACGCCGCCTCCCAGGGGGACCGACCCCATCTTCAGCAGAACCCTCGACTGGCAGGACTTTGATGAACTGCCCGAAGACGCCCGCATCGAAAAAGCCATGGAGCGTCTCGACGCTGGCGAATACGATCCAGCCATCTGGTATCTCTATCAGGCCCGCTCTCGAACGGAGGCCGATGTGAAAAAGCGCCTCCAAAGCGACAAGCCTGTCACCACCTGGCTCGCGGCGTGCGTTTGCGCCATGTGGAAGGATGCGTCGGCGGAAGCACGCATGATTGTTGCCATCGAGAATCGCGAAGGCCTGCACGAGGCTTTTCTGGAAGAGGCGCGCAGGGATGCTTTCAAAATGCGGCGCAATGTTCCCCAGTGGCTCGCGGCGGTAGTGATGCTGCGGCGCTGCGGCACGGCGAAATGCCTGCCGGCCCTCAACGAACTGGCATCCACCCCGCGCCTGCCACTGAACGCGCGAACGGCCATCGCCCTGACCATCGAAGAAATCGCCGCGCGCCTCGATGAAGCAGCATCCAAAGACGCCGCCAAAGTGCTCGACGCCCTCGAACGCGACGACCTGCCCGATGCCGTGGTTCCGCCGCAACGCGCCATCGGCGTCATGGCCCAGGAAGCCGTCGAAGGCAAGGAAATCAGCGTACCCGAAATGCAAACCACCGCCGAGGACCACCGCTGGCAACTGGCCTTGACCATCCTCCGCGCGAAAAAAGCCCTCGGACTCGAAACGCGGGATGCCGCCCAGGCATGGCTCAGCGATCCCCGCGCATACGTGCGCCACGCCTTTGCACGCATGATGAGCGATTGAAGGGAGAAGCCATGGAACCG
The DNA here is from genome assembly GCA_964462565.1 of uncultured Candidatus Sumerlaeota bacterium. Classification (GTDB taxonomy): domain Bacteria; phylum Sumerlaeota; class Sumerlaeia; order UBA8349; family UBA8349; genus CAYWYC01. The sequence goes on along the minus strand of CAYWYC010000124.1, from coordinate 4,883 downwards.
AAAATGATCCTCGACCGCATTCTCATCACCGAAGAAGAAATCCGTGAACGCGTCGCGGCCATAGCGGCGCAGATCGACGCGAAGTACCACGAGCGCGGCGAACTCGTCCTGCTCTGCGCGCTCAAGGGGGCCTACGTCTTCACCGCCGATCTCTCGCGCAAAATCCAGACGCCCCATTCCGTCGAGTTTATCCAGGCCGCCTCTTATGGCAACAACACGCAATCCTCCGGCAATGTTCAACTGCGGGAAACCATGTCCGAAGATTTGGCGGGCAAGAACATTCTTCTCGTTGAAGACATCTACGATCGCGGACTCACTCTGCATCGCCTCGTGCAGCATCTGCGCGAGAAAAAGCCCGAGTCCATCGAGGTATGCTGCTTCCTGGTAAAGGACACGAAACGCGAAAAGGAAACACAGATTAATTACTATGCTTTCGAGGTGGCCGATCTTTTTGTGGTGGGCTACGGACTCGATTATGCCCAGAAAATGAGAAACCTGCCTTACGTCGGCGTTATGGCGCCGGCATAACAGGCAGGTTCCTCACTCCTCCCGTGGTTCAGATGCGCCCCACACACCACACCAACGGGTCCAGAAGTCTTAAGTAAGCCGGAGTGCCTGCTTCCAGGTTTTCCCGGCTTAATATGATTCAGGCTACCGAGCCGCTCAAGGCGCGCTTGACGCGGGGCTTATCCTTGAGCTGGTCATACAGATGCAGGGCAAAGCCTTTTTCGTCGATTTTGTCCAGGGGATAGGACGCAACGGCCACATTCACATCTCCCTGTCCATCGGTATGGCTGCGATAAAAATCCTGAAAACGCATGACCGCCTGCCGCGCGCGATTCGGCGGCGCTTCCACCATCAGCACCACGCATCCGTCTTCGCCCAGCCGCGCCCAATGATCGCTCCCGCGGCCAACGGCCTCCCAGATCCTATCATCCGGAGCCGGGCCATTTGTCCGGTACACCGCCACCGAAGCATAGCGCCGATAACGTGTGGCCTGCGCCGCTTCATAACTCATCAAAAGTTCCAATTCTTCGTAGCTGACTTGCATGATCGATTCCCTCCCTGCTGGACTATGGAATCCTGAAGTCGTCGGGTTTTATCCCTGTTTTCAGCATCACCACCTGCTGTTATGCGGGCGGAAGCAAAAATCTCCTGAATCCGTCCATTACCAACTTGTACGGATATGAAGCATCATATATGCCACAAGAGATCTTTAGCCCCAAAAGAGGGAAAGAAAGAGAAATAAAGGGAGGTAAAAGCAGGATAAGCGCTTCGAATAATGAATATAAGATTAAAATTATCAATTTTTCATAACAGTATGGCCGGTTTGGAAGAAAAAAATATTTCTCAGGAATATTTCCACTCGCACCCCGGAAAGGCTTTCCCGTAAGCCTGTAAAACCGTTAATAATTGCTCAAATTCGACACCCTTGTCCAGCGATTGTGATCATGGTGAACAATCCTGAAACCCCGGTGCCGAAATTGAACAATCTTAATCTATTTATATATGAATCCCATAAATTCAAGGGCTTTTTTCCGGCAAACACGATGAACCGAATTCTGGTAGCGATTCCTCTTGAAAAAATCAGATAGCAGCATTATATTATATCAAGTAACATTTATGAGACCCCTGTTAATTATTGATATATAATGGAGTCCGCTGAAAAAAGGTGCAGAATATTCCAGATTTATTTGGAGCGATAAATTTTGAAGAAAAAAGCCTATAGATTATTCTTTTGTTTTTACCAATCGCGCTTAATCCTGCTGGTCGGTTTGATAAGCCTCGCCGCTATGCCGGTATGGGCGCATCCACATGTTTTTATCGATTACTCCGTCCAGTTTCTATTCAACGAAGAAGGCCTGGATGGCATCCGGTGCCGCTGGAAATATGACGCCATTACCAGCAGCGACCTGATCGCGAATCATGACAGCGACTCCGACGATAAGCTGTCGGAAGCGGAAGCCGCAAGCCTGGCCGAGGAATTGACCGATCATTTTGTCAATTATTATTATCACACCACCATGATCCAGGAGGGGGAATATATTTTCCTGGAAAATGTGGAAAGCCCTCGGGCCTGGCAGGAAAAAAACCGCGTTTTTTTTGAATTTGTTATTCCCGCGGATCTGGAAACCCAGGACGAATACCGTCAGGTTCTGGTGGTGCAAAGCGACACGGACTATTATATGGCCTTTAATCTTGCCGAAAAAAATGGCGGGATGGATCGCCTTATAAACGCAGATTATTTCGACGTGGAAATTGAGCAACGGGATTCGATGGAGGCCATGGCTTTCGCCGGTTCGGAAACCCCGCAGGACCTGATTTTGCGCTTTCGCCAAAAAACGGCCGCCGCCGACGTCGCTACTTCGGGTACCGTCGCGGGGACATCCGGTGAAACCGGCATTGCCGGCTTAGAGACGGAAGAGGGAGAGTTCAGGGAAAAGTCCGCTCCCCAAAAGAAAAAGTCGCTTGGTATCCGGGCCTGGATTTTCGCCCAGCAGCGGAAGTTACAGGAAAAAATGGAGGTGCTCCTTTCCAGCGAAAATGACGGAACCGCGCTGAAGACGATTTTGCTTCTGTGCCTGATCTCATTCGGCTATGGCGTTCTCCACGCCGCCGGTCCGGGACATGGCAAGGTCATCACGGCGGCCTGGCTTGCTGGAGATGGCCGACGCTTTGCCTCGGGTCTGGTGCTGGGGAGTCTTCTGGCGCTGTTTCACGGCATATCCGGAATTGCCGTGGTGCTCATCGGGCGATTCATTCTCGAGCGCACAGCCATGGCGACCATGGGAAGCGCCGACAAGCCGCTTCAAATCATCAGTTTCAGCCTTATCGCCCTTTTGGGAATGTTTCTTATTTTGAAAGAGCTGATTACCTGGCGAAAAGCCGGGAGTGCTTGCTGCCGGAAAAAAGCCGGCGACGCCGAAAAAGGCGAGCAGGAACTCATGATCGGTCACGAGGCGGAGGACGCCCTGGAAGAAGCTGTTGAGCGCAAGGATAAACTTTCTCATATTGTTTTGCTGGCCCTGGCTGCCGGCATCGTCCCTTGCCCTGGCGTGGTGCTGGTGATGCTCTTTTGCTCGGCCATGGGACGCACCGTTCTGGGGCTGCTCCTGGCGCTGTGCGTGACCTTGGGGATGGCCATCACCATCAGCCTGACGGGTCTTGTGGTTATTCTGGCGCGCAACGCGGCTTTGCGCCGCACCAATATCAAGGACTCGTCCCTGAGGCGCGTCGAAAAGGGTTTCCGCCTGGCGGGTGGCACACTCATCTTCGTCCTGGGCGCTTTTTTTCTGAGCATAGCCATGGGCGGATAACAG
>CAYWYC010000124.1:0-1463 GCA_964462565.1 uncultured Candidatus Sumerlaeota bacterium | reverse complement strand
CTTGCATATATGTCTTGCAGATTGGCTCGTATTTGCGCATTTTAGAAATGTTGGATAGAAAAAGCAAAAGGAGGCATCCATGCCTCAGAAAGTATGCCTGATTCCCGGTGATGGGATTGGCCCGGAGGTTGCCGGCACCGCCCGAAAAGTGATTGCCGCGTCCGGTGCGGATATCGATTGGATCGAACTGCCAGCCGGAGCCGCCGCCGCAGAAAAGTATGGCGATGTCCTCCCTGAAGAAACCATTGACGCCATTCGCGCACATAAGATCGCACTGAAAGGCCCCGTAACCACGCCTATCGGGAAGGGCTTTCAGAGCGTGAATGTCCAACTCCGCAAGAAACTCAATCTCTATGCCGCCGTGCGCCCCGTCCGAACCATGCCGGGCATCAAGACGCGCTACGAAAATGTGGAAATTGTCGTTATTCGGGAAAACACCGAGGGGCTCTATTCCGGTATCGAAAATGAAATCATTCCCGGCGTCGTCACCAGCCTGAAGGTTGCCACGCGCCACGCCTGTGAACGCATCGCGCGATTCGCCTTTGAATATGCCCGCGAACGCAATCGCAGGAAGGTGACGGTCTTCCACAAGGCCAACATCATGAAACTATCCGACGGTCTGATCCTGGATTGCGCGCGACGCATCCACGAAGACTATTCCGATATTGAATACAACGAACTGATCATCGATAACGGCTGCATGCAGATGGTGCGCAATCCGGAGCAGTTTGACGTGCTGCTGCTGGAAAATCTCTATGGCGACCTGATGAGCGATCTTTGCGCGGGACTGGTTGGCGGTCTGGGCGTGGTTCCGGGGTCGAATATCGGCGATGACTGCGCCGTCTTTGAAGCCGTCCACGGCAGCGCCCCCGATCTGGCCGGCAAGGACCGGGCAAATCCGCTGGCCCTGATTATGAGCGGTGTGATGATGCTGAACCACCTGGGGATGACGGAGTGCGCCGAAAAAATCAAGCAGGCCTACGACGGCGTCCTGGCCGATGGCAAGCCGGAAGAAATCACCCGCGACATAGGCGGACAGGCCTCGGCCAGCCAGTTTGTAGAAGCCCTCTTAAAACGTATTGCTTGACATTTACAGGTCAAATTCTTGAAAAGGAGGAGTATTCTCATGAAACACGCAAGTATTCTAGTGATCGCGGCCCTGCTTTATCTGGCCGGAAACTGCGCTTATGCCCATTCACCCAAGGAAATCGACATGGAATTCAACATGACCAGCCAGACGCTGGTCCTGGAAGTGGATCATGGTGTGATTGCACCATCGGCACATTATGTGAGCCGCGTCCAGATCTGGGTGAATGAACGCCCGCCCGTTGAAAAGACTTTTGAAAAACAGGATACGAAAAAGTCGCTGAAGGCAGAGATCCCGCTGAAGGCGATCCGCAAGGGCGATGAGATCAAGGTGAAGGCCCATTGCAATATTGCCGGGGACAAAACGGCGACGCTAG
>CAYWYC010000123.1:0-12276 GCA_964462565.1 uncultured Candidatus Sumerlaeota bacterium | reverse complement strand
CCAGGATGGTGGCGGTACAATAACGTACCGCCGGCATCTTGCCGGCACCAAGGTCTTCGGATAAAATCCTCCATCTTATCCGGATACATTTTTCTGAATCAAGCGGCCCAAGTGCCGCCAGGATGGTGGCGGTACGCTAAACAAGGTACGGTGGCTTTTCGTAGCCTTCCCGGGTGACGTCGATGGTTTCCTTGACAAAAGTGCTGTTGGCAATCAGGTCCTGGAGTTTTCTTGCATAAACCGCGGAATCCAGAGGCAGTTTAACGGTCTGGCCCGTATGCCCGCTGTATTGCATGGCATTGGTCAGTTCCACGGCGTTGATGCCTTCTTCCGCGGGAGCGATAAGATCGGCGCCGTCCAGGATGGCGTCGGTAAAGTTGTGCAGGATTTCGTGATGCTGCCCGCCAATGCCGTCAGCCGCGATGACTTCTTCTTCCATCTCCGGGCTGTTGTACCAGGTGGGCGCCGAATCGGAGTATTCGCGGATCGATTCCTGCGTCTTCCACCAGGTCAGCTTGGTGTTGCCTTCCACAATCACCTTGCCCTTGTCGCCATATACCTCGAGCCGGTTGATACCGGGAGCCTCGCCAGTGCTGGTAACAAAAACACCGGACGCGCCGTTTTCGAACATGAGCGAGGCCGTGACTTCGTCCTCTACTTCTATATTATGATACTTGGCTATGGGACAAAAGGCATGAACCGACTTGGGCATGCCGCACATCCATTGCAGAAGGTCGAGGTTGTGCTGGGCCTGGTTCATGAGAACGCCGCCGCCTTCCCCTTTCCAGGTCGCGCGCCAGTCGCTGGAGGCATAATAGCCCTGCGTGCGGAACCAGTCGGTGATGATCCAGTTGACGCGGCGCAGTTCACCGAGCTCGCCAGACTGGATGAGTTCGCGGAGTTTGATGAAGCTGGGGTTGGTGCGCTGGTTGAACATGGCGGCAAAGACCCGGCCCGATGTCTTGCGATAAGCCGCGATGAGCCGCTCGGCATCGGCCTTATGCACGGATACGGGCTTTTCCACGAGCACATGCAGGCCGTTTTCGAGCGCATCGATCCCGATCGTCGTATGCGCGTAATGCGGCGTAGCCAAAAGCACGGCTTCAGCCACACCGGCGCGGATCAGTTCTTCGCTTTTTTCATATTGCGGGACGCCATCGAAACCCTTCATCTTTTCCGGATTGATATCGCACACCGCCGCCAGTTCGCAACGCGCGATTTTCCCGTCCCGCAAGGCCGCCGCATGGCTGCCCCCCATGTTGCCTATTCCAATCACCGCCAATCTTACTTTTTTCCCGTTAGCCCCATTGGCTACATTCTCCGCCATAAAACCATTCCCTTCGTATTCTGTCCCCAAAGTTTTATAATTTGTTATTTTTTTGTAAAGGGGATATATCCTTGACTTTCTACCTGCCTGAATTCCCGGTGCAACTTTCATTCATTTCAAACAGGCATATCCCAAAATACTGCCCCAGCCGTGCAGCGGCGTCAACGGCTTTTTTGAAAAAATGAAAGCAAGTATTTGCCTGCTTGCCTGAAATTTGTGTCAGAAGTGGAAAAAAGCGGAACAAAAGTCCAGCTTGATTGTCTGGTGGATCAAGAGACACAAGGAGTTCATTGCGGCGTTTGTGCAAAAAGTGCATAAGGCAGGCGTGTGTTTTTCAAGAATGCCTATCATTAGGGACTTTGCGGGATTCCAGGCTTGCTTCCAAGTGTTCCTTGTGGTACACTGGCTTCGAAAACATGGACAATTTCGTTCATCAAAAGTGTGTGCGACAATGATTTTATTTGGTATTTGAGAATTTATGAAAGCGCTGGAAATGACAAAGACTTTGAGCATGGTTTGCAAAACCTGTGCTGACAGCATTTGCACGGCGATTTAAAAAAGGATCAAGAATTTTTCCTGCACAAGAAGCAAGTTTTTGCCTGTTCTCTTCAAACTTGGGCATCCGGCTTGCTTCATTTCTTACAGTTTATGCTGTGGCAAGGTTTGGGTGATATTTTAGCGGACTCCTTTAACTCCATTTTTGAACGCATCAGGAGAAACTACGGGGAGATCCGATTTATTTGAGGAGGCATTGTATGAAGATTACACAGTCGGAACGTCAACAGAAACGCTACGCATTCACGCTGATCGAACTGCTGATCGTGGTTGCGATTATCGCGATTCTGGCCGCTATTGCGGTGCCAAATTTTCTGGAAGCGCAGGTGCGCGCCAAGGTGTCCCGCACCAAGGCCGATATGCGATCTCTCGCAACGGCTATCGAATCCTACATGGTGGACCACAATAAATACCCACGCGCCCGAACCAAAATCGAACCCGTGCAGGATGGTGGAGCCAACTGGAACCTGGTACCCCTGTCGGCCCGTATTTATGGCCTGACTACGCCGGTGAGTTATATCACGACTTTGCCGCCTGATATTTTTCCGCCTTCCGCTGGCTGGAATGGGGTTGGCAGTTCGGGTCCCCGCGACCTCAAGTTTGATTCTTTCGATACCTACGATTATTTCGATGCCGCTTCTGACTGGGACGAAGATATGCACAATTATCCCGATGATGGCACTGACAGCACCCGCGGCTATTCCTGGCGGCTGGCCGGCATTGGCCCGGACCGATGGGGTTCTTTTGGTATTGTCTGGGAAAATCCCGACGCCAAAGCGCGCCAGGGCTTCGATTACGATCCCACCAATGGCACCGTCAGCAATGGTGACATTGTCGTGACCGGTGGTTCCAGGCATCGCACGTGGACCTACGATAGCGCCCTTGGAACAGACGATAACAACTAGAAGCCCTATTGGCTGAGTCGAGTAATCTGGCAGCGGGATTTGCGTTTTGAAAAAGCTACGATTTCATCATTATTTGATCGCCTTCGTCTTCATTATAACGTTGGCGATCAATTTATTGCAGAGCCGGTATGTGCTCTATACCCAAGGTGCAAGCGCCGAAGGCCTTATCCGTGCGGGCATCGCGAGCCAGCTTTTCGGCGATGACAGCCGTGATTATCACGCCCTCATCGATTCCGTAGTCATGCCCCCCTTGCCTGCACTGGGCAGCCTTCTTTTCATTTTTGCCGAAAGCTGGTCCGATGGGGCCAGTTTTTATATCCTGCTCTCGCTGACAGGGGCATTGGGCGTTTGCTTTTTCGGAATGTTTACACGCGCCATCGGACTGAGCAGCATCTTCGGCATCGTGATTGGCGTCGCATTTTTCCTGAACCCCTGGCTGCCCTTTGCCGCCTGGAAGGGCCACTCCATCACAGGAAGCCTTTGCTTTCTTGCCGCAATTGCCTACTATTTCGCCATCTGGTTTCAGGAAGAACGCCAACGCGCTCTGGCCAGCGCCGCCGTTCTCATGGCTATAGCCTGCGTGTGGGATCTGCGATTTCTGCCACTGGCATTGCCCGCGTCGGCTGCCGTGATCGCTCTGGCCGGACGCCAAAGCGAAAAGTCCGCGCCATGGCGCAGGCAGGGACTCTTCCTGGTCTTCATTACTCCCGTTGTCTATTTCCCTCTGCTTTGGGTGCTCTTCAACTGGTTTATTTTCGGCGACATTCTTTATCTTTTTCATAGCACGCCCGAGGTTTACTGGACCCGCTATATCGCCCTGCTCATTGGCATGGCGGTCTTGGTGATTCCGGCTTATTTATGTATGCGCCGGCCAGCTTTGGCGGCCAAGTGCCTGCTTGCGCCGCTTATTTTACTGGTCGCCGGGATGGCTTATGTTACCTGGCAGCCGGCCACCAGGCAGGAAAAAGCCTTCCTCGGTCAGGACATCACGTCCCAGGCCAGACAGCAGGAACTCGAGGCCCTCGAGCGTTATCTGCTGCAAACCAAAGGCGGACGCTACATTCTGGTTATTGGAAGGCCCGGCTACCAGCTGGCTGCCAGGCTGCCCATCGAGAACGGGCTGGTGCACCGTTTGGAACTTTCGCAAATCGACAGTATTCTGGAGGATACGACGGGCCGTGATCTTTGTGCCGTGCTGAGCAATGCCCAGGTGCAGGAATGGAAGAAGATTATCGGTGAAGAACGCTGGGACGCCCGTTTTCTCGAAGACCTGCAATATCAGTTATATATCGCCAACGCAATGCAGGCGGGCTTGGATATTGATGAACCCGCCTGGCGTGTATTCTATGCGATCCGCCCCATCCGCTTTGATTGATCCAAGCCATTGTCCCCTGTTTTTAGAAGCAGGTTCTCATTGAGCACAGTATTTGCTACAATATGTCCTATCGAATTGCGATATCGGCACGGCCGACCGCACAGGATCAGGACCTTATGAAACATCGGCGTTCTCATCTTCTTATTTTGCTCATCGCGTTTCTTCTGGCTTGCGTGGTTCCCGCGGTATCCGGGCAAAACAAGGCTCCTGAGCGGGAAAATGCCGCTGCGAAAAAACAGGCTGCCCGCCAAAATAATAATCCAAGAAATGCCTGGAAAGAATACCGGGACCATATTGCCGCGGGCAACCGGCTTATCCGCCAGAAGAAATACCAAAAAGCACGCCAGGAATTCCAACAGGCCATGGAACTCGCTCCCAAGCAGGTCGCGCCTCTCATCCAGATTGCCAGCAGCTATTTGCGCGAAAAGGACGTCGATAAGGCACGGGAATATGCACTCAAAGCCTGGGAACTCGATCCGAAGCGTCCTTCCTATAATATTATGCGCCAGGTAATCGACCAGGATATTCGGGAAAACCGTTTCGAAATAGCCATCCGGAATCTCCAGAAGCTGCAAGAGGTATTTCAAGATGATTTCTGGCTGCTCCAGTCTATGGTCCAATGCTATGGGCAGACGAAGGAATATGAGAAGGGAATCGAAATCGGCGAAGAGTTAATCGACCTGACCCTCAAGTATTATGAGGAAAATCCCGACAGCCCCGTCTTTCCCAGACAGTACATTACTTACCTGGCCGATATATATGCCAATTGTGGCTTGCTCTCGCAAAAGCTGGAAGAATTACGCAAGAAACTCAAGGGCCATCCGGAGGAAAGCATCGAATCCGTTACCCTGGCGCGCTTTCTTTGGATCGGCGCACAGCACAAGGCCACGCAGGAACTTTATTCCAAAGCCTTGGAATTGATGGAAGAAGCCATCGAATTGCGTCCGAAAGACGCCCAGCTGCACCGTGAATATTCGCGGCAATTGCAGAATCTTTATGGCTTGATGCAAGGTATTGAATATCTGGAGAGCGTCCTGGCTAAAGTGGACAATGAAGACGTAATCCTTCAGGAGCTGGGCATGCTCTATTTTAATCACCAGCACTTTGAGAAGGCGGAAGAAGTTTACCTGAAACTCTACGCGAAAAATCCTTCGAACAATTGGCTGCTACGCAAAAGCGTCGATCTCATACTCGAGCGCTTCAAAGGAGGAAACGCCGAAGAACGCTTTGCCGAAGCCAGCGCTTATGTCAAAAAACTCGAGTTGCCGGAAGAAAACCAGACCGCCCTGCTCAAAAATATCCATAAGCACTTCGAGGACCGCCTGAACCTGGCCCAGAAGCGCCGGGAAAGGTTGGCCGCGCTCGAACGAAATCTCATAACGTCCCCCACCAGTGCCCTTGTTTTTCAGGAGCTCGGAGAATTTCACCTGGAAGAAAACGAAGCCGATCTGGCCCTGAGCGCCTGGCTCAAGGGAGCTTATCTGGGTAACGACGGCTCTCATCTCATTACCAATGCCCAAAAACTCATCAAGGGCAATGATGTCAATCCCCGGCCCTTTGTCATGGCCGCGCTGGAACATTTTCCCACCGATCCTGATATCTTCGAACTGCTGGATACTTATATTGAAGCGCGGCGCCGATCCCGCGACCGCCGATTTGCCATGGATCCCAACCTGGCCGAAGCCTTCGAGGTGGCCGCGGAAACGTGCAGCCGAATTCTGGAAGCGGAAAACATTTCGGATGAAATGCGATTGAAGGCCCGCCTGTCTTACCTGCGATATAAAAACGAGCCCCTCCATAACGACCTGGAACTGTGGATGGAGGTCCGCAAAAAAACGGTAGCCCTCCTGGATGATCCGGCCATTACGCCCGAGCTGCGTCTGGAAATCCTGAAGTTCCTGGCTGAAATCGATGCCGACCATCTGGATAAACCGGAAGCGGCCTATGAATCTTTTCGCCGACTGGCTGAGGAAACAGGCGAAAAAGAAATGATCAAGCGAATGGCTGAAGAAGCCCTGCGCATCCGACCGCTGCCCGATCCGGAACTGCTCGAATCCTTTATCGAAAAGGAAAAAATTGATTTCTTTGACAACGATCTCTATGTGCTTTTGAGCATCTGGTATTGGGACATGGGCAAGCGCGAGGAAGCTGTCAGCCTGATCGAGCAATCGGCAAACGACTTTCCCGGTCGCCGGGGGGAGGCTTTTAAGCGTCGCCTGACTTTTCATGTGCGTCGCCGCCGCCCCGAGCTGGCCCTGCTCCTGGAATCAAGCCAGGCCGACCAGGAAGCCCTCGATTCCATCGAACTGATTCATGAAAAACGCATACGTTCTTCCGATGATATATTTGAAGCCGATGAACCGGCCCTGCGCTACGAAACAACGCGTCTGCGCTTGCCGGAAGCCCTGTCCCAGAGCCGCGTCCAGATGAACATCTCGCGGCGTCCCCGCGTGATCGAACCCCCAATCGCCGTGAGCATGTCGGGTGAAAATACCCAGTGGCAAGGAAATTTCTTTCCCATCCAGATTGCCCCGGAGCGTGAAGGCGAACCGGCCGAAGTTACGCTCAAAATGGATTGTCGCGAAGTGCTGCCCGATAAACTGGTCCTCCGTCGAAAATACGAACCCCTGGAGGAACTGGCACGCCGCGATTGGGTCGTCAGCGCGTTTTATACTTATATTGAGTACAGCGAACCCTACGAGTTGGAGTTTAAATATGATCGTCGCCTGGGCTACCCCATAGAGGTCAAACCCGAAGGCGCAAAAACCAGCAATCCTGACCAGACCATCAGCTACAGCATGGTTACACCGAGTGATCAAACCGGCACGACATTCACCCTGGTCTTTCGCCATCGACAGCCCTGGTTCCAGAACCGCAACCAGGACCTGGTGGAGCATCCCGCTGTCGAGATTACATCGATTGTGCGTAAGAAAAGCACCACCCTGAAGCGAAGCGGAGAAGAGTGGATACTGGCGGACGAAGAACGGGAAATGTCTTTTCGTATCACACCGGACAGCAATCAGGCGACCAATGCGCTGAAGAGAAGTCAAGAGGCCGAAATTGTGGAACGACGCGTATATTATTTTGATTCAGGAGCGCGCCGATGGTAATGAAACGATATGCCGCTGTTTTGTTGATCTTTTGTTTGTCATCTCTGGCATGTCCCCTCTTTGGCCAGGATGGGGTGTGGACGGTGGACGGAAAAGCCGGAGACAAGGGTGGATGGCAGCGCGATAATCTTTTGCCCCTGCCGCCCGGGATGGAAGAAAGCGATTCGGCCCACCTGGAGGTGCGCACCGAAATGCAGGGCGATCAGCGCATCCTGAATATCCCCGCCCGCTTTCCCAGTCCCTGCGGTCTTATGCGCCTGGTCGGCGATGATCGGAAAGCCTGGGGAAAGGGGCAAACCGTTCGTGTGGACATTTTTGCGCCTGCGGAACTTGGAAACGTTTCGGCCCAGCTCATTACCCACCATAAGATATGGGGCTGGTTTGTCACCAAGCCTACCCGCCAGTTCAAGTCGGGCGAATGGGTGCGTCTCTATTGGCCCCTCGATGCCGACCATGGGGATTGGGTTTCGGTCGATGGAGAGATGGCGTGGAACGATACCATGCGCTATAAGCTGCACCGCATCGGCATCCGCTTTTTTTCCAGCGAAACAATGAGCACGGAAATCAAAATCGGCGAAGTCGCCATCGAGGGCGTGAATACGCCGCCTCCTGCGCTTGAAATCAGAAACATGATCGTCAAACCCGCCGAACTCAAAAAGGGCCGCCGCGTGGAATTCAGTTTCGATCTTTCCCGCGCCTATGACAACCCCTACGATCCCGAGGAAATCCGCATTGATGGCATATTCCAGGACGCTACCGGCCAGACCTATGAAATTCCGGCCTTCTATTATCAGGACTTTGTCCGAAGCCAACTCAAGGATGGAACCGAACAGTGCCGACCCGTGGGCAAGGCCTGCTGGAAGCTGCGCTATCTGCCTATGGAAGCCGGAGAGCATTCCTTTTTTATCCGAATGAGCGACCTTTACGGTGACCGCTATGAAACCAGCCCGCAAACATTCACCGTGGCCGATGCGCCCTTCAAGGGACTCATTCGCGTCGATCCCGATGATCCCTCTTATCTCTCCTTCACAAACGGCGATTTCTATTTTCCCCTGGGACTCATCGTGCGTTCGCCCGACGACAACCGCCAGCAGTATGACTATGAATTCGAAATGAAAGAAGGCATGGGCACCTTTGCCTACGATTATTATTTCCAGGGCATGGCCGACGCCGGGATCAATTTCAGCCGCGTCTGGATGTCCGCCTGGTGGACCGCTATCGAATGGACCCACGGCTATCGTTCCGACTACGCCGACATCGGACGCTATAATCAGCTGAATGCCTGGAGGCTTGATTATGTCATGGACCTGGGGGAAAAACTCGGCATATATATCGACCTGACCCTCCACAATCACGGTCAGTTCCGCGCCCAGAACTTTGATACCGAATGGTATGACAATCCCTACTACAGCGGACAGGGTGGCCCCGTGGAACGTCCCGAAGAATTCTGGACGGACGAAGAAAGCCGGCATTACCTGAAGAAGCGCCTGCGCTATATTCTCGCACGCTGGAGCGCTTCGCCTTCATTGGCTTTCTGGGAACTCTGCAACGAGGTGGACCTGGTGGGAAATTACAATTCGCGAAACATTCGGTCCTGGCACCAGGCTATGGGGAGTTGGATGAAAGAAGCGGATCCGTACAATCATATTGTGACCACGCACTACACATCCAACCGCTTCGATCCCAACGTCATGGGATTGCCCGAAATGGAAGTGGCCCAGTCCACGGCCTATCGCACCGATATGATCCACCGTTGCGTTGAGATGTATCAGGACCACGCCATCTTCGGCAAGCCCGTTTACGTGAATGAATTTGGCGTTGGCCGGAGCCACCTGGAATTGCAGCACAACCTGCATTCCGGCCTTTGGGCTTCGTCGGTCATGCCCTTTTGCGGGCCGGCGCTCTTTTGGTGGTGGCCCTATGTTCATGAAAAAGGCGAATACTATCAGTATAAGGGGATCGTACGATTTCACGAAGGGGAAGATTATCGCGGACGCGATTTCCAACTGACCTACGTCCGCATTCCCCGCCAGGAAGACAGCGATCCCGGCATGGAACCTCTGGGCGCTCTGGGCATGCAGAATGACCACGAGGCGCGTCTCTGGTTTTACGACACCCGTATGTATCGCACCGGCAATCGCCGGGAACCCATGGTGCCTGTGGCCCGGCCGATTCCTGCCGGAACCGCCTCCCTCGACGGACTCAAACCCGGCAAATATCGCGTCCAGTTCTGGGATACCTGGAAGGGACGCCCCATGGAAGCCCATACCTTTACCATTCAACACAAAGGCGGTCCCTTTGAAATCCAGGTTCCCGGCTTCGAAAAAGACATCGCCTGCAAAATAGATTTTCTCGAATAGAACTCAAACGCAAAATACCTTTTGAGGTGCATGGCGTAATAAATAGGAGATGGTTCAAATGAAGCGATGAATGGAAGGAATTTCTGAATAATGAAAATACATTTTCATCTTCAGGGCCAAGGGCCCGTCCGATAATAGCCTGGGATTTCAAGCTCAGGTCTCGGATCGATCCTGAACATTTTGGAGTGCGAGGTCTTGCCCTCGCCTTGCTGTTTCGGGGCTTTGGTGCGTAGCATAGATTCCGCGCAAAAAAAGGCGTCGGCAAGCCGACGCACTCCATGATTCGCCGTCATTGTATTTCCGGGTGAGAGTTGACCTATTGATTGAGGATGTCGATCAGGCCTTCAGCCCTCTCTTTGTTTATTTTTGTCCGACCTGGGCGTGTACCTTATCTTTTTCTCAAAACAGCTTTCTCTTCCCTTCTTATTTCGGTATATTTATTTTAACGGAATGAAATGAACTTGTGAGTTAAGGAGGCGGGAATGGGTATTCAACTCGGAGAATTGGAATCGATTTGCGAAAAATTACCCGGTGGAAGCAACCACGCGCTGGAAGTGGCCCTTTTTGCGAAGCGTATCTTCAAGGCGTGCTCCCATTTGCATGGGCTCAGCAAGCCGAATCTGAAACTTCTCAAAAAGGCATCCCTCCTGTGTCGCGCAGTGGACCTGAACACGAACGACCAGGACGAAAAAGTCAACGTGATGGAAACGCTCCGCGAAACATGTCCGGAATTTTCAGAAAGCCAGTTGCGCATCATCGATCACGCCCTTCGAATCTTTTATGAAGATTTTTATAACCAGCACAATCTGGAATATGAAGAGTTGGAAAACCCGGAGGTGGAATATGAAATCGCCAGACGGATGGCGGCAATCCTCGGCATCGCCTACGCGCTGGATTCGCAGGAATGCCAGGACAGTCAGATCATGCGGATTCGCGACTCGGGCGAGGCCATCGATATCTGGTTGAACGATGGCTTGGGCGCGCATCAGAATGCCGGAGCCGCCATGCAACTCAGCAGCCCCTGGAACCGGCGGTGCCTGCGGCCCGTGCGCTTGATTGGCGTGCTGGCGGAAGATAATGCCCTTCCCAAAAACCGCAACAGAAACAGACTTGCCGGATTGGCCCATCACCATTTGCGCAAGCAGTTCGAACAGTGCGTTTCCCGCAGTTTCGGCCTTTCCATGCCTTCAGATGTCGAATATGTCCACGAAATGCGCGTGGCCCTGCGCCGGTCGCGGGCCGTGCTTCAGGCCTTCGGCAAAGCCTTCGATGACTTGGGTGATGATTTCAAGGATGACCTGAAAGATTTTGGCAAGAGTCTCGGCACCGTGCGGGACAAGGATGTATTTCTGAAGTACCTGGAAAAATGTCGGCAGAAGGAAGAACTGGACAAGCCATTCCTTGCCGGCCTTATTGGTGAATTGCGCGAGGAGCGTGAAATCGATTACGCAAAGGTCCGTGAGGAATTTCAGAACGATGCCTTCCGCAATTTTCAGGAATATTACATGCCCCTGCTGCAAGGCAAACTTGACAGCAAGGATGGCATTTCCAGCAGCAAGTGGGGCCGAAAAAAGGTGAAGAAGAAAGCGGGGAAAATCCTCAAGAAGCGCCTGAAAAAAGTTCTCAAATATGACGAAGACCTGAGCGGATACGACGGGCACGAACTCCATCGCCTGCGCATCAAATGCAAAAAACTGCGGTATCCGATCGAGTTTCTCGAAGCCTTTTATGGGAATAAACTAAAGCCGCTTCACAAAAAACTGAAAAAACTCCAGGACACCTTGGGTGAAGTGCATGATTGCGATGTGTTCGCGAGTAATGTGCGTGAATATGGTGAAGAAAAAGAATTGGACGAAAACGCCCGAAAGGAATACGAGGCCCTGCTGGAGCAGATAAATCAGGATCGCGCGGACGCCCTGGAATCCACCAAAGAATTATGGGCCACTTTTCTGAAGAAGAAAAAAGACTACGAAGAAGCCATCAAGGAATCATTATAAAAGCAGGATGCCCTTTCGGATGAAATGACATCCTGCTCAAAAATAACAAACTATTTGATCTCAACCAGTTCCAGATCAAAATTCAATTTCTTGCCTGCCAGGGGATGATTGGCGTCGAGGGTGACGGCATCGTCATTAACCTCGACCACATGCAGCACCAGCGGCATACCATTGGGCTGGGTGGCCTGCAGGACCATCCCTTCCTTGTATTCCAGATCGGGCGGCAGGTTCGAGCGTTCCACTTTCTGGACCAATTCGTCCTGATGTTCGCCATAGGCATCGCCCGGTTCGAGAGAGACCGATTTCTTCTCGCCTTCTTCCATACCTTCCACGGCGGAGTCGAAACCCTGAATTACCTGACCGCCGCCCACTGAAAACTCCAGCGGTTCGCGATCGCGCGAGGAATCGAATTCCGTTCCGTCATCGAGAGTGCCCGTATAATGTATGCGTACGGTATCGCCTGATTTTGCTTTTGACATGTTGTCACCTTTCCACAGAGTTATTATCATCAACATATCAGTTTACAGGACTACATGCAAGGTATTGATTTTATGAACTTTTTCGGGGGGTGCACGACATAAATGGGGGCAGTGTTTATTTGAAGCAACGAATCGGAAGGTTTTCTGAGTAATGCAAATACTTTCCAT
>CAYWYC010000122.1:0-12299 GCA_964462565.1 uncultured Candidatus Sumerlaeota bacterium | reverse complement strand
CGGTCAAGTTCATCGACCTCGATGGGCTTGCTCAGGTAGTCGGTGAAGCCGGCATCCAGGCACACCTGGCGGGCATGGGGGCCGGCGCTGGCCGTAAGCGCAATGACCGGTATGGAATTGGGAAAGTCGGGCGAGAGGCGAAGTTCCTGCAGCGCCTCGATCCCGTTCATTTCCGGCATACGAATATCCATCAGGATGAGATCCGGCTTTTCCCGAATGGCGATTTCGCAGGCTTCCTTTCCATCCTCCGCTTTCAGTACCTCATGGTTTGCTGTCAGCAGCATTTCTTCGATCAGGATCATGTTGACGGGATTATCCTCGGCCACGAGAATTCGCATGGGGCTGATCTCTGCTTCGGGGGTTTTCTGATCAGGCTTTTCGGTAGCCTGCGGCTGGTCGCTTGCGTTTTCGATGCCCGGGTAGTAGAGAGGCAGGGTAAACCAGAAGAGGCTGCCCACGCCTTCTTCGCTCTGCACGCCAATCTGCCCGCCATGCATTTCCACCAGACGTTTGGTCAGGGCCAGGCCGATACCCGTTCCGCCGAGTTTTTCGTCGCGCAGGCGGTTGGCCTGGTAAAATTCCGAGAATATTTTATCCTGCGCTTCTTCTTCGATTCCAATACCCTCGTCGCGAACGCTGATTCGGACCATGTCATCGTCCGTCTTTTCCGCCGATACCCAAAGATGCGCCCCGGCAGGCGAATACTTGATTGCATTGGAAACGAGGTTGATCAATATCTGCCGGCCCCGTCGTTTATCGGCAAAGACAGTTGGAATTTCTTCTTCGATATTCACTTCCAGTTGCAGATCCTTTTTTTCGATCTCGGTTCGGATCATGTGCAGGGTACTCTGGAGCCAGCTGCCCACTTCAATCTGTTCACGATTCACGTCCAGGCCGCCCGAATCAATCCGGGCCATGTCCAGCAGGTCATTGATAAGATCCAGCAGATGCTTGCCGCTCTGGCTGATCAGCTGAACAAAACGCTTCTGCTTGTCGGTCAGGTTTTCGGAATAGGGTTCATCCAAAAGGTTGGCAAAACCCATAATCCCATTAAGCGGCGTCCGAAGTTCGTGGCTCATAGAAGAGAGAAACATATTCTTGTGCTGGTTGGCTTCCTGGAGTTTTTCGTTGGTCCGCTTGAGTTCTTCCGTAAAAGCCCGACGCTCTGCTTCCCGCTCCAATGAAAAAAGAGCAAAGGCAATATCCGACGCAATCTCGGTGAAGAGCCGCTTTTCGTTTTCGTCCAGTTTTTGTCTATCTGCAACAGATATGGCAAGCACACCGTATTTGGTCTCGCCTCGGGCCAGGCAGGTCAGATAAACCCGGTCATCCAGATTCTTCAGAATACAATCCCGGCAGACTGTCCCGGAACTCTCCATCACACTTCCCGCGCCCTGGTTGAGGCATTCCCTGGTGCATGGGGGAATTTGCCCATGGCTGAGATGATCGTGGATGGATTTCTGGTATTTTTCTTCGCCGGCATGGGCGGCGGAAAGGGTTTTCTGGTCTTTGTCCATCAAGAGCATCCAGGCCATCTCAAAATGATCGACCTGGATCATGGCATCGCACACGTTTTGCGCCAGCTGATCGCGCTTGCGGCAATTGACCAGCATCTGGTCAATCTGGCGCGCCACACTCAGGACCGAGTGGTAGCGTTGGAGTTGGTTTTCGGCGATATCCCGTTCCACCATCCGCGAACGAATGCGTTCACCTCCGGTACGAATGCCCACAAAACCCAGCATCCAAAGGACCGCGTGGGTCAGGGCATTGACAACGATATGATGATTCTGGATTTCCAGAAGCGGCGCCATGGGGATGGAATTACTGATGCCACCGCGCACTTCCCCCACCTTGTAGCCCTGTTCGGCATGACATTTCAGACAACTCTCCTCCACATAAAGCGGCTGCATGAAACGAAAATACAGTTTGTCCTGCATGCGGCCGAACTCGCTGAATTCTTTCTCGCCTTTTTCAAAGGCCATCAGGGCGCGCCGCTCCCAATCGGTGGGGGCGTTATTGGGTCGAATGGGATTCAGGCTGGTAATGTGGGAATATATATGGCCTTTGTCGCGCTCCAGTTCGTGGACCTGGCGGGTCATATAGGCCGGATTGATCATCGTCAGGTTTATGCCGTTTTGGGTTACCAGGTCCCGGTTTTCGACTTTCAGGTATGGATTGGGTTGGGCCAGGGGGCTGACCACGGCATACACGCCGCCATGTGCCGAATTCCAATGGCGATAAAAGACATCCTTGTCACAGGCAATGCGCGATTTGTTCCGGGCAATGGCCAGCGTCTCTTTTTTTGTTTCATAAACGTTGATGGCCATCGACATCAGCAGCACTAATGTCCATCCGATGACCAGCCAAAAGGTATATTGTCTGACGCGCGCTAAATTATTCATAGTTCCAAAAGAGTACATATTCCATGAGAAGGTTTCTGCCAGTGATTGATATCATACATGAAAATAGACCAGAGGTGAAATATCTATTTGTGGGTCAAAAATAATTGAGGTGATTACTCCTTGGTCTGTGCGTGGATCGATTCAAATTCTTCGATGTTTTCGAGCATGACTTCGGCCATGGTCGGATCGAAATGGGAGCCTGCCGATTCCTTGATCTGGAGCCGGACAGCCTTGTAGCTCATGGCTTCCTTGTAAACCCGTTTCGACAGCAGGGCGTCATAGACATCGGCCAGGGCCATGATCCGGGCTTCCAGGGGAATGGCTTCGCCCTTCAAGCCGTCGGGATAGCCGCTGCCGTCCCATTTTTCATGATGGTTTCGGACCAGGCGACAGGCCAGTTGGAGGCTTTCCAGTTTGCTGTGCTGCAGCGCTCCTTCAAGGCATTCGGCCCCCTTGATGGCATGACCCTTCATCACCTCAAATTCTTCCATCGTTAATCTTCCCGGTTTGAGCAAGATGGCGTCGGGCACGGCCACCTTGCCGATATCATGCAGGGGAGACAGGTGAAAGATACCCTCGATAAAGCCGGGCGTAATCCGATATTCGTATTCCGGCTTCTCTGAAAGCAATTCCGACAGGCGGGCGCAATATTTCCGGGTCCGCTCCAGATGGGCCCCCGTTTCGGGATCGCGTGCATCGGCCTGTTGGGCCAGGGCGAAGATCAGGGCCCGGTGCGAACCCACCAGTTCCTGGATCGATTTTTCATCGGTCCGGGCGAGCCGGTCGCTCATCATCCGGAGCACCTGGCGGGCAAAAGTTTTATTTTCGTCGTATAATTCTTTGAATTCGTCTTCACTTACCTTCAGGCATTCCACCGGGGAGCGCGCCTGCACGGTTGCCGATCTTTGGGCTTTGCTTATGACGGACATTTCGCCAAATACCTCGCCGTCGCGCAGCCGCTTGAGCTCGCGTTGTCCCCATCCCATGTCTTTCAGGATTGCCACCTCGCCGCGCATGATCAGGTACATGCAATCTCCCGCATCGCCTTCCCGGCAGATGATATCGCCTTCCCCGAACAGAACCCGGCTGAATCGTTCGGCCATTTCAATAATAGTGCCCACATCAAAGGCGGTGCAAATCGAACTGCGATCCATTGCGGTATCAAGTTTATTCATGCGGGCTCTCTATCGGCTTAAGATTTGCTTGGTTACACGTATCAATTCGCCAGGGCCTGATGCTTATGGCCGCCTTGATGCCATATTTTCAAAAAGCGCCATGCTTTTCCAGAAAAAAGACCCCTTCTCGCCACGATGAAAGAGACCTTTTTATTGAGCGCCAGAAACGCCCGAGCCCGCGACAAGGCTAAAACACCCTGAAAGTCACTGAAGTCGCCAGAGTCCGAATCCTGTTTATTCATTTTTCGGGGTATGTTCGGAACCTACCGAACCAGTCCCTTGGCTCAGACTACAACATTGGTGGAGATCCATGCGCTACAATCCGCCTGCATATAGCCTAATCGGTATTATTCCAATATTCTTGATCATATATTGCAATACGCGCAGCTTTCAGGAAAGGCTCCAGTAATAAGCAATCCTGATTCTTTTCACTCTTTTCTTGAAAACCTGTGCGCCTTGGGGCAGTATTTTGTGAATATGTGCAGGACCAAGCAGAAAGGAAGATGATCATGAGTATGATTTCCAAACGTTCGGAGAAGGTGAGCGCGTCGGGTATTCGCAAGGTTTTTGATTTGGCCCAGAGCATGGAGAACCCGATTAACCTGAGCATTGGCCAGCCCGATTTTGATGTGCCCGATGTGGTCAAAGAACGCGCCATATCCGCCATCAAGGAAGGCAAGAACAGCTATACCGTGACCCAGGGCATTCCCGAATTGCACGAGGCTATCCGCAATGAGGCGTCTCGCCATGGTTACGATCCCGAAGACGTCCTGGTGACGTCGGGTGTGTCCGGCGGTATTGTCCTGGCTTTTCTGGCCCTTGCCGATCCGGGTGACGAAGTGCTTATCCCCGACCCCTATTTCGTCATGTACAAGCATCTGGCGAATCTTTTCGGCATGACGCCCAAGTTCGTGGACACCTATCCGGACTTCCACCTGACCGAGGAAAAACTGACCGCCCAGATTACGGATAAAACAAAGATACTGGTCCTGAATTCGCCCAGCAATCCGACCGGAGTGTCCGCCACGGAAGAAGAACTGAAGATGGTGGCCGAGGTGGCGAAGAAGCATGACCTGATTGTGCTTTATGACGAAATCTACTCCAGCTTCAACTACGGCGGGGAACACGATTCCATTGCCAAGTATTATGACAAGGTGATCGTGTTGAATGGCTTTTCCAAATCCCACGGGATGACCGGCTGGCGTCTGGCCTATGCCATGGGACCCAAGGACGCCATCCAGGCCATGACCAAACTCCAGCAGTTCTCCTTTGTCTGCGCGCCGTCCATGGTGCAGTACGCGGGTGTGGTGGCGATGGAGCAGCCCCTGCAATCCACCATGGAAGCTTACCGCAAAAAGCGCGACATCATCTATGAAGGCCTGAAGGACAAGTTTGAGGTGGCCAAGCCGGACGGTGCTTTTTACATTTTCCCGAAAGCTCCCGGCGGAAACGCGACGGACTTCGTGCTCAAAGCGATCGAGAACAACGTTCTCATCATTCCCGGCAGCGTCTTTTCGGAACGGGACACGCACTTCCGGATTTCTTTTGCCGCCAAGGATGAAACCCTCAAGGCTGGAATTGAAGTGCTGAACAATCTGGCCTGACCAGAAAAAGGAGTCTCTCATGGAATTTGAAGAGCTGCAAGAACAGGAAAAAGAAGCCCAGAAGGCCGTGAGTCAGAAAACCGCTGCCGCATCGGGCGACGGAATGACCTTGCTCGAACGCTTTCAGAGGGTCATGCATTATCAGACTTACGACAAATTGCCCAACTTTGAGTTCGGCTACTGGAACGACACCCTGAAGGACTGGCATAGCCAGGGCCTGCCCGAAAGCGTGACCGACGAGAAGACGGCCTACGAATATTTTGGTATCGAAAATTACCACGTTCTTGGCGTTGGATGCGGCCTGGGCGGGGCGAAGGTTTTTCAGTGGGAAAAACTGGAAGAGACCGATGAAAAGGTCATTATACGGGACTGGCTGGGCGTGGTGACGGAAACCCTCAAGGAAGGGCACCAGTCGATTCCCCATTATCTGGAATACCCAATTCGCGACCGCAAAAGCTGGAAGCCTTTCAAAGAATACTTGCTCAATAACGAGAAGGGCCTGCCCGAGAACTGGGACGATATCGTCAAGAACGCCCGCCGCCGTGACTATCCCCTGGGCATCCAATTCGGCAGCCTCATCGGCACGGCGCGCAACCTGATCGGCTTTGACAACACGGCCCTGCTCGTTTACGAAGATCCCGAACTCATGGCCGATATCGTGGATACCTTTTGCCAGAATTCGATCATGAAAATCGAAAAGGCCCTGCCTCATATCCAGCTGGACTTCGCGGCGGGCTGGGAAGACATCTGCTTCAACAGCGGTCCCATCGTGGGCGTGCCCTTTTTCAACGAGGTGCTGGCTCCCGCATACAAACGCATCACCGATCTGCTGAACCTGCACGGTGTGGATATTATCCAGACCGATTGCGACGGCAATATCAGCCAGGTGGTTCCGGCTTTTCTGGAAGGCGGCGTCAATACCATGTTCCCCGTGGAGGTGCATGGCGGCAGCGATCCCGTGGCCCTGCGCAAGGAGCATGGCCGTCAGCTGCGCTTCTGGGGCGGTGTGGACAAGATGATTTTCCTGAAGGACAAGAAGGCTATCGACGACGAACTGGAGCGCCTGCGGCCTGTGGTGGAGGAAGGCGGTTTTATTCCGACGGTGGATCATCGTGTTCAGGCCGACGCCAAGCTGGACCTGTATAAACATTATCTGGACAAAAAACGCGAACTCTTCAACGCCGGCGGCGAACCGAAATACTGATTTCGCCTTCGGCTGCAAGACAAAACCCGAACCGATTCGGCAAAAAAAACGGCGACGCTATACCAGGCGTCGCCGTTTTTCGTGAATATTGGTCCGGCTCACGTATCAAAGCCGCGGGCCAGTTCCCACATGGGCAGGAGCACGGAAAGCGCCAGAAGCAGGACCACCGTTCCCATGACGATAATCAAAGCCGGTTCGATAATGGCATTCATGGTCTGGATGCTGTGGTTCACATCGGCTTCATATACTTCAGCGATTTTGTCAAACATCGTATCGAGACGGTTGGCCTCGTCGCCGATGGCCACCATGTCCACCACCAGTGCGGGAAAAATATCGGCGTCCCGCAGGGGCTTGTCAATCTGTCCACCCTTTTCGATATGGTCGTGTACGTTCATCAGCATCTCGGCAACAACGGAATTTTCCGATGTTTCGGAAGTGATGCGCAGGGCTTCCAGCAGGGGAATACCGGCTTTCAGAAGGTTTGCCAGGGTTTGCGATACCCGGCTGACATTCACTTTTACCGTCAGGCCTGATACGATTGGTATGCGTTTCAGGCACAAATAATCCCATTGTTTTTTCAGGTTTGTGTTGGTGCGGATGGCAAAGCGGAAGGCCAGAAAAGCCGCCACCACCAGGATGATAATCAACCACCACCAGGATTGCACAAAATCGCTCAAGTCCATGACAAAGCGGGTGATACCGGGGAGTTCGGTTCCCTCCTTGGTCAGGTCGGCGTAGGCTTCCTGAAAGGCGGGAATGGCCAGGCCGAGGATGATCAGGATCACGACACCGCAAACGATAAGCGCCGCCACGGGATAGGCCAGAGCCCCCGCCACACGCCGGCGGATTTCGTAGCGCCGCTCCATAATCTCAGCCAGATAGCGCAGGGCGCTTTCCAGGATGCCGCCTGTTTCACCGATGCGCACCACATTCACTACCAGCGGCGAGAAAACATCGGGATGCTCGGCCAGGGCTTCGGAAAAGGAGTTACCGGCTTCAACACTTTGGGCTACCGAAGCCACCGTCTTTTTCAGTTTGGGGTGTTCCAGGCGATTGGCCAGTGTGTTCAGGCACTGGACCAGCGGAATCCCTACCTCGACCAGCGTGGCCAATTGGCGGCAAAAGGCCGTCATCTGGGCCAGGCCCGGATTGCCGAGGCTCATCTGCCGTTGCATTCCCGAACCCGAAGTCTCGGGTTTCCCCGGGGTATTCGAGGAAGGCTCGGGAGTGGAAGCGGATTTCTCATCCTTGGCTTCGGATTTTTCAGAGGGTTCGTCCTGATCGGGGCCCGGTGATCCCGCGCCCTGCATTTTGTTGCGAAGGCTTTTTCGCAGGATTTCTTTGGAGTCGTCAGAAGGGGTCATTTTTACCTCCCGGTAAAGTATAAATATGAACGATTTATCTACGTATATATATCGAACGACTGCTTATCAGCCGTTAAAATATCCTCAGTCGCTTTCCGCGCCCAGGGTATCCAGGATTTCCTGGGGCGATGTTTCCCCCGCGTAAATCTTCGCGACGGCGCTGTCCAGCAGGGATTCTTTATTGGTTTGGCGAATAATCTCGACCAATTCCGTTTCCGATTTGCCTTCGAGGATGCCCTTGGAAAGGTGCTCGGTCATTCCCATCATTTCAAAAATACCGATGCGTCCCAGGTAGCCCGAGTTGAGGCATTCGTCACATCCCTTTGCCTCGTGCATGCGCTTTCGGGACCGCGGGTTCAGGTGCAGTTCTTCCAGCAGGGCTTTCTTTGGCGTGAATTGCTTTTTGCAGGATTGGCACAGACGCCGCACCAGACGCTGATTGATCACGCCGGTAATGGCGCTGGTCAGCATGTATGCTTCCACGCCCATGTTCAGCAGCGTGGCAATCGCGCCGGCGGCCGTGTTCGTATGGAGTGTGCTGAAAACCATGTGCCCCGTCAAAGCCGAACGCATGGCGATTCGTGCTGTTTCAGGGTCGCGGATTTCGCCCACCATAATCACATCGGGGTCCTGTCGCAGAATCGACCGCAAGCCGCTCGCAAAGGTCAGGTCGAATGTGGGGTCCACGTTGACCTGGTTGATGCCTTCCAGGCGATACTCGACGGGGTCTTCCACCGTAACGATATTTTTTTCTTCGCTGTTGATCGTGTTCAGTGAGGCGTAGAGCGTGGACGTCTTGCCCGATCCCGTGGGGCCAGTGACCAAAAGGAGACCGTGGGGTCGGTTAATCCATTTTTCCACGATTTTGGTTTCGTCTTTGGTCATGCCCAGATCTTCCATGCTGAGCATGACACGGCTTTCATCGAGAATGCGGATCACGGTTTTTTCGCCCAGGTGGGTGGGAAGGGTGGACACGCGGAAGTCAAAAGAACCTTCCCCGATCTGGAGTGTAAAGTGTCCGTCCTGCGCGCGGCGTCGTTCTGTGACATCGAGGTTGGCCAGGACCTTGATCCGGCTGGTAACCGAAAGAAAGAGGGAAGCCGGAATATCCATGATCTTGCGCAGGCGTCCGTCGATTCGATAGCGCACGCGCAAGCCTTCATCATTCGGTTCCAGGTGCACGTCCGTGGCGCGGCTGGAAATACCGCCCTCGATAATTCCGCTGACCAATTCCACGGCAGATACATTGTCGGGCACTTTTTCGGGGCCTGTCGGTTTGGTCGCCTTTTTAATTGTTCCTTTGCCTGCAGTATCTTTGGCTTTTTCACCCTTTTTCGCTGAACCAGGCTCGGGAATCGCCAGTTCAGAGGGCTTGGGCGTTTGGGAGGCATCGCTGTCAATCGGTGGACGAAAGATTTCATTGATCCGGGTAATGATTTCCCGGTCAGACGCATAATATCCCACCACCGGTGTTCCCGTCAGGAAAGCCAGCGTGTCGGTGATTTCCACGGAAAAAGGATCCGTCATCACGACTTCCAGCCGCTTCATGGGCTGGGTTTTCTTCTGGTGGGGGAGTAGCAGATTCTGCCGGATGAAGGAGAGCGGAAGGCTCCCGACCAGGTTTTCCGGCGGCTTGACATCGTCCAGTCGCAGTTCGGGCATGTCCGGCTCCGACTCGATAAAGGCCAGGATTTCCTCGTTCAGCATAGGGATGCTGTCCTGTCCCTTTTCGAGATAATTTTCCAGAATTATGTTCAGGTCGGACTCTTCGATGATTTCATTGTAGTGCAGCATTTTCAGGGCCAGGAGCAGGCGGTTCGTCCGGCGGGTATAGTTTCGCGATGCGTTTACAGCATGCTCAACCGTTATGGGCCCAAGGTAGCCATTGTCCACCAGCCGGCGATAGACGCCTTTGCCCTTTCCCAGGTTTTTCCGTACATTTTCCACCGTGTCGTCCAGCGCGTCAGCCTCTTTCAGGGCGACCAGAATAGTGTCAATATCGGGTTTCCAGTTTTCAAGGATGCCGATGATTTCTTCGTTGGTCAGGTAAAAGGCCCGGGACAGGGCCGCGTGAATATCACTGTCGCCGTCTTTGTGTTCCTTCTGGCCAAAGGGCAGGGGAATATCCATGGTCAGAAGGTCATAGACACTCTTTCCCGCCACGTTTTGCAGCTCGCGGATGCTCTTGAGCGATACGTCCTGCTTAAGTACTTCGACCAGGGATTTATCGCCCTTTTCTACCTTGTGCGTGCACTTTTCAAAGTGCTCGGCATCAATCATGCCGGTTTCGAAGAAGAGTCCTGCCAGGCGAAGTATATCGGATTTCATCGGTCTGCCTTTCCGGATTTTAAAAATGACTTATTGCAGCTTGGTTTCCTTCAGCAAGATCACGCGTTCATTTCCCGATTGCACATTGACCATATATATCTGCTCGATCGAATTAAAGCGACTCCCCTTTGGGCCGGGCTGTGCTCGAACCGTCAGAAAATAATCACCGGGACGCTGGGAAAAATAGGCGCTTTCATACCAGTCATCATCTGGTGAAGTGGGACGGGCATAAATAACCACGGAGCCGGTACCCAGGGCAAAGCGTACTTCACTGGTCAGCAGCGTTTGGGAATCTTTCCGAAGCAATTGAAGGGCGCCATCCAAACCCGTTCGGGCCAGGTTATGGCTTTGCTGGTCCTGCTTGCTTCGGTGATTGTTGCGCATGGTAAAGTCACTTACCGTAGCCAGGCTGAATATGAGAATGGTGAGCACGGCCAGGACCGATATGGCCACCAATATGGCAAAGCCGCGCCGGGAACGAGAAGATGTGCGGTACATGGGCATCAATGCCTCCTTGGTTTTTCTGCCAGGAATAGGCCTGTCTTTACAAAACAGGCTCGCAAATAACCAGGACAAAGGATTCAGGCTGTCCGGCTTCTTTGCCTGAGTCCTTATCCGTAACGCTGATCCGCGCTTCCACCAAGCGTGGGTATTCTCCATCGGTCAGCTCGTTTTTAAATACATCCACCGCCCCCGCGGTGGGCTGGGTGGCATATCGAAAGGAAACACTTGTCTCAAAGCGATCGGTAATCCCCGCCACCTGATTCCAGGTTTTGGGCATTTCGCCCTTGTCCAGCGACTTGGGATAGCAGAGCACTTGTGCCTTTTTTTCATCGGTGGCCTTTTGGTTCTTAATCGTCCAGATTTGCAGATCTTTACCCTCAAAGCCGCGGGTGCTGATCAGGCTGCATTGATCCGGGCGAAAGATGACTTCCGTATTGGTCGTGCCGCCGTCCAGGGCGGAAGGCCGGACCGATTTCGAAATCACCTGGCTGATGCTGTCCGCCACCAGCCGGGCCTGGTTTTCCATGGTCAGCGTATTTTGTCCCGAAATTACCGCCTTGCGCGTATCGATCATGATTCCGAGAATTACTCCGAAAATCGCCACGAAAATCGAAATAACGACGAGCAGCTCGACAAGCGTAATGCCCGAAATGCCACCGGAGACTTCTGACAAGCGTCTGTTCTTACGGTGCGATAACATAGCCCATTACCTCCTTGCGGATGCGGCGGTCCTTGGGAATATTGGAAATGCCTTCCGGCCCCCAGAGCACAACCACCCGGATCTGTATGGCATCGAGACCATAGCGTTTTTCTTTTATCAGCAGGGCATTCCACCGAAAGTCACGATCCAGCAGCGACCTCGTATAGCGGGAGTCCGGATTGTCGGCGCTGGAAGCGGAATTCAAGAGCCACACTCCTTCCGGGTCATCATTCTTCGCCAGCATATCCAGTTTCTCTTGAATTGCGTCGTATCCAGCCGCCTGTAACTGGTTCAGGTAATTATAGGCCAGGGTTTCAGCCCGCATCACCCGTCCGTTTCGATCCACATAGTTGGCCTGGTGGATAAACATCTCCACAACTCCGCCCAGTCCTACGGTCAGCAGGACCAGGGCGACCAGCACTTCCACCAGAGACATACCCTGTCTGGGATGTGAGTGACTTCTAAGCACGATGTATCACTCCTTCCTCGATAAGTGGCGTCATCCGTCATACAAGAACCGTGAAGGCTCATTCAATCTCATGCAAAAAGCAACAAATGCAAAAATAGCTATTTATCCATACACTGCTCTTTGTAAAAAATATGGAGTCGAATTGCAAGCCATTATTTTGTTTCTTCCATTTATTTTGTGTTACTTACACCCGATAAAGCGTCTGCCGCAGCAAGCCCTGATGGATATACACGACCCAATAAACCAATCTCCCCATTGGGGCGCTTCTTCAAGGGTGCAGCTTCACCTGTTATTATTTCTGTTCGGATGAAATGGTCTCGATCTTGAGTGTATAAGGCTGTATTTTCGTGTTTTGTCTGAAATACAGCCATTTTTAGAAGCGTTTTCAGGAGTTTGAAAGCCCGGAGTTTTCATGGTCTTCTTTTGGGGATTTTAGAAAAAACTTGCACATATACGATTACTAATATATTAACCATGCCAAGGGGAATCAGAAATATCATTGGCAAGGCTCTGATATAGAAAGACGCCCCGGAAAAAATCTTATGGAAA
>CAYWYC010000121.1:0-12316 GCA_964462565.1 uncultured Candidatus Sumerlaeota bacterium | reverse complement strand
GGCATCCTGCCGGCAGTGGAGAATGTTCTGGTTGGCCGATAAATCTTTGTTGGAAATGGTAATTATGACAAGAGACGTTTATGCCGGCAAGATGCTGGCGATACGATATTGTCATGCCGGCAAGATGCCGGCGATACGATATGACTATCCGCAGATTGGCATTTCTGCGCAATCTGCGGATAGTCTGAAAACGCTTATTCCGCCTTCACCAGTTTGGCGTGGGCTTCCTTGAGCTGTTCACGAATGGGAATATTCTGGGGACATTTATCTTCGCATACGCCGCATTCAGTGCACAGGGCGGCATCCCAGCGTTTTTCGGGATCGCCGTTCATGAAACGGTTATAGGGGCCCTGGGCGTGCGACCACAGGCCATAAACCCGTCCCCGGTTATACTGGTTGAAGACACGGGGAATATCAACGCCCGAGGGGCAGGGCACGCAATAGCCGCAGCCCGTGCAGTAAAGTTCTTCGAGTTTCTTCAGGCGGGCCAGCTGCTCTTCGATGACCTTCATGTCGTCTTCCGTCAGGTCGGCAGGCTTCGAGGCCACTTCCAGGTTTTCCTCGACGTGCTGCATGGTGCTCATGCCAGACAGAGCCACACTTACGTTGGGATTGCTGAGTACGAAACGCAGCGCCAGTTCGGGCACGCGCTTGATTTCGGGGTGGAGCGACAGCAGGGCTTCGGTGTTTTCGCCCAGGCGTCCACCGGCAACCGGTCCCATGACCACAATACCCATGCCCTTTTCGGCGGCATAAGCAATACCGTCTTCCAGCGAACGGTCGAGCATATTGTATTGCAGCGTCACCACATCGGCATAGCCTTCATCGGCCATGCGCTTGAGGAACTCGCTGTTGTCATGCATGGAAAAGCAGATGTGCTTGATCAGGCCCTGGTCCTTGGCTTTCTGCATCCACTTGCTCATGAGGGGTTTCACGTTTTCTTCCCAGCGCTGAGTGCGAAGGCCGTGATGGTTATAGACATCGATATAGTCCACCTGCAGGCGGCGCAGGCTGTCTTCCAGGTTCTGCCACCAGTCTTTTTCGCTTTCGCCGTAGTAATGGTTCTTGGTGGATACAATGATCTTATCGCGCCATCCCTTGAGCGCGTCGCCCACGGCGCGCTGGCTGTCCTTGTTGCAGTAGCCGACGGCCGAGTCGATATAATTGACACCGCCCTCGAAGGCCTTGTGAATCATGGGGATGGCCTTTTCGCGATCCACGCGGTTTTCACCATCCACCTCATGCATGGGCAGGCGCATGGCGCCAAAACCCAGCTGGGAAACTTTCAGTCCCGTTCTGCCTAGTTGCCGATAAAGCATCTCTCTCTCCTCTTCTTGGGTGTTAAGTTTTCAGGGACTCGCGCATGAGGCCGGGCCGGTTGGTAGTGATTCCATCGAAACCGTTTTCGATCAATTCGCGTGCGATTTCAGCTTCGTCCACGGTCCACGCCAGGAGCCGAAGGCCCTTTTGCCGGATGTCCCGAATATTTTGCTCTGTCATCCTGCCCTGCCAGTACAGGTCGATTCCATCGAGTTTGGCCTGTATGACCGCTTCGATTGCCCGGTCGAGGCTATCGATTGCGGCCGGAATTACGGCGGGCATGTAATCATATATTAAAATACATTGATATTCGATGCAAACCTTTTTCAAGGCCTGAATTCGGTCATATCCAAAACACAAGAGCGATACCTGGTCCGCACCCAGACCCGATGCCCCCACATCGCGCTGGATCAGGGGCCCGATTTCCGCGCCGCATTTCACCTCCAGATAGACGCGCCTGCCTTCAGGTACGGTGGCCAGGATTTCGGGAAGCAGCGGAGGCGGTTCCGGCTCGAAACCGGGACCGCGATAGTGAGCCGCGTTGAGTTTCGCGAGTTCGGCTGCGGTCATGGAACCGACTGGCCGATCCACCCCGCAGGTGCGCAGGGCGGTGGCGTCGTGCATGCAGACAATCTGTTCATCCGCCGTCAGCCACAGGTCCACCTCGACGGCATGGGCCCCCTGCCGCCAGGCCAACTCGACGGCAGAGAGCGTATTTTCCGGTGCATCATAAGAAGCACCGCGATGGGCAATGATTTCGGCTGCGGCTTGCGGCATGGCTGGGCTTATTTTTCCGGCTCGAAACTGTCGATCCCCAAAGCTTCTTTCTGGATTTCGACCAGTTCGGCACAGCCCTTCTGGGACAGGTCGAGCAGGGTGTTCAACTGGCTGCGATTAAAAACAGCCCCCTCGGCGGTGCCCTGGACTTCGATAAAATGCGACGCGCCGGTGCAGGCGATGTTCATGTCCACCTCGGCCTGGGCATCTTCCAGGTAGCACAGGTCCAGCACGGGCTGGCCTTCGACGATGCCCACGCTGATGGCCGCGGCAAAATCGGTGATCAGGTTCGCGCCGACTTTCTGATCGGCCCGCAACTTCTGCATGGCCAGCGCCAGCGCCACAAAGCCGCCCGTGATGGACGCCGTGCGCGTTCCGCCGTCGGCTTCGATCACATCGCAGTCGATGATCACGGTGCGCTCGCCGAATTTGTCCAGCCGAAAGACGGACCGGAGCACGCGTCCGATGAGGCGTTGGATTTCGGTGCTGCGTGAGGCCACCTTGCCCTTGACGCCATCGCGGGCCACACGCTGGGCCGAACTGCGCGGCAGCATGGCGTATTCCGCCGTCAGCCATCCCTTGCCCGAACCGAAGCAATGGGGCGGCACACGGTCCTGCACCGTGGCGGCACAGAGCACCTTGGTTTCGCCCACCTCGATCATGGCCGACCCCTCGGCATGGCGCAGGGGATTGGCAGTAATTTTTACGTCGCGCATCTGGTCGCTTTCGCGCTTGTCAACACGTTTCATATAAGACTCCTTGGATTTGTTTCAATTTATCTTACCCTTATTGAGAAGGGCATGCAAAAGTTTGATGATATTTTGCGGCAAGCCGGGGGTTCAGGAGGATTCAGGTGCAAAATACTAGCCCAAAGATATTTCAAATATGGCGAATGCTGTCAACATAAAAGCAGAAAAAGGCCGCTTTGCGCCTCTTGTAGTGGTATCTGGAGTCTTGCCCCCGAATCCGGTTGCACCTTGGCTTGAAAAGGGGTAATTTTGTGGGAATTCTTTTCGGGCAATGCTGCGTTCCAGCCTTGCCCGAGCATCAAAAGGCAGTCTTCGATTGCCAGATTGTATTACAGTGCAAAGACCTTGATTGATTGCACTGATCTTAAGAACGCTTGCAGGAAATAATATGGCGGAATCCAGCGACCGGAGCAACGAATGCCACGACGAGACGGAAACTTCTCTTCGGGCCTTGATCCTGATACCGGTTTACAATAACGCGGCCACACTTCGAAAGGTCGCCGAAAAATCTATCGAAACGGGCCTGCCGGTGCTGGTGGTGAACGACGGCAGTACCGACGGCGGCCCCGATACGCTCGACGGTCTGGACGTGGCTCGCATCGACCTGCCGGAAAATCGCGGCAAGGGCGTGGCCATTCGCACCGGGGCGCAATGGGCCATTGAGCGGGGCTATACGCATATCATCACTCTCGATGCCGACGGCCAGCATGATCCCGCCGATGTCCCGCGCTTCATGGCGCGCCTGCGCGAAAAGCCACTGGTTATCCTGGTGGGTGCGCGTGACTTCGAAAATCAGGAGATTCCCGGCGGCAGCCGATTCGGGCGCAAGTGGTCCAACATGTGGATGCGCATTGCCTCCAGCGAAAAGGTGGCCGACAGCCAGAGCGGTTTTCGCGCATATCCCCTGGACATATTCCGCAAAATCAAATTCACCTCCAACCGATACGAGTTTGAGATCGATGTGCTCATCAAGTCCGCCTGGGCCGGCATGTCCATCGAGGATATTCCTGTCTCCGTCCATTATCCCCCGGGCAAGGAACGGGTTTCCCACTTTCACCAGTTTTTCGACAATTATCGCATCAGCATCGTCTATACGCGATCCGTCCTGCGGACGCTCTGGCCCTGGCCGCATAAGCTGCACTTTGGCACGGCCGAGGAACTGGACCGCATTTCGCTCAAGCATCCCCTGCGTTCGATCAAGTTGCTCCTGCTGGAACGCTCCACGCCGCGGGAGATTGCCTTTGCCGTGATGCTGGGGATTATCATCGGAGCGCTTCCCATATTCGGCCTGCACTCGGTGGCGATTCTGTTCGCGGCGACCCTTTTGCGCCTGAACCGGGTGATCGCCTTCAACAGCCAGCACATTTGCGCACCGCCCTTTGTGCCGGGCATCTGCATCGAAATCGGCCATTATATGCGGCATGGTGTTTTCCTCACGCAATTCAACTTCCAGACACTGGGTAAGGAAATTCACTTCCGCCTCTGGGAATGGTTTCTCGGCTCGCTCATCGTGGGACCGGTGCTGGCGCTGCTGGTGGGTGGCATGGCATACTACACGGCTGTGTTTTATCAGCGCCGCATGAAAAACGTCCTCCTGCGCAAGGATCAGGCAAAGGCGGAGAAAATTGACTGAGCCGAAAACGCGGCCAAAGCCCGGGTCCGAAAGACGCTCGCCCAACTATGGCGGACGGCTGGGCTATGGTATTTTCGAGTTTGTCCTGCGTCACTTCGGCGTTATTCCGGCCTATGTGATGCTGGCCTTTGTGGCGCCCTATTACGTTATATTTCGCTACAATGCCCGCAAAAGCGCCGCGCCTTTTCTGCGGCATCGATTTCCGGAGCGCGGATCGGTCTGGCGCTTCTTTGCCACGATCTATTATTTCTACCGCTTTGGCCAGGTCCTGATCGACCAGGGCGTCATGGGCGTTTTGGGGCCGGAACATTTTCATGTGGACTTTCCCGGCGAGGATGAACTCTACCGCCGCGCCCAGCAGCGCAAAGGCATGATCCTCCTCACGACCCACGCCGGCGCCTGGCAGTACGCCATGGCCAATATGCGTAACCTGGAAGTGCCAGTATCCTTTCAGTTCAAAAAGGAAGAACACACCGAAGGCCGCCACTTCTTCGACATGTCCGGCGAAAGCGAGCAGTTTCACCTGATCGATCCCGATGGTTTTCTGGGCGGGATGGTGGAGATGACCAACGCCCTCAGCAAGGGAGAAATCGTGAGCGTCATGGGCGATCGGGCCTGGGGCGCGCAGACGATGGATGCCGAATTTTTGGGCGAAAAGGCCGCATTCCCCCTGGCCGCCTACCACCTGGCCCATGTCACGGGAGCCGAACTGGTGGCCTTGCTGACAGTACGAACAGGCAGACTGTCCTATCGCATCGAGGCCCATTATCTGTCGGAAAATCTGGACCGCGAAGGCCGAAGCCGCGCGGCCATCATGGAGCAACTACTCGGTGCATACGTGACCCGGCTCGAACAATATCTGAAAAAACATCCCTTCTTATGGTTCAATTTCTTTGACTTTTGGGCGAACTCGAAAGAAACTGAAGAGAAGAGATAGACTCTATTGGAAAGAGGTAGAAGATAAATGTCGGAAGCAGAAAGCAAAAGCACCCTGGAAGAAGAACTCAAGCAGATGCTGGTGAAGGAATTGAACCTGGAGGACGTGGACCCGGCGGAGTTGGGCGACGAGGACCCGCTCTTTGGCGACGGCCTGGGCCTGGATTCGCTGGATGCCGTGGAACTGGTGGTGCTGATGCAAAAGCATTACAAGGTGGAGATCAAGGACATGGAAGAGGGCCGTGCCGCCTTTGCGTCCATCAAGTCCCTGGCGGACTATATCCGCGAACACCGCCCCGCCGAATAATTAAGGAACCCTTATGCAGTCGGATGGTATCATGATTTCGGGCCTGGGAGCCATGTGCGCGGCAGGCATGGACGTGGCGGCCTGCATGGAAGGGCTCTATGCCGGACGCCGCAACGTGGCCCCGCCAAAGCGCATCCAGGCCGACCTGGGCCGCACGCCCCCGGTTTTTGAACTGGCGCAAGTTCCCGAAATTCCCAATCCAAAATCAAACCCCTGGATCGAAAAAGCACCCGACGGCCTGCTGGAAGATGCCACGCTGACCTCACGCATGGCCCTGACCGCAACGATGGAGGCCTTGGCAAATTCCGGAATAGACCCCGCAACCCTGCGCGAAAAACGTGTCGGAATCGCCGTCGGCACCACCGTCGGCTGTACGCTGAACAATGAAGATTTTTATCGGGCCTGGCGCGATGGCGCATTTCCCGAAATCAGCCCCGTGCGACGGTTTTTGTCAAACAATCCGGCTCTTTTTCTGGGGCGTATCCTGGGCTTGAGGGGACCCGTGGCGACGGTGGCCAACGCCTGTTCGTCCGGAGCCGACGCGATTGGCCTGGCCCGATCCTGGCTGCGGTCGGGCATGTGCGATGTGGCCCTGGCCGGAGGCGCCGACGAACTTTCCCGCGTGACCTATCTGGGCTTTGCCTCGCTCATGATCACCAGCGACGAACCATGCCGGCCCTTTGACCGCAGGCGCACAGGCCTGAATCTGGGCGAAGGCGCGGGAATGGTGGTACTGGAAAAAGAAAGAGACCTTGAAACACGTGGCGGAAAAGCATTGGCCCAGCTCGCCGGATATGCTTCCTATGCCGATGCCCATCATCCCACGGCTCCCCATCCCGAAGGACGCGGCCTGCGTCGGGCCATCGAAAAAGTTTTGAGCGATGCCGGCATCGGTCCCGACCAGGTTGGCTTCTGCAATGCCCACGGCACCTCGACGCCGGATAACGACAAGGTGGAAGGCAAGGTCTTGGCCGATCTTTTTGCACCGAGCCTGCCCGTTGTGTCCACCAAGGCCTGCACGGGTCATACGCTGGGAGCGGCGGGAGGTATCGAGGCCGTTTTTGCCGCGCGGGGCCTGATCGAGGGACGCCTTCCCGCGAACCACGGTTTCGAGGAAGCCGATCCCGATTGCGGCATCGAACCCCTGCGCGAAAATCGCGAGATCGACGCGCGATACGCCATATCCAACTCCCTCGCCTTTGGCGGGAATAATTCGGTGCTCCTCCTGGAGCGGGCATGAAAGAGCGAAGGCGGCAAGTATTATGACGGCATCCATCATCGGCATCGGCACAGTCAGCGCGGCAGGATCGGGCATCGATTCGCTGGACGGCGTATTGCGCGGGACGGCCGAACCGAAGGTGGAAATGGTGGAAGTGGCTCTTGCCGACGGGCCGGTGCGCCTGCCGGTTTTTCGGGCGAAGACGGAAGGGCTCGACCGTTTTGTGAACAAACGGGCGCTGCGACGGCTGGATCCTTTTGTGCGGATGGCGCTGTTGGCGAGCTATCTGGCCGTGGAAGACGCGGGAATCGAGTTTCCCGATCCGGAACGCGTAGGTATCGCCTTTGGCACGGGCTATGGGCCCTTGCGCACGACCTTTGCCTTTCAGGACACGCTTATCGACGACGGCGACAAGTGCGCCTCACCCACGCAGTTTGCCAACTCCGTCCACAACGCGCTGGCGTCGCAGCTGTCGATTTCCATGGGGCTCCAGGGGCCCTGCACCACCCAGACCTGCTTTGAATGGACCACGGTCTCTGTTCTGACCACAGCGCGGCAGTGGCTCGATTCGGGTTTGTGCGATTATGTCATCGCCGGGGTTGGCGATGAGCTGGCATCTGTGTTAGAATACACAGTGGCGATGGAGATGGGCACAGGCAACCCGGCCGAATGCTGGAAGCCCGACGATTTGACGGCCTGCGATTATCGCCCGGGCGAGGCCTTTACGGCCCTGGTTCTGACGCGGGAAGACCGGAAGGCCCCGCGACTGATGGAAGTAAAAGTCCGCGACGGACAAGCCGACCTGCACAGCCTGCTGGAAGGGGCGACCATCTTTCCAGCCCTGCGCGGCAATCACGCCGAAAACGTCCATTACGCGCGACTGCTGGCGGACCGGGAAAGTTGGAAGAGCCATGCCGCCTTCTTCGGAGCCATGCCCACGAGCGACGCTCTGGAAGTGGCCGCGGCGGCCAAGGCACTGCGCGACGGCATGATCGAAGCCGACCGCATCGCCTGCCTGCAATGCGCACCGACTGGTCCCGCGTCGCTGATCCTGCTGTCCCGATAAGGAGTTTGCCATGCGAAACATATACAGATATTGCTTCATGATATTGCTGGGCCTTGCCCTTGGCCTGATGCCGAACCCGCGCGTCTCAGCCGCCGATGCCATGGAATTTGGCGGCTCCGCCATCGAAGATGACAACAGCGCCACCGATCTGGGACCCAAGCGCATGGAGACACCCGACACGGCGGTTGACGAACTCTATGAGGACAACCGCCCCATCGAAACGCCGTCCGCCACACCGACACCCGAGACCGACAGTTTCGAGGAAAGAGAACTCGGCGATCTGCCGCCCTTTTCCAAGGATTATGGAACCAGCATGACCGTCCTTTCACAGGCGGAAGCCCGGGAATTCCTGAACGAAATGTCATCAACCCTGCGCACCATTCGCGCCCTGCAAGTGGAGTTTGTCCAGGAGCGTTACCTCGTCACCTTTTCCGACAGCCTGCGTTCGCGGGGCTACTGCTATTTCGAGACACCCCGGAAAATCCGCTGGGAGATTACATCGCCCTATTATTCGCTGTTGATCCTGAACGGCGCGGAAGTCGCAAAGTTTGACAGCAAAGACGGCGAGCTGCGCAAGATGAGACTGGGGGGCGAAGATATTCTCCGCAACGTCCTGGACGAAATCATGAACTGGATGCGTGGCGATTTTGACGATGCCTGGACCAAATACAACTTTGAAGTGGCCCGGGGCACGGCGCTGCACCGCCTGCGCATGCAACCGCAGTTGGGCACCATCGAGGACATGATCCAGGCTATCGAACTCTACATCGATTCCGAAAATAAACGCGTCCGTCGCGTGCGGATCATCGAGGCCGAAGAAGAAGGCGAGATCATCATCCGCTTCACCGACGATAAAATTAACCCCAATCTGAACGACCGTCTTTTCGACACGGAAAACCCGATCCGGAGAGGTCCCGAACTTTGAGCGCCAATCGCACAGGCCGGTTCTGCGCGGCGATCCTGCTGGCGCTGGGGATGGTGCTGGCCACTTCCTGCGCCACGCGGCAGGAGCGGGCTTTCGGCTCTTACGCGCGGAAGTTCTGGTGGGGCATACCGCAGACCGATTTCGTCAGGAAAGAAACATTGCCCGACGCAATCCGAAAGGCATGGCCCTGGCCCGAAAACGCCAAACTCGTGCAACGGGTCATTCTGGAAGCCGGCGGCAAGCAGTATGACTTCATCGGCTATCTCCGGGTGCGCGAGGGTCAATCCTATCGCGCCCTGGCGCTGCTGGAAATGGGCGGAACCCTTTTTGACTTTGAGTGGAAGAACGGCGCGGGACGCATCCGCAAGGCACCTGAGCAGATGCCGCCCAAACCGCTCATGCAGGGCGTTTTGCCCGATCTGGCGCATCTTGTTCTTAAGCCTGAAGGCGGCGATTTTGATTTTTATCCAACTGAATCAGACGGCTTGGCGCAGGTCATCTGGCATGAAACGAACCATGCCACCGTGCTGGAAGTGGACGACTCCGGACGCATGACGCGCTCCTTTGAATGGATCGATGGAAAGATTCCGCGTAACGTCGCCTGGTCCGACTGGAAGGTGCTCCCCGGCTTGGACCGCGAGGCGCCGACACTGATGATTCTGCAAAATCATCGCTGGCATTACCGCATGGAAATCCGGCTGCTGGAAGTGGAAAACCTGAATCCCCAAAAACCGAAGCCCTGAACAAGCCATGCCATCGAAGCCCCTGGAAAATTTCTACGCACGCCTTTTTCGCCATCCGCGCCTGGTCTGGCTGGCGGCGCTGATCGTGTTCGTCCTGTGTCTGGTTTCGGCGGGTGGAATTGTATGGCGCGAGGACGTGATGGACCTGCTGCCCGACACCGATCCCGTGGTCCGCGAGTATCGTGAATGGATGGACCGGTTTCGACCCCTCGATCGCGTCTATATCATGATCGGCCCGGCGCAGGGCGCGGAAGATGTTAGCGAAAACGAACTCATCGAAGCGGCCGACGCGCTGTATGAAATCTTCACCGAAAGCCCCGACGCGAACCCACCCGAACCGCAAAAAGACGAGGCGCCCTCTTTCAACAAAGTGCGATTCGGAGCGCCGCCGTCCTTTGATGGAAGCGCTGCCGATCTGGTGCGCGACGTCATCTATCGCATGGACGCCGGCCAGGTGCTGGAACTGACGGACCTGCTGAAGGAACATCGTGCGGCCTATTTTTCCGAAGCCCAGGAAAAAATGATCGAAGAACGCCTGCAGCCGGAAGCGATCCGTCGGGCGCTGGAAGAGTGGAAAAAAATCCTGACCCAGTATCCCGCACCCATGATGGCCCGCCAGTTCCGCCACGATCCCCTGGGCATGGACGCCACAGTGCTGCAGCGCCTCCAGAGTTTTCAGAATCTGGGCAAGGACCTGGAGCGTCATCGTGACCGCATCTTCAGCAAAGACCGCCAGCACATTCTGATGATGGTGGAGCCCGTTTATCCATCGACCGACAGCTATCATGCCGCCGCACTGGTCGCCTTGCTCGATCGCGCCAAGGCGGAGGTAGAAGCGAAAAGCGACGGGCGCGTTCACGTGGCCGATCTGGCGGGACATCGCTTTGGTCTGGAAAACTCCTCGCGCGTCAAAAAGGACATCTACAAGACCGTGACCATCTCGATTTGCGGGGTGGTGCTGCTGACCTTTCTGAGTTTTGCCAATCCCCTTTTCGTGCTGCTGGCACTGCTTCCGGCGGCCTTCGGGGCGAGCTTTGCCATGGGGCTGATCCGCTGGCTTGTTCCCGAAATTTCAGCCATCAGCATTGGCAGCGGCTCCATGCTCATCGGCATCGCCGTCGATTACGGGATTCATATTCTCTACCACGCCGACCACGCGCCAAGTCCCGAGCGCGATGCCAGGGGTGACGCGCGCAACGCCTTTGTCCGGCGCATCCTGGTGCGGCTGACCCGGCCTCTGCTCCTGAGCGCGGCAACGACAATCCTTGCTTTTCTCACGCTGAGTTTTTCCATCCTGCCTGGCTATCGGCATTTGGGGATTTTCGCGGCCCTGGGGATTTCGGGCGCGGCCGTTTTCGCGCTTTGCGTCATGCCTTTGCTCATTCCGCGCTTCAAGCAGATGCGCCTTGCCTTTCGCCGTCCCATCCTGCACTTGGGCGAGGCCTACCTGGCGGCGACGCGATTTATCGAAGGCCACCGACGCATGATTCCCGTCTTGCTCATTGGCCTCACCATCCTGGCCCTCGCGGGGCTTCCGCGGCTCCAATTCGAGGGCGACTATCAGAAAATGAACGCCGTGTCCGACACCACACGCGCTGACTGGGACCTTATCCTGTCGCGATTCGGCGAGACGCTCAAGGTGTCGCCTGTGATTATTCGCGGCGAGGATTTCGAGTCGGCCCTGCAAAAAAACGAAGCCCTTTACGCGCGGCTCAGCGAACTCGAGACGGAAGGTGAACTGAACAGTTTCCAATCCATCGCGCCTATCCTTCCCAGCAGAAAAACGCAGGAAGCCAACCGGCGCCGCTGGTCGGATTTCTGGAGCGCCGCGCGCGTGGATCGCCTGCGCGAAAATTTCGACAAGATCGCGCCGGAGCGGGGAATGCGCGTGGCGGCCTTCGAGGGTTTCTTCGACAGCCTGGGGGCCGATGCCGGATTGGTCACGCTTGATAAACTCAAAAAGGCGGGACTGGCCAAGCTCATCGAAAACCATGTGTCCATCGGCGAGGACGACACGATGATCCTGACGCACCTGCAAGTGGATCGGCTGGAAGACTTCGAGCGGATCACCTCTTTGCTGAAGCAGGAATTTCCCGATCTCCAGGCGGCCAATGGCCAGGCTTTCATGCAATATATGGTCGGCCTGATTTACCGCGAGCTGGAACGCATGGGCCTGATCGCGAGCGCCATCATCATCGCCCTGCTGGCACTGGCATTCCGGTCCTTGCGCCATCTGCTGATCCTGCTCCTGCCGCTGGTACTTGCGGCGCTGTGGACCTTCGGCTACATGGCCTGGCTCGGCATCCAGATCAATCTCATGAACAGTATCGTCACGATTTTTATACTGGGGCTCGTGATCGATTATACGATTTTTCTCTTCTGCGCCTGGGTCGAGCGGCGCCGTGCCGGAGAGGATCATCTTTCTGCTTCAGGCGCGGCGGTCGGCATTTCCGCCTTTACCACCATGGCCGGCCTTGGCGCGCTGGCCCTGGCGAGCCATCCCGTCCTCCACAGCATCGGCTACACCGCCCTCCTCGGAATCGCCTTCGGCTGGCTCGCGGTATTTCTCACCTTCCCTTTTCTGGATCGCTATATTCACGACCGATGACACCTTGATCCTTCATACTGATATCTGTCTTGG
>CAYWYC010000120.1:0-12373 GCA_964462565.1 uncultured Candidatus Sumerlaeota bacterium | reverse complement strand
TATGCGTTCCACCTCTGACTACGATCAGTCATTGCCTCGAAGAAATGGGACGCAAGGCGATGCATATATTGCTGAAGGCGCTCCGAAGCGAAGACGTTCAAAATCGAACGCCGACCATAGAAACCGTCAATGCGAGACTGATCGTGCGCCAAAGCACAGCAGAAACGCCCCGGTTAATGAGTGTTAGGAACGAAAGATAATATCCTCAGGGTATATTGCTGCTGAGAAGTCTTCGAACTAAAAGGAGGATAAGAATGAAGAATTTTCTGCTTGGGCTGCTGATCTGCTTGCTTGGGACAGCCACTGTATGGGCGGGGGATAAAGAAGAAAGCACAATGCCGAGACTGCGTATCGCAAAGTGTGAATGGATCAGGTTCAAAACGGCTATGGGGCCACAGGATGCTCTGCGTCTGGTGGACGCCGAGGGGCGCGAAGGAAGCTATGTAGGTGATCCGATACGCGGTTTGAACAAAGACAATGAAAAGGCTATGGTGGGCAAAATTCTTGGTTTTGAGATCATTCATCCCGAAGAGAACTGGGATCTTATGGCTGAGTCAGGACTGCCATTTCCCTTAAGGCGCGCGTTGGATATTGCAGTTTGGGATCTTTATGGGCATGTGTTGGATAAACCGGTGGCCGAACTGCTCGGGCCTATACAGCGCGACAAAGTGGCTTTTTATGCGGCAGGCTTTCCCAACATGACTATTGAGGAAAATGTGCGTGCGGCAAAAGAAGCGAAAGAGCGCAATCTACACGGTTACAAAATATATGCTTACCTTGAAGGTCACGGCAAGCCACGCAAGGCCGATGATCCGAATGCGGAGCAATGGTTGTCTGACGATATGGCTCTCGCGAAAGCCGTCGGCCAAGCTGTGCCCGATGGACTCTTGCTGATGTTTTACAACGGAAATTCCTGTAATTTGGAGCAGGCCGGTAAAATTGCCAAGGTACTTGATGAGCATGGATACGCGGTTTTTTTTGATCCGATGCCCGATGGGTTGGAAAAATATAAGCAACTGAGGAGGACTATTGAAACACCTCTTTGCGGGCCGATATCGGGCAATTATTCCAAATCCCTGCAATGGATAGAGGAAGAAGCCGTTGATATCGGCGAGATCGATCTCTATGCCGGATTCACGGAATGCTTTCGTTTTGTAAGGGCCTGTGAAGCATCCGGCAATTGTCTGGATTTGCATGGGGGCTTTCCCATGGACATCTACCAATTTCCACTCTACGGCTTTGCGAGCGATAAAACGTTGCCCTGGATAGGCTGGCACACGCGCAGTCCCAAATGGATCGCTGTGGAAAAAGAATTCACAGGGATTGAGGAGAAGCCGGAAAGGCAGCCTTGGATTAAAAGAAGGCAAGCGCGCCATGTTGATGAAGAAGGTTATGTGCGGCTTGTGTACAAACTCCCCGGCATGGGTCTGGAG
Organism: uncultured Candidatus Sumerlaeota bacterium; assembly: GCA_964462565.1. Taxonomy (GTDB): domain Bacteria; phylum Sumerlaeota; class Sumerlaeia; order UBA8349; family UBA8349; genus CAYWYC01. The sequence goes on along the minus strand of CAYWYC010000120.1, from coordinate 10,940 downwards.
CCGGATTGGGAATGGATTCGGGAGAACGCCGGCCAATGAAAAACACTTATGACATTCACCCCTTGAAAAATTATCGGACATGCTCAGCAATAATGCTCATCGGGACGCTGGCCTTGCTGTCTGTCTGGCCCTTCGGCGTTCAAGCCCAGGAGGCAAAGCAAATGGAAAATTTTCTGCGCCCCTATTTGGATCGGGATTTCGTCCCGGTCGATGGCCCTGACACAGACAAAGAATTCATCCTGAAGCACGATACGATGATCAAGGAGGCACTCCCGGTAAAGCTCAAAGCGGTGGGCGAAAAAAAGCCCAAAATCCTGCTCCTGACGCAGGGAACTTACGGGGCATTGCATGTGCCAGGAGCGGCAGGGATGATCGTGATGCTGCGCGCCAGCGTTGAAAAACACAACGCATTTGAATTGACAGAGATATACAGCGATTCGGAGATCAATGCCGAGATGCTGAAGGAGTACGATGCTGTTATATTGAACAACGTCGGACGAACACGGAACCCGAAAATATTCAACGAAATCCTGCCGGAATACGTAAGCAATGGAGGAGGATTATTCGCCAATCATTCCTGCCTCTTGTTGCTGATGTCCGACCCGAGGGCGGAGTTTAACCGGATGATCGGCGGCTATGTTTACAAAGCACAGGTGCATCCTAAAATGCATGGCAAATCCTTTTCGGTTGAACTGGCAGAACCCGATCATCCCCTTATGGCCGCTTTTCATGGAAAATCCAAAACTATGACAAGGACGCATAGTTGGCTTAGCGGCGATGTCAGAAAATCCTATGATGTCGCCATTAATCCACCAAAACAACTGGCCGACGAACTCTATGTTATTCTCCGGCCCGAAGGAGAGGAATCGCTGCCTCGCGTCTTGTTGGAGATAGCCAAAGAAGGCTCCCCGCAGGTGTTTCCCGAAGTCGCGGACGACTTTTCACGCGCGCTGGTTTGGGTGAAGACATATGGCAAAGGCCGTATTTACTACACACAGTTTGGTCACAATACGGCTGTCTACAGTGTCCCCTGCATCGCGCGTAGCATGTTGGAGGGCGTCATTTATGTGTCTGAAAGCAAAGGGGAATAAATGCGTCCGATCTGGCTGTCAATGCTTATCTTTCTGCTTTGCATCGCGCGATTAGCCCACGGGCAGGACGCTGTGCGTCCCGGCGAACTCACTATTGATCCGCCAACGCTCTTGTGCCTGGGTTTTGCCCTGGATATCGATGGTGACGATAATCGCAACGCCTCTGCGACGGTGGAGTATCGGCAAAAGGACACCGGGGACTGGAAGAAGGCTTTGCCGCTTTTGCGGGTGGGAGATTACCATGTGGGACGGACGTCAGACTGGCTCGATGTGAAAACGAAGCCAATGCTGGCGGGCAGCATTTTCGCTCTTGAACCGGATCATGAGTACGAGGTGCGCATTACGATCAAAGACCCCGATGGCGTTGAGGGAGAAGCCGTGCGCACGGCCCTTTGCCGAACGCGCAAAGAGCCTGTGGTTCCAGAGGGCGGCAAGGTATATCATGTTTTTCCTCCGGGAAAGAAGGCAAGATGGCCCCAGCATGAATACAACAATCTATACAAGGCCTACTACGGCGGTCTGGGTAACCTGGGTGACTTCAACATGGTCTGGGAAAAACCGATAGAGGCCGGGGCAGTTATCCTTGTCCACGGCGGAGTATACAAAGCCAATCTCGAGCACTACACCGATAAAACGGGCCTGGTCAGCGACGGAACCTACTGGTTGACGGTGAAAGGCGCTCCCGAAAAGCCCATCACAATCAAGGCCGCCGGAGACGGCGAAGTCATGAGGAAAAAGGCAAAGCGGGAAAAAGCCACAAAGGAGAAATGAATGAGAAAAGTCTCGATACTGCCATTGTTTATCATGTTGTTCCAACCGATCGCTCTTTGGGCCGCCGACCAAACCACTCCCGGCGAGCTGATCCTGGAGCGACCAACCCTTAGTTCTTTGGGCTTTGAGTGGCGCATTGAAGGCGATGCGAACGGCAATGCGGAATGCGAGGTGCAGTATCGAAAGAAAAATGATGAAAGTTGGAGCGCCTATCTACCGGCATTTCGTATTGGTCTGGGACAAAAGGCGGACTTTGCCATGGCCTGCGGATGGCCAGAGTATTCTATCCCCGACGCGTTGGCGGGTAGCGTGATGGATTTGGAGCCGGTGACGGAATATGAATTGCGCCTGACAATCAGCGATCCTGACGGCGTGGATGGAGCGGCGCAAAAGATCGTCGCCATGAAAACCCGACCCGAGCCGGAAGTTCCGGAAGACGCAGTCGAAATCCGACACGTCTATCCGCCTGACTGGCAGGGGCAAAAAGAAAAGCCCTTCTTTGAAAATATAATGCACGCCCTCAACGGGTTTCGTCCGCTTTGCGATACTTATATGACGGTCCATCCCAATGTGGCGAAACCGGGAACCATCATCAAGATGCACGGTGGCCTGCATTATTACGACAACAACAAGTATTGGGACTTTAAGAACAAGAAACCCCAGGCAAGTTATTGGCTCCATGGCGCGATCACGGTTTTGGCCAAGGGCACGCCCGAGCAGCCGATCTATATTGTGCCTGCCGGCGATGGTGAAGTGGTTCTCGACGGCGACGGCGCGCCCACGCTGTTCAATCTGCGCTCCGCCGATTACCTGCATTTCGAGGGCCTTACGGTCCGCAACACGGACATCGCTTTTCATTGTGGATGGCAGGGCCTGCGCGGCGGCGGCATGAAAGGGCTGACCGTAAAAAACTGCTGGATCGAAGGGGTTGTTTACGGCGTGCTCGCCCAGGACGGTCGGAGCGACGATTTTACAATTATGGACAATGTCTTTATCGGTAGAAATCCTTCTGATAGTCTGGGTCAGTTCGGCAGCACGGAAGCGGGATATGCCGTCAATCTTGCCGGGCAGGGCCATGTGGTCGCCTACAATTATGTTGCCAATTTCTGGGACGGTATCAACGTTTTCACTAGCAGCATCTCTGATCCGGAGTATGGCCAGCAAAGTCGTTCCATTGATTTTTATAATAACGACATTTTCAACTGCTCCGATCAATTCATCGAGGCAGACGGGGGCTATGCCAACCTGCGCATGTTGCGGAACCGCAGCTTCAATTGTCCCAGCCAGCCGCTGTCCTGCCAGCCTGTTCATGCCGGGCCCGTTTACTGGATTCGCAATATTGTCTGGAACGTGAACGGGGGCAAGGCGGCCATGAAGAGCCACGGCGGAATGCAGGCCTATGTCTTTCTGCACAACACCACGTCGGCCCACATGAAGATGCCCAACAAACACGGCTACGATCCTTCCAAAGCCTCGTGGATGATCCAGAACAACCTGTCCATCGGGCCGGAAGGCGATATGGCTCTTGTCGAATATTGCGCCGGCAGGCAGGACGATCGGCGCCGAATCAGCCACAACGGCTACAACGTCGCGGCCCGTGATAACCCATGTCTGCTCGGGAAAAGGAAATTTGACAATATCGAGACCATGAGAGAAGAATCGGGCTTCGAAGAGGACAGCATCTTGGTGCAAGGTTATGATACGTTTAAAGGCGCAAAAGAACCGCCCCATGCCCGGAGAGACACGCCCCTGGTGAAACCTGCCAGCGTGGATTTGCAGCTGAAAGACGGCTCCAAGGCCGTGGACGCGGGCTTGGCATTGCCCGGAATCAACGACGACCATACCGGCGACGCCCCTGACCTGGGAGCCTATGAAAAGGGTAAGCGCCTTCCGACCTATGGTCCACGGAACGGCGACTATCAGGATAGGCTGAAGAGCCTGCGCCTGGGAGAATATCGCTGGGAAAAACACCTGAAAACGGAGGGTTCGGAAGAATGAGAAAATATCGAATCAGTATGGGGGCTTTGCTGCTGCTTGCTTTTTTGATCGCATATCTCCCGGTGGCGCAGGCCAGCGGCTTGGAGGAGATGCTTGGACATTATCCCACAAAGCGAGGTGTGGCCTGCGTGCCCGATTGCGGGGAGGCCGATCTGGCGCTCGAACTGGCTCAAAAGAGTGAGTTCCTGATTCTGGCGCTGGACCCGGACGAGACAAAAATTGCTGCCGCGAAGCGTAAGGCTTCCGAGGCGGGGGTTTTGGGGCGAAGTCTATATGTCGAGCAAGGGCAGCTGCGCTCTCTTCCTTTTGCGGACAACTATGTCGATCTCCTCGCGTTACCGAATAAAACACAAGCCGAACTCAGCGAAGCAGAAGCCGCGGAGATAATGCGTGTGCTGACGCCTGTTCATGGCCGGGCATTTCTGAAAGACCATGTTATCGAAAAGCCGGAACAGCCCGGTTCGGACTGGTGGCCCCATAAACTGCACGGGCCGAACAATAACCAGGTTTCGGAAGACACGATCTTCCAATGGCCGCCCATCCTCCAGTTTCGGGCCATGCCCTTCTACAACGCCCACACGGGCAGCGCCCTGACCGCGGAAGGACGCCATATCGAAATTCATGACTGGACGGTGAAGAATCCGGAACGGTCCGGCCTTACCGGGCGTTTGTTTGTGCGCAACAGTTACAATGGACGCCTGCTTTGGAAAGACTACGTGCCCGAGAACGTCGAGTCCAACATGCCGATATACGCGGCCGCCGACGGCCTGCTTTTTCTGGGATCGGGTACGGGGCCGGAGGTGGTGGTGCGGAATCTCGATACGGGGTTCGAAAAGTCGCCTCTTGTTTTGAGCCGGGAAGACAAGCGCGTCAAGTGGCTTGCTGTCGAAAGCGGCGTGCTCTATGCCTTGCTGGGCGATCCCACGGAAGTGCGCAAGGCCAATATGTTCGCTTTGCAGCCTCGCGTGTTCCAGGAGCAGGAAGCCAACAACACACTTTTCGGATCGGAATTGGTGGCGTGGAATCTGGGACAGGGAAAAACAATCTGGCAACATCGCGAACCCGTTCTTATCGATTTTCGTGCCGTCGCTGTAGATGAGGGGAATCTGTACTTCTACAGCGAGAACAAGCGGCTCGCCTGCCTGGACGCGCAAACTGGCAAACTGCTCTGGGAAAATACCGAAGATTCCTGGATGAAGTCGATCAAACGTCCAGCCAAAATCCGCAATCACAATATCAGGCATATGAGCACCATGTCCGTCGCCGATGGCCTGGTGCGCCTGGCAATCCTTGAAGGCAACCGCACCTTTATCTTCAGCGCAGATAATGGCAAACTGCGCACGACCATCGACGAAGGACGCTTCTGGGGCGGACAGAAATCGTTTATTCTGGACGGCAAATATGTTAAAGGAAGCAGTGTTGTGGATTTGAGTACGGGCGAGCGGAGCGATGAGACCATCGACGCTCCGGCAGGCCTGGCTTGGTGTGGCATCGCGACGTACGCACCCGGCATCGGGGCTTTGGGCCACGGTACCCTCGACTACAAATCCCCCTGCGGTGTCGGCGCGTGGGTGGCCGGTGGCATTCTGCAGTATTCTCCGACCGTTTGCGGCTGCGGGGCCATGCAGGGCGGTGCGGGTTTTGCCAGCGGCGGTCCCATTTTCGAACGGATCCAATCCACTCCCGAACATCCCCTGGTTCAGGGCGCGGCTTTCAATAAATCGTCGGACCAAAAAACAAAGGCTCGTGAAAAGGATTGGACCGCCTACCTTGGAGACAGCCGGCACCGGGGTTCTTCACAGGCGACGGTCAGCGAGAAACCGACGATTGCCTGGGAATATAAACCCGACAATCCTTTCGCCTATTCCCAAATCTATAACCAGTTTATGGATAAATTGGATGAACGTCCAACCCCGCCGATTGTGGTGGGAGAATATGTATATACGGCCGGCAGCGACGGTGTCGTGCGAGCCATTCGCCTGAATGACGGCAAGGTAGCCTGGGAATTCTGCGCAGATGGCCCCATATTTACATCGCCCGCCTATTGGGAAGGCAATCTGTATGTGCCGTGCGCGGATGGGTGGGTCTATGGCCTCAATGCGACTTCGGGCGATCTGGTCTGGAAGCGCCGCCTGGCTCCGGTGGATCGTCGCATTCATGTTTTCGATCAGTTCGTGAGCACCTGGCCGGTTTACTCGCTGGCCGCAGAAGCGGGCGTGGTGTATGCCGCCGCCGGTATGCTGAAGGTCAATGGGAGCAAGACCTTTGCCCTGAACGCGGACAGTGGCGATATAATCTGGGAGCATTACATCGAACCCGAAATTTCGGGCAGCCATTTGCCACCGACCAAACGGACTTTTGGATACAACGGCCATACCGCCATTGCGGGTGACCATGTCTGGATAGCCGGGTATATCTCCATGCCCTTGATTTTGGACCGCAAAACCGGCGCTTTGCCGGAATTGAGCGAGTTCTATCAGAAAATGCGCATTCAAGGCTACCACACTTTCAATGCGACCTACTACACTCAGGGAAAGAATGTATTGATCATGGATGACAAAAACGTTCTCATCGGTGGCAGTCATCTCATTGAAAACCAGCACCTGCGTGAAGGCAAACGCGGGCGCATGGAATACAGTCTGTATTTTCTGAACGAACATGGCGCCCCGGATATGGACACGCCGCCGCCAAATATCCTGAACGTGGCCCGCGTTTCGCCTGTCTGCGACGATGATTTGGTCGTTTTCGCCGCACAGCCGCCAGGGGAAGAAAAAAAAGGCCAGATTGTCGAGGCGCGCAAAAGAAGCATGGCCTCGCTGGGCTTGAGCGTCTGGGACAAAAAGACCTTTGTGGATGAAGGCCGCGCCATGAGGGCCAAGCCCCTGGTCGATGAAACGGCCAGCAAGGGAAAGCGCCTCCACTTCACAAGATGGTCAGAAGTCTTTCGTCTGTTCGACTACTCGAAGGCCGCGTGGCAAAAGCCCGAGCTGGATGTAAGCGCTTTGGCCCTGGCGTCCAACGCCGTGTTGGCCGCCCATGCGTCCGCGTGGAGCGAACCTTATGGCTGGGGCATGGAAATGGCCGAAAAAGATAATGCTCGCATCCAATTCGAAGGCTGGAAAATCAGCGCTTTCGGACGCAAGGATGGCGCAGAAAAATGGAGCATCGCCCTGTCATCGGAACCCTTGCAAAACGGCATCGCCATTGCCGCGGACGGAACGGTCATTGTTGCTTTCCGTGATGGTTCGGTCGTCTGCTTGAAGTAAGTTGCGGTAGCAGTCCGGACCACAGATAGCGATCGCCGACCTGACCGGAAATGGCTTGGCCGATCTGACGATCAGTAAGAAAAAAGGCTTGTCAGTACTGTTTCAAAATACAGTTCTTAAGGAAAAGGAGCGTTCTCGATGAAACGGTTATTGTGGGTCGTTATTCTGATGCTTGTTCTGAATCTTGTCTCGGCGCAGGGCCGTGAAAAAGCAAGTGATATCCTGGAATTGGTGGAACGACCGGTCGGGCTGGTTCATATGCCCCGCGGTGATGTCGGTCTTGCGGAAGGCATCGCCAATAAAGAAAATCATTGCCGGATACATCTGCAGATGATCGACGAAGCAGCGGTGCAAGCCGCCCGCAAACATTTCGACGACGCCAATCTGGTCAACCAGCGCGTCTATATCGACCGAGGGAATCTTGAGCGGCTCCTGCCCGCTGCCAACAGCTGCGACCTGATAATTCTCATTGATCTAAAAGACGCAGAACTCACTGAGGAACTGGCGGCAGAAATACGCCGGGTGTTGCATCCCTGGTACGGAATCGCCTTGCTAGGTAATGCAAATAACGAGATTGACGATCAGACCCTTAAAGAGTGGGGGAGTGCAATTGGTAAGAATGTTGAGAATTATCCGGTGCAAAAAGGCCTTGTTCTGGTCAAGGCCGGTCCCTTGGAAGGTGCTGATAACTGGAACCATTATTGGCATGGTCCTGACAATAATGCGGTGTCTAATGATAAGGCCTACCGGTATCCGGAAACGATCCAGTGGACCGGCAAACCCTACGACGCCACGCGAATCGACCTGCACATCGTTGCGAACGGTCGCTTATTTTCGCTCTGGAATGGTCACCTGATGGACGTTACTTTTGGCGAGGCCGTGCTGCCGGGCGAAGAAGTGACTTTTCAGACACATGGTTGGGAAACAGTGATGGATCGCCCTTTGGAAGAGCAGCGTGGCCCCATCCTGGTTGCCCGGGCGACGGGTTCGGGAGTCCGGCTCTGGCATCGTCGTCTTTCCCCGGCGGCCTGGTTGCAGGTGTCGCGCTCCATTGTGGTGGCCCAGGGTGATCGCCTGCTGGTAGGCGACGGCTCCAGTCTCCTCATACTCGACCAGGCAACCGGACGCGAGGAGCAGCGTATTGATATGGATTGCGATGAAATCAAGTGGATTGCCGCGACAGATAAATATATTGCGCTCATGGGTGGACCACAGTTCAGCCGCTATCCGGAACGCATGCGCCGGATGATCGAAAACGTGACGCCCTTTCGATCGGGGGGGCTTCTGTTGACTGTTCTGGATAGCGAAACACTCAAGCCTCTTTGGCAGATAAATCGCGTGGAAGGTTCCGATGCTTTTGATCCGCGAACGCCTGCCATTTGGGGAGATCGCCTTTTCGTCTGCACCGGGAAAGGCAAGGCGGAAGCCTTTGACATTAAAAATGGTGAAGTGCTGTGGAGCGCAGACACCGGGATTCAGCACGATAAAGAGGTGGGCTTTCTGTGGGACCGTGTCAGTCGGCATCCCGTCGCTGGATTCGCGCTGGAAGGGCTTTATATCATTGGCGCTTCTGAAATGGACCGCTGTGCCGTGCTTTCTCAGGATGACGGAAAGCCCATGTGGGAACTTCCCCGGGGAAGGGGACCGGTGCCGCCGCTGCCTTTGGGGTACCGGGACCTTGTCTGGTTTGGAGGCACCGCTCGCGATCCGCTGACCGGTGAAGAGAAGATGAAAGTGCCCGCTACTCTGGGTGGTTGCGGTCATTTCACTGCCGCGCCACAAGGCATTGTGGGCCAGGCAGGACTCACTTGGGATATTATCGAAGGCAAAAGCATTCCGCCAATTCCTGCAAAGTCGCAATGCATGTCCAGCCAGTTTGTGGCAAACGGCATGATATGGCGCATAACCAATGGTGTCTGGCACATCCCCGAATGGCGCGGTTTCAACGTGCGCGCCGCAAGGGAGACCATGCTTCCGCCTGCCACTCCTAGACTGGTCCGCAGTCCGGATAAAGGTGGGACCAGGAATGATCCCAAGGGGTGGACCTGCTACCGTGCCAATGCGGCCCGGTCTTCTGCCATTGATATAGCAGTTCCTGAAAAGGTTGACGTGCTCTGGAAAATGTCTGTGGCCGAAAATATCGTTCAGGATTCTCCGCAGGGAGGAGTGCTTTTGGGCGCGAGAGTGATGCCGGTTCCTCCGGTGATTGCAGACAATACCGTTCTGGTCACCGCGAACGATGGAGTTATTCGGGCGATTGACCTGAAAAGCGGCAGTTCCTTGTGGAGGGCTCACACCGGCGGACGCATTCAGAGCAGCCCGGCCATATGGAAAGACCATGTTTTCGCCGGTAGCATGGACGGATACCTCTATGCCTTTTCGCTGGAGGATGGACATGAATTGTGGCGGCTGCGGGTGGCTCCGGAGACCGGACGTATCATGGTTTATGATCAGCTGGGGTGCCGTTGGCCTGTCTTGGGATCCCCCCTGATTGTTGATGGAAGGGTCTATGCCGTCGCCGGGCTCTTGGAACGGATTGATGGCGTCCATGCTCTTGCGGCTGATGCAGTCAGCGGGGAAATCATTTGGGAGCAGAGCCAGTGGACCGGCCCGAATGGAGAAAATCTTTCGTCGGCAGACCTGCTTGGCGGCACCGGTCAGTTGTGCTGGGATGATCGCGCGCAAGAATTGGTTTATAGCGCAGGAGAAGGCTTGCCCTTACGTTTTTCACCTGACACCGGCATACCGCGCGCCGCCTATGCCAATGGAAGGCTGGAGGACTTCGCTGACGAGGATGGTAAAAATTGGAAAGTGGCGAAGGCTTTTACAGGAACCCACTATCCCGGCGGCCAGGATGTTGGAAAGATTTCTGCTGCCTGGATGATCAAAGCGGGCTCGCGCATGCTGATTGATATTCCGGGCAAGGGCAACAGTTACGATCAACGGGCAAAGTTCTTTGCTCAAAATGGAGATGGCGACGGGCTCTTGCCCGTTCTCGAGGTAGAAGGATGCTTGCTGACGCCGGCCTGGGACGATAAGGACGCCTTGTTTGTGCTCGAAGAACGTCGGAAGCCCACCAATTTAGCCTTGATCTCGCAAGAGAAGCTGGGGGCTTTCCTGCAAGAGGAAGCGGAGAAAAATAGCGAAGAACTGGAGAAAATTCGTCGGCCCCTGAATATTAACCGGGAGAAACTTTTCACATGGTGTGTCAAACTTTCCGGCAATGACAAGCCCCAAGCCCTCGTTCTGACCACCAATGCGGCTCTCCTTTTGATAAGCAACAGCAAGACACAGGAAGCACGACTGATCGCGATTGATCGCAAGGATGGAAAGGAACTCTGGCATCTCCAACTACCTGCCCCTGGCATATACGGTGGTTTGGCTATTGCCCAAAACGGGCAGGCCATCGTCGTCCTCGAAAGCGGGGAAGTGATCTGCGCCGGAAAGCCATGAAATGATTTCATAAGGTGTTTGGGTTGAGCAAATCAGTTTTGTCGGCCTTCGGTTCCGTCTCAACCACTAATTATGGGCGTTTTTGTATTCCGCCTTTAAATTTGCAGATAATATCAATGCAAAGACAGCTTGAGAACGAAGGGTTTCGAAAAATGAGAAAATATCGAATCAGCATGGCGGCTCTGGCTATACTTATTTTTGTGGCCACATATCTGCCGGTTGTTCATGCTAATGATACCTCGACGCGATGGTAGTGGGTCACTGCCTTCAGCCGGGACGGAAAAGAAACTCTGTGGGAGGTGGATCCTTTCTGGCCTATCGAGAAGCCAGACGACAACAAGGAGATCAAGCCATAAGTGAG
>CAYWYC010000119.1:6448-12439 GCA_964462565.1 uncultured Candidatus Sumerlaeota bacterium | reverse complement strand
TTGGCCCTGAATATGAAAGCCTATTTTCATTATTCAGTAAATTCTCGATGCATCGCTTTCGTTGATCAGCCCACTATGTATGTCGTAGATCCTGTAAATGCCCGCCTTCGAATAAATTTGCATCGCAAACACGCATGATGATATAACTATAATCAGTTTACAGCATAATGACTGGAATATTACATGCATATCAGCAAGGACGAACTGGCGGAATTGCTTCCCCTGATCGTCGAAAACAACCCCATTGCGATCAGTTTTTCCAGAAAGCGTAAAATCATCTGGGCCAATTCCGGTTTTTACGAAATCATGGGCATCGAAAAAAAGGACGGCGAAGCGATAGACGCCCGGGCCTTATATGCCGATTCCGATTTATATGAAAAGGCGGGCCAAAAGGTTTACGCCCAACTTTCGGACCAGGGCCTGGCAAAAACCGAAACTCGAATCAAGCGTACCGATGGCCAGATTCTGGACATCCGCTTCACAGCCGTGGCCATTGACAAAAACGACCTCGACAAGGGAATCATCTGGTATTTTGAGGATATAACCGACCGTAAACGTTCCCGGGCGGCGCTGGATAAAAGCAGGCGCCTCCTGGAGGAACAAGCCGTGGAACTGAAGGAAAGCATGGCGGAACTGGAATCATTCGCCTATTCCGCGTCCCACGATCTTCAGGAGCCCTTGCGCGCCATATCGGGCTACCTCAGCCTTATTCAGGAGGACCTGGGAGAGCGATTGGAAGCGCGCGAAAAGCAGTATCTGGACAGGACCATCAACGCCGCTTCCCGCCTGTCCGACCAAATCCGAAGCCTGCTCGATTATTCCCGCGTCACCTCCAGCGTCAATCGCGACCAATGTGCAGATATGCAGGAAATCGCCAATATGGCTATCGAGGCGCTCAGCGCGGCTATCGAGCGCACTTCGGCTTCCATTGAAATCGGCGAACTTCCAAAAATTCAGGGCGATCCCGTCCAGATCGTCCGGCTTGTCCAGAATCTTGTCGCCAATGCCCTGAAATTCCATCGGCCCGACGAGTCCCCTTTCATCAAGGTTTTCTCCGAAGCCGAACCCCAATCCGCGAATCCAGATAGAAAATTCTGGCGTTTCGGAATTCGCGACAATGGCATCGGAATTGATCCCGATCAGAAGGATCGCGTTTTTCAGATATTTCAAAGACTCGATAATTCAGGAAAATATGAGGGAACCGGCGTGGGTCTGAGCATTTGCAAAAAAATCGTGCAGAATCACAAGGGACGCATCTGGGTGGAATCAGAAATCGGAAAGGGAGCCACTTTTTATTTTACCCTTCCCGCCTGTGAAGAATCAGAGAAAAAAGACTGAAGCGCCTACTTATGCAGGCGGTCTTCTTCACCCCGCGTTTTGCCAATGTGCGCGGGCTGACGGGAAACGCGCCGATGTTCCTTGCGTCTTTCACCCTTGCGCCGTTCGGGGCCTTTGTAGTTGGGATCATGCCCCTTGCGTCGGTCATTCTGGGCTCGGGCGGGCCGCACGGTGAGGACTTTGTCCCTGAAGGTCGTTTCATGGAGTTCCTTCATGGCCACTCTGGCTTCGCCGTCCTTGCGCATTCCCACAATGGCAAAGCCCCTTGGTTCGCCGGTATCGAAGTCGTGAATAATTTTGGCGGAATAGACTTCTCCAAAAGGCTCAAAAAGGCCCATCACTTCGGCCTCCGTCGCGTCTTTTGCCAGATTTCCAACAAAGATCTTCATTCCATGGTCTCCGACTATCAAAGTATAGCTTAAAAGCAAGCCCCCAGGGGCCGGGCGTCATGCAGAAATAGCCATAGGATTCCTATCGGTTGAATTCCTTGGAAACACAAGTTTTCAGGCAAATCTTCAGCATTTACCGCATATAAACAGAAGCCCGGGTTCTGCAAGAAAGACGGATAGACACCACAATACATGTTGATTTGCTTATGACTGCTTGGATGCCTTGGACTTAGCTTCCAGTTCGGCGATCTTCTCCATCATCACATCCGCGCAATGCTGGTAATAATCCTTGGTATTCTGGTTTTCTTCGCGATCAGGCAGATGAAAGGGGTTGCCATACCACACATGCACCTTGTGGGGCCGCGGAAAACGGGCTCCCCGGGGCCATGCCTGATAGGAGCCATCGATATAGGCAGGGACGAGCGTCGTCTTGGCCATGGCCGCAATCATGGCAGCACCCGCCTTGCCTTTTTGCAGTTCACCGTCCCGCGTGCGGGTTCCTTCGGGAAAGACCACAATCATCCGCCCCTGTTTCAGCATATTGGTACAAGCCATCATCGCCTTGCGGTCCACCCGGTCGCGCTGGATGGGAATCGCCCCCACCAGCCGCATCCAAATACCCACGATGGGCATCTCGAAGAGTTCGCGTTTGGCCAGAAAGTGGCAAATGCGACGCAACGGAATGCCTACCAGCGCCGGATCCAGATTGCTCGCGTGATTGGACACAACCAGGCATCCTCCGCTTTTGGGCAGCGCATTATTGTCATGAAACTGCACACGGAGGTAAATTTTGGCGCATAACCAGAAAATAGCCTGAAAAATGCGGTAAAACCAGGGAACGCTGGAACCCTTGTATAATCTTACTTTTTTTTCTTTTACCACGAATTGTCCTCTTTATTATCCCCTTTGGCTTGCCGGGAAGTGGAAGATGCTATTTTTATATAGGTTGCGGCCACAGGAACGCAAATTAAAAACGAAAAAACTTGCGCCTTGGGCGATGCTTTGATATGAACGGTATTTGACTCTGTCATTGGCGGGGAATAGGCCTGTGCGGCCTTGAATATCTCACAGGAATGGAAAAGATTGATGTCCAAGACGCATTTGACGCGCAAAGAACTCAAAGAAGATGAATTTATGGACGCGGGGCGTTCTTTCTTTCATTATATCGAAGAGCACAAACACGCCATTATTACCGGTATTCTGGCGGTGCTTGCCCTTATCCTGCTGGTGGTTGCAGTGTTCAGCTATAATTCCCGCAAAACCACCAATGCCAACAAACTGAAATATGAGGGCATCCGCCTTTTTCAGGAAGGCCTCTATGAGATGGATATGGCCAAGCAAAAGCAGTCGTTCGATGCTGCCGCTGAAGTATTTGCCGATCTCGACGCCAATTACGGTTCCATGAAAGTCGCCGAAGACGCGGGCTATCTGCGCGCCAATTGCCTGCTGCTCATGCAGGATTTCGATGGTGCGGTGGCCGCTTATGAAGAATTCATCCAGAAATCACGCTCGTCCGAAGATAAGGCAATGGCCCAGGTCGGCATTGGCTATGCCCTTGAAAATAAAGCTTTTATGCAAAATGACGATCATGCCGTGCTCCAGAAGGCGCTTGAGGCATACAAAAAAGCCGAAGAATTGGGCGTGGACGAAAATGGTAGCAGGACTTACTTGGCCTATCAGGCCAAACTCGCCAGAGGGCGCGTCCTGAACCAACTCGGACAGAACGACAAGGCCATCGCCGTCCTTGAAGAAGTCAAGGAAGAGCGTCCCTACTTTGAACAGAATCTTGACGAAATCTCCGACGGAAGCTGGCAGCAGTTCATGAATATGGATCGTGACGAAAAATCCAAACTCATGCGTCGCACTCTGCTCGAATACAAGGGCGCTTCCAGTTTTGAGCAACGCGCCGAAGAACTGATCGAGCGCATCAAAGCGGAAACCGGCAAGAAAGAAGTCGAATCAGGCAAGGAGCCAGAAGCCGAAACCCGCCAGGAGAAAGCCGAAAAGGAGACGGAATAAACGGCGCATAAACCCGGTGAAATCCGGGCGATTGCATTGACATAATCACCACGCTTTTGGGGACGGGTGCAATTCCCTGCCGGCGGTATAGCCCGCGACTCCCTTCGGGGATGGATTTCGGTGAAATTCCGAAGCCGACTGTGACAGCCAGGATGGAAAAAGGTAGTGGACCTTGGGATGCCGCAGCAAAGCCTGCGCGTCCAGCCCTTTCCCCAAAGCGAGATATTTACGCCGTTTTGGGGTATTTTCATGTTCACCGGACTCATCCAGGAAGTCGGACAAATCCAGTCGATACAGACATCGGGTGATGCCGCACGTCTGCGGATCGGCTGCACCATGGCGCCGGATCTTGCCATTGGCGAAAGCGTGGCCGTGAATGGCGCATGTCTCACCGTCGAACAAAAAGGCGCGGACAATTTTCTGGCCTACGCCTCCGCCGAAACCCTGACCAAGACCGCCCTGGACGGACTCGGCAGCGGCAAGCCGGTGAACCTGGAACGCGCGCTCCAACTGGGCGACCGCCTGGGAGGCCATCTCGTGGCGGGGCACGTGGACGCCACGGGCCGATTCGATTCCCTGCGCGAGGCCGACGAGGGCTACTGGCTCAAGATTCACGCCCCCGACGAAATCCTCAAACTCTCCGTCCCCAAGGGTTCCATCACGGTTGATGGCATCAGCCTGACCATTGTCGATCTCACCGCTGAATATTTCACCGTCGCCGTCATCCCCCAGACCTGGAACGAGACCAACCTCCGCCACCTGAAACCCGGCGATCGGGTTAATCTCGAATCCGACATGATCGGTAAATATGTGGCGCGCCTTTTGCACGCGCAAAAGCAGACCCCCTCATCCTTCCCCGCCGGATCGATCTGGGAACTGATGGGGCGATAGATCGCGAAAATGAAAAGAAGGAGTTCCGAACCTTGAGCATATCCATACCCGAAGCCATCGAGATAATCAAAAAGGGCGAAATGCTGATCATGGTGGATGATGAAGATCGCGAGAACGAAGGCGACTTCATCTGCGCCGCCGAGCACATCACCCCCGAAATGGTGAATTTCATGGCCCGCCATGGCCGCGGCCTCATATGCGTAGCCCTCACCCCACAGCGCGTCGATGCCCTCGACCTGCCCATGATGGTCCAGGAAAACACCGCCCGCATGGGCACCAATTTTACCGTATCCGTTGACGTGGTTCACAACACAACCACAGGCATATCCGCTGCCGACCGCGCCGAAACCATACGCGCCCTGGCAAAGCCCGAAACCAAGCCCTCCGACCTGGGACGGCCCGGACATATTTTCCCCATTCGGGCGCGCTCGGGTGGCGTCTTGCACCGCGCCGGGCATACGGAAGGCAGCACCGACCTGATGCGCCTGGCCGGCCTGCGTCCCTGCGCTGTGATCTGCGAAATCCTCAACGAAGACGGCACCATGGCCCGCATGCCGCAATTGCGGGAGATGGCAGAAAAATTTGACCTGAAAATCGTCACCATCAAGGACCTCATCGCCTATCGCATCGCCAACGAGAAACTCATCGAACGCGCCGCCGAAACATCGCTACCCACGGAAACGGGCAACTGGCGCATGATTCTCTATGAAAATGTTCTCAACGCCGAAGATCACGTCGCCCTCGTCATGGGAACGCCCGAACTCAATGAAAGCGCCCTCGTGCGGGTCCACAGCCAGTGCTTCACCGGTGACACCCTCGGCTCACTCCGCTGCGACTGCGGTCCCCAACTCCACGACGCCATGCAGCAGATCGCCCGCGAGGGACACGGCGTGTTGCTTTACATGTTTCAGGAAGGCCGCGGCATCGGCCTGAAAAACAAGATTCGCGCCTACGCCCTGCAGGACCAGGGACGAGACACCGTCGAAGCCAACGAGGATCTGGGATTCGCCGCCGACCTGAGAGACTACGGCATGGGCGCACAGATTCTTCGCGACCTCGGTCTGCACAAATTGCGCCTCATGACCAACAACCCGCGAAAGATAGTCGGCCTGGAGGCATACGGCCTGGAAGTCATTGACCGCGTGGCCATCGAAGTCGGCCACCACGAGCACAACGAGCGTTACCTGAACACCAAGAAAACAAAACTCGGCCACCTTTTCGGACACAAGGTCACGGACGAAAAATAGCAAGGACACATCTCATGTTTGCCGCGGAACAGAAAGGTTTTATAAAAGCTGTGATTGGGCAAAAAGATTGCAGTTAATCTTGCCCTCCAAGCCCGAAGGGCTTACCC
>CAYWYC010000119.1:0-6348 GCA_964462565.1 uncultured Candidatus Sumerlaeota bacterium | reverse complement strand
CCTTGGGTTTTAAAGAAGTTTTGTTGTTGAACAGGGAAACCCTTTCAGGGTTTACGTATTCTTAGATGTATCAGTACCACCGGGTTAAAACCCGGCGCTATTATAGGAAAACACCTTCGGCGTTTTTTGCAAAAAAGGAAGGGCGACAAAAAAACGATTGCCAATATCCTCTTAGAGATTTTGATAGCATTCATATTTGCAGGCTTGAGGAAAATGATATAAACGAACAACAATATTCCAAGCGCCAAAGGCGCGCCCCATAATAGCCTGGGGTTTCAACCCCAGGTCTGACGAATCCATAAAAGGAAGAGGGCTGAAGGCCCGACCCATATTCATTCGATAAAAAAACATAGAACCAAGGAGAAAAACTATGGCTAAGGTTTATGAAGGCAAGATGGATGCAAGCGGTATCAAGGCGGCTATCGTCGTCAGCCGCTTCAACGAATTTGTAACCTCCAAATTGGAAGCAGGCGCAATTGACGCACTCGTTCGCCAGGGCGCTCGCGAAGAAGACATCAGCATTTTCCGCGTTCCTGGCGGGTTCGAAATTCCCCTCATGGCCGACAAACTCGCCAAATCCGGCACCTACGATACCGTGATCTGCCTCGGCGCCGTCATTAAGGGATCGACCCCGCACAATGTGTATATCTGCAGCGAAGTCACCAAGGGCATCGCCCAGGCCGCCATTCAGAGCGGCGTCCCCGTGGCATTCGGCGTCCTCACCACCGACACCCAGGAACAGGCCATCGAACGCGCCGGTTCCAAGGTCGGCAACAAGGGCTTCGAAGCCGCCATGGCCGCCATCGAAATGGTCAACCTTTACAAAGTGGCCGACGTCTGAGCCTGATGTCTGCCGAAATCGCCATCTCCCTGAAGCATGTCTGCAAATACCATGACCGCGATGCCGGACGCTTGCGCAAGGCGGGAAAGTTGCTCATGCCCTTCAAGCAACCCGACCCGGACAAGGCCATCCGGGCGGCAGACGACATCAGCCTCGACGTTCCCAGGGGACAAAGCCTTGGCGTCATCGGCTCCAACGGCGCGGGAAAGTCCAGCCTTCTCCGCCTCATTGCCGGAATATCCGAACCTTCTTCCGGCAGCGTCGAGGTTCATGGCAAGGTGCTTCCCCTGCTCGAACTGGGAGCCGGATTTCATCCCGACCTGAGCGGTTACGAGAACATTTTTCTTCAGGGCAATATGCTCGGAGTCAGCCGACGTGAGATGGAAGCGCTGGCTCCGAAAATCATCGAATTCGCCGGGATCGATAAATTCATCCACATGCCTGTCAGCCATTATTCCAGCGGCATGTACATGCGACTCGGATTCGCCATATCCGCCCACCTCCAGCCCGATATCCTCCTCATCGACGAGGCCTTTTCCGTAGGCGATCTCCACTTCACCAAGAAGTGCGTCCAGACCATGCAGAAATTTCACGAGCGCGGCGGCGCCTTCCTCCTCGTTTCCCACAGCATCGCCATGATCGAACAGGTTTGCGACGAGGTCATCTGGATGGATGCCGGGCGCATCGTCGAACGGGGAAGCCCTTCCGAGGTGGGCTATCTTTATCGCAAGCACATGTTCGAGCGCAGCTTCCCTGCCCCCATGCCCATCGTCCATCTCGGTCAGGTAACGACAAACCAGGAAGGCCGCTTCGGATCGGGCGCGGCGGTTTTCGATTTTGTGGATTTCATCGATCGCCAGGGCCAGAACCGATGGTCCTTTCGCAATGGCGATCCCATGACCATCCGCCTGCGCTATACGAACCGCACGGACCAAGCCCTCCCCGTGGATTGCGTCCTGGCCTTTTTTTCCTGCAAGGGACATCCCGCCTGGTGCATCACCTCCGACCAGCTCGATCCCGATCTCAGCCTGCCACCGGGCAGCGGTATCCTGGAATTTCCCATCGACCGCATCGACTTGTCGCCGGGACCTTATCTGACTATCTTTTCATTATGCCGCAGGGGCGATTCGTCCATCGAAGGCATCTACGACATGCATTCCCGCATTTACACACTGACCATCCAGGAAGACGACGGCCTGGGCGCTTCGGCGGGGCTGGATCCGGATTGCCGATGGGAAAATAATAAACCTGGCTTATGAGATTGGCCGGACTCCTGATAAATTTTAGACGTTCCAGATTTCTTATCTTTTCGCATTTCTAACATTCCAGAATTAAAGAATGTTTCCCGGAAGACCGATTCCTAATAATGAGGAACAAAGTATTAATCTGTTCAAAGGCCTTGAGACTAAAATCAGCTCGGGTTGGTTTTCAGAGTCGTTCTCTTAAGTCTTTCGTGTTAAGCCCGAATGGGATATGTGGCCTTTTATTCGCAGATTATGCAGATGACAAAGCGCCAAAGGCGCATCCCATAATAGCCTGGGGTTTTAACCCCAGGTCGGACGAAGAAAAAGAGGAGAGGGCTGAAGGCCCGATCCATATTCAAAAATCGCAGAAAGAATTTTGAGAATAACTATCCTGAAATATCCATGAATGCATCGCTACGGCTTTGTATCGATATAAAAGGGTGTTGCATGACAAAGGAGAGAAAAAATGTCGAACATGAGTGTGGGGAAAAAGATTGGCTGGGGCTTTGCCATAGTAATGCTCCTGCTCGCCGGAGTGGCATTGTGGTCCATCTTCGGCATGAATGGTGTCGTCTCAAACGCCAAGGAAGTGATCGACGGAAACGCCCTCCGGGGCAACATGGTCCAGCGCGAACTGGACCATCTGAATTGGGCAAACCAGGTGAATGCCCTGCTGACAGATTCGCATATCACGAAACTGGAAGTCGAAAAGGATCCGCATAAATGCGCGTTCGGTAAATGGTACTACAGCGAAGAAAAAGACAAGGCGATTGAATTGGTTCCGCAACTGAAGCCGATCCTGGACGCTATCGAAGAGCCACACGCGCGTCTGCACAAAACGGCGGAACATATCGACGAAGAATTCGAGCAGCCCCATCCCGGATTGGCCCTGCGTCTGGCCGACTGTTATCAGGCCCATACGCATTGGGTTGGAACCGTGGCCAAAAAACTGGCTTCCGAGGCCGGCGGGCTTTACGCTTACCAGAACACCATACGTAACACCGTCGATACCAGCTATTCCATGCTGGAGGCCATCGCCGATGACCAAAGCCTGGCGTCCGATGAGGCCCGCAAGCAAAAGGCCAAGGAACTGATCGGCAAGGTCCGTTATGGCGAGCGAAACAACGATTACATATTTATTATCGATACCGAAGGCGTAACCGTGGAGCATCCGATCAATCCGGATTTGAATGGCCAGTCCATGCTTGACCACAAAGATCCCAAGGGCAATCGCATGTTCAAGGAGATGGTGGATATATGCCGCGGTTCCGATAGTGGCTTTCTGGTCTATTACTGGCCCTTGCCGGGAACCCAGGAAATCGCGCCCAAACTGACATACGTCCGCAAATTCCCCAAATGGGGATGGATTCTGGGTACAGGGGTTTATATCGACAAGACTAACCATGACGCCATCCAGCGCGCCCAGGATTTTGCCGAAGGCCGCAGCTATTCGCTGGGAGTGCAGAAAGATCCGACGAAATGCGCCTTGGGCAAAATGCTCAGCGATCCCGAAATCCAGAGGATTCGCCAGGATTTTCCCGAACTCGACAAGGCTTTCAACGAATGCATGGAGCCCCACCGCAAACTGCACGCCATGGCAGGCACACTGGAAAAGCAGGTGGACAATATGAACACGCGGGAAGCACTGGCCGCCTATGAGCGAGAAATCCCCCCGCTTATGGCCGAGATCGAGAAGCACTTTATCGAGGCCATGAATGCGGAGACGGAACTCCAGCAAGGGGCCGACAAAGCCATGGCCATCTACGCCAGGGAAACCACCCAAGCACTCTCCGAGGTGCAGGAACACCTGAAAGACGTAATCGATACCACCAAAGAAAACATCATGACCGATGAAAAGATGCTACAACGAGCCAACAGCGTCAACATCGGGATTATCGTTGTCAGCATAATCGCTCTTGCCATTGGACTGGTGCTCGCCATCATGATTGTTCGAGGCATCGTTAAATTCCTGAAACAGGCCATCAGCGACCTTACGGCCAGTTCGAGCCAGGTCAATGATGCGGCCAGCCAGATTTCGTCTGCCAGCCAGCAACTCGCCGAAGGCTCCACCGAACAGGCCGCCAGTCTTGAAGAGTCGTCGTCGGCGCTCGAAGAACTGGCCAGCCAGTCACGCGGAAATGCCGACGCCGCGCGCGAGACCAGCAAACTCATGGGGGAAGCGAAGGATGTGGTTGGTTCCATGTCCGTATCCATGGAAGAACTGGTGAAAACCATGGGCGGTATCCAGGAATCCTCCGGCAAGATTTCCGGCATCATCAAAACCATCGAAGAAATCGCCTTCCAGACCAACCTCTTGGCCCTGAACGCCGCCGTCGAAGCCGCCCGCGCCGGTGAGCATGGAAAGGGCTTTGCCGTGGTGGCCGAAGAGGTCCGCAATCTGGCCCAGCGCTCCGCCGAAGCCGCAAAAAACACGGCCTCCCTCATCGAGGAAAGCGTCGGCCAGTCCAACCAGGGCGCCGAAGTGGTCGAACGCGTCTCCCAGGAAATGACGCGCGTTGCCGAAAGTGCCGGCAGGGTTGCGACGAATGTGGATGGGATCGTGACCGCTTCGGAAGAGCAGTCCAGCGGGATCGGACAGATCAATGACGCCGTTGCCCAGATGGATAAGGTCACGCAGCAGGTGGCTTCGAACGCCGAAGAATCGGCATCGGCGGGTGAGGAACTCTCGTCCCAGGCCCAGGCGCTCAACACGATTGTCCAGGATCTGGCATCCATGGTGGGACTGCGAGATCAGATGGACTCAAACGGAAACAGCCGCCCCCGTATCACTACGAGCGCTCCCCAGCATCAACGTCTCGGTTCCGGCAAGGCATCCCTGCCTGACCATTCCAATAAGAAAAAAGAAGAATACGGTGATGACTTCTAGGGACTAAAGCAGGCCGTCCAGAAAATCCTCTCCCTTTGGAATCACAGCTGCACGGAGTTCTCCTTCGTGCAGCTGAATTCTTATATGGGAGCCGACCTTGCCCTGCTTTTCGCGTGTGATAATATTACCCGTTCGCGGACTCGAGACAATGCTGTAGCCCCGCGCCAGGACCTGCATCGGGTTCATGGCGTCCAACTTGCCGCTCGCCGAATCCAGCCGCCTGCGCGCCTCGACCACGTGCGAAGAAAAACGCTCCAACTTTTTCGATGCCGCGTTCAAGCGCTCCCGCGATTCCCGCTCTTTGTCGCGCATGGCTTTTTCGCCGCGGCTCATCAGTCTGTCCATTTGCTGGGTCGCCTGACGCACCAAATCCAGGGGCTGACGCATGCCCCAGCTGTGGGCCAGTTTGTCCAGCCGCAGGCGGTGCTGTTCCACCATCTGCATCAGCGCGCGACCGATGGCGCGTTTGCTGCGTCGCACCTGTTCCGCCAGGGCCTCGATCTCGCCCACCACCACCTCGGCGGCGGCCGAAGGTGTCGGCGCGCGCAGGTCCGAAACAAAATCGGCAATCGTGAAATCCGTCTCATGCCCCACCGCCGAAATAACCGGAATGTCCGATCCGTAAATCGCCCGCGCCACGGCCTCGTCATTAAAGGCCCAGAGATCCTCGATAGAACCCCCGCCACGGCCTACGATCATCACGTCGATCCCGCATTCGTCGCGTTTCAGGCAGGCGCGATGATAGCGATTCAGGCGATGGATTGACCGCACAATTTCCGGCGGAGCTTCCGCGCCCTGGACCATGGCCGGGGCGATGATCAGTTCCACCCCCGGAAAGCGCCGACGGATGACGTGGATAATATCCCGCAACGCCGCACCCGTAGCGGAAGTCACAATGCCGATGCGCCTTGGAAAGGCCGGCAAGGGACGCTTGCGTTCGAAAAGCCCTTCCTTCTCGAGTTTCTCCTTGAGCTCCAGAAACTTCCGATACAGATCGCCAAGGCCCGTCTGCCGCATCTGATTTACGATGAGCTGATATTGTCCGCGCGCCTCATAGACCGATATGCGGCCATTGGCAATCACGCTCATGCCTTCTTCCGGCTCAAAGTCCAGCCGCTTCCGGCTCCCCTGAAAAAGCACACACGACAGCGAGGCCGTATTGTCCTTCAGGTTGAAATAGGCATGGCCCCGCGACGAAACGCTCCAGTTACTGATCTCACCCTCCACCTCCACGTCCCCGATCTCCACCTCCAGCAGGCGCTTGACCTCATGGGTCAATTCCGAAACGCTCAGGGGGCGTTGTGTGTCATCGGGTGGGTGCGTGGGCAAGAAAAAATCATCCATTTTATGAGATCGATCCGACTCCCTTTTGTCCG
>CAYWYC010000118.1:0-12496 GCA_964462565.1 uncultured Candidatus Sumerlaeota bacterium | reverse complement strand
GTTTTTGGCTCTGCTGCTTGAAGGATTAAGGGAGAGAATAGATGCATTTCTTTGCTTCTTATTCGGCTCTCTGCTTTGATCTGGGATATTGACCTGAGGGGACAGCTGTTTTGAACAGGGGAACCTCTTCGGTTCCGAGGCTCAAAACGCAGACCGGGAAAGCGGGTGCCAACGTCCAAAATCTCGGTTGTCCGTAAAATACTGGAATCCTTCTTGGAAAAGGCCCAGAAAGGGGCGCATGAGTAAATGGATATTTTCAGGAGGCCGGATTACCAAGCTTGATGAACTCGGGGAGAAACGGACCGCAAACTCTTTCTGCCGTACATACAGAACCATTCCCGTCGAAACAGTTAAGGGTGGTTGGTCATTGTCGGCGTGAATTCACTCGTGACAATTTGTTTGCCGAAATAAATGGACATGGGCGGTAAATTTATTCAAAATCGGGGGATGGAAAAAAAGACTTTTCACGACGCTCCAAATCTGATTGAGGTGAATGGCCTTTGGAAGCCTATGCCGGCGTATTTTCGACACAGCCATCCATGGTGGGAGATTGTTTTTTACACTCATGGTTCGGGGCGGCTTCTTTTTGATGGTGGCGAGATTGCTTTCAAGCCGGGAACGGCGATTTGCATCCCGCCGGATGTCTGCCATAGCGAAGAGGCCGATGTTCCTTTCATGAACCGCTGGGTGGCAGTGGAGCGGTTGGACATGGATGAGGATTTTCTGATTTTTCAGGTTCCCTTAAAACATCCGGTGCTGTCGCTTATTTCCATCCTGTATGAGGAATCCCGAGTGGAGCATTCTCATTCGAAAATGATTGTCCGGCAATTGTTCGGGGCTTTTATGCTTTATCTGGATGAGTGGCTTATCGAAGAGCCACTGGACGTTTTGGTGGCGGATTTGAAGCGGCTTATTGTAAACGGCCTGCACGATCCGGAGTTTCGTGTCAACGACGCCATGGATTCCATCCCCCTTTCCCGGGATTATCTCAGGCGCTTGTTCAAGAAGAAATTCGGCCTGTCGCCCAAGCAGTATCTCATTGATTTGCGCATGTCCCGGGCCAGGGAATTGCTGGCTCTTGGCATGCGGGTAAAAAACGTTGCCGACTCTACGGGCTATCTTGATCCTTATCATTTTTCCAAGGCCTTTCATCAGGTCCACGGCCAGAGTCCCAGCTCCTGGCGGCAGAAAAACACCTGAGCGTTTTTTTCCATCCTTTTGCCTGCTTTCTCCATTCCTTTCTCAGAAAATTCGGCATATTATGAGAATGATCAGGAACCCATTCTCAAGGTTTTCGCTTATTTAAGAAAAATCAGGCGTTATATATGAAGGATAATGTGCGATGAAGCGAATCAGATTAAACTTAATGGCCCTTGTGGTGCTGTGCTTATATTCGGGTTGGGCCGAAGCCGGGGCTATTGAGGATATACAAAAGGCCAAAATCACAGGCGGGCTCATTGTTCAGGTTGGAACTGCCACTCTTGAACTGCAGGAATTGGGCGAAGCATTTCATGTGCGTATCTTGTTGCAGGACGGGCAGGCGGTCAGTGATGCGCAAGGCGCCATCGTGCAGGCTCGTCTGCAAGGGCGCTTCACCGTCGTGGAATGGTCGGGCGGTCGCTTGCCTTTTGCGGAGCGCACGCTGAACGCACTTATTGTCGGCGATGATGGGCTGGTTTCTGAAAGCGAGGCGAAGCGGGTGCTGGCTCCGGGGGGCCTGTGGATCGGGCCTGATGGATCGCGAATCATGCCCTGGCCCGATACGATTGATTCAAATTGGGCCCATTATCTCTACGACGCGACGGGCAATGCCGTCTCAAAGGACCGGGAAGTCGGCGTTCCTCGGAGCTTTCGGTGGTGGGCCGAACCCCGCCATCTGCGCAGTCACAATTACAGCGCGAGTTTCTGTGGGTTGGTGACAGCCAATGGCCGCCTCTTTTATTTGCTCGACGAAGGGACATATCTCTTCGACAAAGGGGGGGCGACGCCGCGTTGGGCGCTGATCGGACGGGATGCCTTCAATGGCGCGATGCTCTGGAAAAAGCCGCTTGAGGGCTACGGCCAGCCTTACTTTGAAGACGTGGCGGGTCAGGCGGTACGCGATTATATCTGGCGCACACCGCTGAGCATGAACCGCCGTGTGGTCGCGCAGGAGGACCAGGTTTTTGCGGTGCTCCGTTATCGGGAAGGGCCGCTGAGCATCATCGATGCTCCCACGGGGCAAGCCCTCTTCGATGTGGACCTGGGTGGCAGCGTGGATGAGATCATTGCTGATGAGAAAATTGTAATCTGCCGTGTTCGCAGTGAAATACCCGAGCCTGCGGATGAGATGCGCGGCCAAAACGCCTGGGCCATTCACAAGAGGATGGAGCAGGAAGGCATCGAGGATCCCAAAGACGAACTCCGCGCCCGGGTGCTGGATCGCTTGAGGCAGGACCAGTCGGAGAGAATCGTTGCGGTGGATCCTGAAAACGGCGCTATCCTCTGGCAGCATGACGCCCCGTCGGTGGCGGTGCAGAGTCTTGCCATGGCCGACGGCAAGGTGGTTTATCACAATTACGAGGCGCTGGTGGCGCTTGACGCGAAAACCGGCAGGCAGGCCTGGTCCTATCCCTGCCCGGTGACGAACCGCATGGGATTCATGGCCCGCAACATGCTCGGAAATCTTCTGATTGCCGATGGCAAGGCACTTTGGACGAGTAGAAACACAGGCGGTGCGGTTTGCCTGGATCTGGCCGACGGCAAGGCAGTATGGACGAATCCTCAACTGCAAACCACAGGCGGTTTCGGATTTCCCACGGGTCAGAGGGTGATCGGCGGAGTGATATACAGAGATAGTTTGAGAATATGGGAAACGCTCCGGCTTGCCGATGGCTCTCAGGCGCCGCTTCCAAACATGGGTGATATGCTGAAGCGGGGACATCATATTCGATGCATTGCGGGCAAGGCGACGGAGCGCTATCTGCTGCTTCCGCATCGTGGCGCGGAGTATGTGGATCTGATGGGCGACCAGCACATGGTCTGCGACTGGTTTCGGGGCGCTTGTTCTTATGGGCTCATGCCTGCCAACGGCATGACTTATGTCACGCCCGATCCCTGCTCTTGCTATGCCGGATCGCGGATCATCGGCTTTTTCACGCTGTCGGCCAAGTTGCCCGTCGGGCTTGATGGAGCACTTGGCCTCGAAGCCCCCGAACGACTCACCAAGGGACCGGCTTACAAGGAGAGTATTTCGAACGCTCCGACAAATAATCTGGATGAAAACAACTGGCCCATCTACATGCATGATGCCCGACGCAGCAGTTTTGCCGGAACGTCTCTGTCACGGAGTCTCAAAGTTGCGTGGACGCGCGATCTCGAAGGTGATTTGACCCAGGCCACTATCGCCAGCGACAAGGCCTTTATAGTTCGGAAAGATACTTATCAACTTGTCTGCCTGAATCTTATGGACGGCCAGATTATCTGGACGTGCAATTTCCCGGCGGCACTGGACGGTCCTCCAACGATCTTGGGCAATCTCTTGTTCATCGGTTGTCGTGACGGATCGGTCCATTGCCTGCGGGCAAGTGATGGCGAAGGGGTATGGCGGTATCTGGCGGCCCCGCTTGATCGCCTGACTCTTGATGGCGGCCGGCTGGCAAGCCTGTGGCCGGTGTCTTCAAGCGTCATGCACCACATGGGCCTGATCTACTTCGCGGCGGGACGCAACAGTTATCTGGACGGTGGCATTCGGCTGGTGGCCTTGAATCCGGCCGATGGGACGGTGGTTCATCAGGCAGTGCTCGAAGGTCCCTGGCCCGACCAGGAAAGTTTGAACAAAGGCGTCGTAAGGGGCGATGCGATATGGAGAATGGCCCCGTCCGACAAGCGGAAATCATTGATCGAGCAGGCAAATAACCAATACGCCACGGGCTATCATGTTGAGGGCGGTGAGGTCGACCTGCTGGTCACCGATGGCTCTGACATTTATATGGCCCAGAACAAATTCAATCCGCGATTGGAGCAGATAGATTTGCAGAGAGAATGGTTCACGGGTTACACACCCATGGGCGGCCTGCATATGCTGGCCAATTTCGGTCTGCTCAACGACGCGATGTTTCATCGCGTCTCGCGCATGTATGACGACGCCTGGCCTTCCTATGGATCGGGTCCCGGCAGCGCCGCGCGGAGCGGATCCTTTGTCGTGGTGGGGGATCAGCGCGTATATGCGGCCCAGCACTGGGAAAGCGGAGGCTACGCGTCCCATGAGCCCGGATCGGGCAATCGCATTGTAGCCGACAATCGGGACACCCAAAATCTTCCCGGCGACATGTTCGGAATGGAAGACCGTCAAAAGGCGCGCGAGTTGAAAACGCCGACGACCCAGAAGGCTTACGTCCGGACCGATGAGCCCTTGTGGACCGTCGGAACTCCCATAATCGTGCGGGCCATGCTTGGGGCGTTGGATGGACAGGACCAGGAATTGATTTTCGCAGCCGGAATCGCTGAGGGAAATTCGGTGGAAGAATGGGACCAATCCACCTATTACAAGGGCTCCGGAAAACTTCAGGTCTTCGCGGGAGACAAGGGAGAACTGCTGGCCGAATACGAGCTTCCCGCGTGCCCCGTATTCGATGGCCTGTCCGCCGCAAAGGGCCGACTGATTGTGCCTATGGTCAACGGCGAAATTATCTGCTTCAGCGCTTCTGGCGGGAAGCAATAAGGAGAAGATATTATGAAACAGAGTCGAGAACGTGGCATATCCAAACACCTGGCTGCTTTGGCCGGGCTTGTGCTTTTGGCGGTTTTCGTATTTGCCGCTTCTGCTGATGAGCTCATGAAACCCGACATCGGCCTGGCGCTCCGCGACGCGGCGGGGACGCGCGCGCCCGACGGCACGTATTATCTGACCGGAACGACTCCCGGGATTTACGAAGGGCGAAGCCCCGATTTCGATAACAATCGCGGAGTACGGGTGTGGTCATCGAGAGACTTGAAAACATGGACCGACCACGGTCTTGTTTGGGATCTGCACAAGGATCCAAGCAAGAACGCCCACGGCCATACCGAAAGCGCCTGGCAGACGGAACTCTATCCCGTGCCCGGCCTGTCTCCCGGTGTTCGCGCCCGAGGCATGACTGCCCCGCGACTGGCCCACGACGGTAAGCGTTTCTGGATCACTTTTTCGATGAATGGCTACGCCGCCGGGGCCATGCCGGCCGGTGACACGGTGGACGGAAAATATATTGATACAAAACTCATTCACGAAATCAGCGCCGCGCCGACCGACAAGAGCGACGCGAATCTTAGACGAGGGCCATGAATGTTAAGCAGGATGAATCATTAATGCTTTGGAAATCTTTTCCCCAAACGCCATTTTCCAAAAGAAATGAGTCCCACCAATCCCAAACTTGATCTATAGCTTTTCACCGTCGGCCAATTCAAATAAGCCGTCGGCGTCCATGACGCGAATCTTTCGGCCCTGAACCTGGATGATGCCTTTTTTCTGCATGCGGCCCAGGCAACGGCTCAGCGTTTCGGGAATGGTCCCGATGCGACTGGCGAGCATGGCTTTGGTCCCGGATAGTTCAAACTCCCAGCTTTCCGCCTCCCGGTCCACTTCCTCCAGGATGTACCTGGCCAGCCGCGCGGGAACTTCGCTCAGGCTGAGGGAGTCGATCAGCTCAACAAAGCGATGCAGCCTTCGCGACAGGATAGCCAGCATGGCAATGAGAAGATCGGGGTGCTGACGTCCCAACTTGAGGAACTTGCCTTTTGGAAAATAAAGGCACTGGCTGGACTCAACTGCTATGGCGCTGGCGGGAAAGCTGCCGCCCCCCTGAAAAACCGGCACCTCGCCCACGGGTTCACCATCGTATAGCACATGCAGAATCTGCTCCCGCCCATCGGCTCCGTATCGGCACGCCTTCACCTGCCCCCGCACGACCACGAAAAATCCATCCACATCATCGCCCTGAAAAAACAAGGTCTCACCGCTCTTGTACTGACGCAATTCCGCCATCGCCGCCAGCGCATCCAATTGGTCGGCCGCCAGTTCCTCAAAGAGCGGACAGGCCGCGAGAAAGTCGATTTTGTCGTCAGAAGAGGCAGTCAGACGTTCCATGTAATGATGCCTTTGGTGGGAGCAGGCTGGCTTTAATCTTCCGCCTTCAGCGCAAGGCCCACGTCGGTCAGCAGCACTTCCATCAGCAGGTCCGAATCCACAAAGGGGCTGTAGGCCTGATTCTGGCGGTCGAGAATGGTTTCGATGGCGCGGGTAATTCCGGTGATGGAAAACTGGCTCGCCATTTCGGAAAGCGTCTCCAGCATATCGCGGTTAATCATCAGCTCGGCGGGCGGCGAGACTTCAGCATCCGCTTCACGCGTCAGGTTCGCCACCAGCATATCTCGGAACCACATCAGCAGCAGTTCCATGCTTTCATCGGGCCCATCGCTCATCTTCAAAAGCGCATTGCCCACGCGAAAGATCGACGAATAGCCATGCTTCTGGAAGTATTGCAATTCGCGGCACATGTTCTCGCGCCGCTTCAGGTCCTGCCCCGAAAGCAGTTCCCAGGCCAGACCCGGTCTGCCGCCCGAAAGTTGGGCCGCCGTTTCCGCGCGCTTACGCAGGCAGCCTGTTTTTTCCATCAGCCAGTTTGATATCGCGCCCAACTCCACCGGAGGACACAGCACCACCGAACAGCGCGACTTGATCGTGTCCAGAACCTGATGAATCTGCCGGCTGGCCGTGATAAGGCGCAAGGCCGGCGGCGGTTCTTCCAGAATTTTCAGCAGGGTATTGGCCGCCGCCTGGTTCATCCCTTCCAGCGGGTGAATCAGAATAATCCGATAAGGCGCCTCCAGGGGAGCAAAATGCGCCCGATCATGGAGTTCCTCGATTTGTTCGCGACGAATCTGCCCCGAACCCGTTGTCGGCTGAATCACCAGAATGTCCGGATGCGTGCCCCGCTCGATCTTGCCCATGGCGCGCTGGGCTTTTTCGCTGCCGGGTTCGAAGTGAGACGTCAGCAAATGCTTCGCCAGGGCGAACATGAGCGACCGCTTGCCTACGCCATCGGGCCCCGTAAACAGCAGCGCCTGGGGCAAACGCTCCTGCTCCGTTGAACGCAGCAGAAAACGCTTCACCAGATCCTGACCCACGATAGTATCGAAGGTATGGTCCGAGGCTTGGAGCATTTCATTTTCAGATGCCATGATTTACCTGATGCCCTGCAGCGTCTCTCTTGAAAACGACAATGCTTTCCAGCCGATAAAGGTCCGGAAAGCACAGTCCAGTCAGTCTGTCAGAAAAAACCGATCGCCCGAAAAGGCCTCCGCCTTCCTCATTCTCAGCCTTTTTTGCTGTCTTCGCGCTTTTCGATCACTTCGTCGATCAAGCCATATTCGCAGGCTTCCTCGGGGCTCATGAAATAGTCACGATCCGAATCGCGCTCCACTTTTTCCACGTCCTGTCCCGTGTGCTCCACCAGGATTTCGGTCAGGCGTTTCTTCACGCGAAGCATTTCCTTCGTGTGGATTTCCACGTCCGAAACCTGGCCCTGGAATCCGCCCAGGGGCTGATGGATCAGGATGCGGGAATCGGGCAGGGCAAAGCGCTTGCCATGAGCCCCGGCAGCCAGCAAAACGGCTCCCATCGAAGCCGCCTGGCCCATCACCGTCGTATTCACGTCCGGCTTGATAAACTGCATGGTGTTATAAATCGCCAGGCCAGCCGTCACCGATCCGCCCGGGCTGTTGATATAGAGGGTGATGTCCTTATCGGGGTCGTCATATTCCAGAAAGAGCATCTGAGCGATGATGCTGTTCGCGACGGCGTCATTCACTTCGGAACCGAGAAAAATCACCCGGTCTTTCAGGAGGCGCGAATAAATGTCATAAGACCGCTCGCCCCTCTCGCTCTGCTCAATCACTATGGGTACATAATTCATATTTTAATCTTCCTTCTTTTCTTCTTCTTGGCGTTTGGGTTCCACTTCCTTGATGTTGTTCTTTTCGATCAGGAAGTCTTCCACTTTGTTGATAAAGAGTTCGCGCTTCAGGTTATCCAGTTGCTTTTCCGATTCCAGACGCGCCCGAATCGCCAGCGGCTTACGGCCTTCTTCCTCGGCGCGGCGTTCGATTTCCTTATCCACGTCTTCGTCGGTCACTTCCAGCTCGGCCTTCTTGCCCAGTGCGTTCACCAGCAGGTTGATCTTCACAAAATGCTCGGCATTTTTCTTCGCGTTTTCCAGGTAGGTCTCCTGGTTCATTCCCAGCGCCTCAAAACTCACCCCCATCTGCTGCAAATATTGCTGGTCGCGCATCACGCTCTGATACTGCTGGCCAGCCACGATGCTGCGGGGCGCTTCAAATTGATTCTTTTCGATCAGGTGGTCGAAAATCTTGTCCACGGCTTTTTGCCGCTTGTCCTGCTCCGCCTGGTTTTTCAGGTCATCGCGAATCCGGTTCTTCAGATCTTCCAACGTCTCAAACTCACCAACATCCTTGGCAAATTCATCATCCAACTCCGGAACCACCTTCACCTTGATATCCTTGATATCCATCAAATAGGTGTCCGTATGGGTCACTTCCTCGCCTTCGCGATTCTTGACCGTCCGCGAGACTTCCTGCGTCACTGTGTCACCGGCTTTCGCGCCAACAAGCGCTTCCGCCACTTCAGGCATCAGCTGTTCAAAAGGATCACGCAGAAAAGCATCATCCCGGCACAGTGATTCCATCCGGTTGCCTTCCGCGTCCGTCACCACCATGTCCACCGTCACGGCATCGCCCTTTTCAAAGGCCTTGTCCTTGTCTTCCGGTTCTTCGAAGGTCGTATTGCTGTCGCGAATCTGCTGCAACTGCTGGTCCACCAGGTCTTCCGACACCTTTTGGACTGCAACCTCGTACTCGCCGCCTTCATAATCCTGCACGTCGATCTCCGGGCGATATTCGTAATCGATCACAAGCGTCACCGGCTGTCCGGCTTCCACGGTGCTGTCATGCAGAATCGGATCGCCAACGGCCTCGATGCCGCTTTCCTTAACCAACCCCTCGGCAACCTTCTGGGCCATTTCGTTCAGGGCATCTTTTTCCGCTTCCTTGCCGAATCGCTTGCGCAGCAATCCAACAGGCGCTTTTCCCGTACGAAAACCATCAATCGCCACAGTCTTGCGCAGGTCCTGAAAAACCTCGTTCAGTTTGGCATCGAAAATTTCCCGCTCCACTTCCACCGTAAAGCGCTTGACGGAACCTTCTTCCTCGCTCGTATCCTTCAGAGTATAAGGGATCGCATCCGTCTCTTCCGATGTTTCGGTGGCGGCCGGCGCCGTGCTTTCTTCCGGGCTTTCGTCGGCTTGGGTGTCCTGATTTTTCTCGTTTTCGGTCACGTTTCGTCTCCTGATATTTAATTAGGCTGAATCGAATCAGCGTCCCGCTTGGAATACCTGAATCTCATCTCGCGAACACTCTAACACAAAATGGGCGATTTTCCAAATCTTGTGAAGCGCGCGCATCCATCGCTTGGTTATGCATATCGCAAAACCTACACGCTACTTTATAAGGGGATTTTATACAATATCAAGCAAATTCTAACAGCAATTTCTTTCCCAAGAGCAAAAATGGTGCATTATTCTGCCCAAAACCGCCGTGAAAGCCCCAATCATCCTGTCTCCAGCTAAAAAAATCTGACTGCAAATGGAACAATATAAAAAAAATAGTTTCCAAACTCTTGCATAATCGGGAAATGCTGCTATAAGGAAAGTGTCCGGTTATCCGCCGGGCCGATATTTGCCAAAAATTTTTGCTCTGATCGTTTGACAAGGTTTTACAGATTTTTTATGGACTGCCGGTAATAGCCTCATTAAAATAAGAATAGAGAATGTTTTCCGGTTCAGCAAAATTTGAAAAAGAATCACCAAGGAAACAGGACACATTCTGGAACTGACAATTCTGCTTGATATTGTGGGGACATAACATAATGATGCGAAAAATCCTGATCCTCTTCATTGCTCTCTATACCATTGGTGTTCTGTATGATAACGATATCATCCCCCATACCTATGACTTGAAAAACAAAGACAATTCCTCAACCGAAAAATCGCAGGGAATACAGCCCACTCCCACCGCCACCCCTGCACGCGCTTCCACCAATCCCGTGCTACCCCTGCGCTCCTCCGGGCCGAGCGCACCTGATACTACTATATCCAGGCCCAGCCCCACTCCCGCGGTCACAGCAGAAAATGGTAACAGCGGCAACTATTACGCCCAACTTGATAAACTCGACCAACTGGCCCAACTCGTGACTGAACACATCAAGCATGAACTCCGTCAGGAAAAAGAAAGACACGCCGAAAGATCGATTCCCAATTATGAATATTGGCAAAGCGTGAAAGGGCATGAATATGTCCGAAAAGTAACTGAAACGGAAGACAAGCTGGTCCTCCAGGTGGAATATTATCAAAACCAGAACAACGAGTTCAAAAGATACTATATCGAAGCCACCTTCACAAAAGCAGAAAACGGTGAATGGATGTACGAAAAATTTGACTGGAAAGGCCTGTATGGCTCCTGATCGGCGACAATCCGTTCACGGCCACGCTTCAGGATAATATTATGACGCAGATAATATTCAACACATTGACTGCCTGGGCCGTGCCCGCGGCAGTTCTGGATGTATATGAAAAGGTGGAATTCATACCCCAGCTGGCCGCCGACTTTTCACCAATCCTCCTAGTCGCCATCATATTTCTCATTCTCTTTTACGAAGTTCCCGTCTATGTCAATCGGAAGCAGGTACTCTCCGGTAACAAAACCGCCCTGCAATACACCCCCAACGTGCGGCAATGGGGATTGCCCGGATATCTGGGATACCTCAAGGCAAAAGGCGGCTCCAAAAAGACCAAAACTGACGATTCCAAAATAGAAGCACCCGCGAAGAAAAAAAAGAAAAAGAACAAAAAGCAGAAATCCGAAGACACTATTTCCGGAACCAAGGCCGGTACTTTCAAATGCAGCGCCTGCCATAACCCCATCGACGTATTGCGCGACTACGAAGAAAACCTGGTCTTCCACAAATGCCCCCACTGCAACGCCGAGATCGAACCTATTTTCGGCTTTACCGATTACATCCAGGCCCTTATCGAAAAACTCAGCAACATGGTTTCCGAACCGAAAAAGCGTCGCAAAAAGAACGAGGACATCCTCAGCACCAAGGCCATGAGCGACCTGCTCAAAGCCACCTATCACATGGCCATGGCCTATCGCGCCACCGATATCCATATCGAACGGGATGAAAAAGGCGCACTCGTCCAGTTCCGCGTGGACGGTGTTCTCAGCGATGCCTTCAAGGTACCCAAGGTTCTCAGCCCGGCATATCTGTCCGCCATCAAGGTCCAGGCCAATCTCGACATCACCAACCACATGACGCCGCAGGACGGACGCTTCAACCTCGAAGTGAACCGCGTCAAATTCGACGTCCGTATCAACTGCGCTCCAACCTCATCCATGGGGGAAATATGCTTCATGCGTTTGCTGGACAAACGCAACATCCAGATCAGCCCCGCCGAATTGGGCTTTGCCGGAAAGAATCTCGAATATTTCAACGAAGCCATCCATAAACCCCACGGCCTCGTCCTCGTAACAGGGCCAACGGGATCGGGAAAATCCACCAGTCTCTACGTGGCGCTCAACCAGATCAATACCGGCGAAAAGAACATCGTCACCATCGAAGACCCCGTCGAGTATCAGATCGAAGGCCTCAAGCAGATGCAGGTGAATCCGGAGAAGAAGTTCACCTTTGCCACCGGCCTGCGCTCTATCCTTCGGCAGGACCCCGACATCATCATGGTAGGGGAGATTCGCGACAGCGAGACCGCCATTATGGCCGTCGATGCCGCCGCCACGGGCCATCTCGTTTTCACCACGCTCCACACCATGGACACGGCCACCGCCATTTCGCGACTGGCCGACCTCGGAGTTCCCGCCAAGCGCTATTCCCAGGCACTCGAAATCATCATCGCCCAGCGCCTGATTCGCCTGATCTGCCCCGAATGCAAGCAGGTCGCACCGGCCACGGAAAAGCAACTCCACGACCTTGCTATCACCAAGATGGGCAAAGACATCAAATTCCATGCCGGCATCGGATGCCCCCATTGCAACTACACCGGCTATTATGGACGTGAAGCGATCCTGGAAATCCTCAAGCCCACCGACCAGATCCAGAACCTGCTCGAACGCGAAAGCCGCCCCGCCATCATCCGCGACGTGGCCCGACGCGAAGGCATGAAACTCCTCCGCCAGGAAGGCGTCCTCAAAGCCGTAGCCGGACGCACCACCCTCCAGGAAGTCATCGACAAAACCAAATAAACCGTACCGCCGGCATCTTGCCGGCAAATCATACGTACCGCCGGCATCCTGCCGGCAAAAATGCTTCCGGCCAAATTACCACCTCCGGCTTGCTCTTTTTCTTACATCATCCATGCCCCACTGCCACCAGGATGCGGGCGATACGTACCCC
>CAYWYC010000117.1:9359-12500 GCA_964462565.1 uncultured Candidatus Sumerlaeota bacterium | reverse complement strand
CATTTATGTCGTGCACCCTCGGAAAATATGGATAGAATCCATGATGGACTTTCGCTGCGGCTTGGGCTAATAATGGCGAGAAATTGCTTACCCATGAAACGAAAGGGAACATCAAGATGACTTGTGCATGGAAAGAAAACTGGGAAGAAACAAGGCAGCATTTTGTGGACTACTGGAATCGGGACGGCTTTCTGGTGGGAGCCTGGGGTGCTCCGAAAAAGCCGGCGGAGAATGGCGTGGTGGTTCCGCATGAGGAAGTCGAGGACCCGGGTCCGCCGCCATCGCTTGAGGCTTTTCATCGGGACCCTGACCTGCGGGCAAAGATCAACCACTGGACCATGGCCCACAGCACTTTTCCGATCGATACTATTCCATTGGTGACCCATGAAGTCGGCCCCGGATCGCTGGCGTTGTACCTGGGATCGCCTCCGGGCCTGGACCGGCGAACCGTCTGGTATCATCCCATTTGGGACAAGATTGAAGACCCCGAGAGCCTGCCGCCCCTGGAATTTGACCCCGAGCAGGAGTGGGTGCGGATTATCGAGGAAGGCCTGCGCAAGTCGCGCGCC
The DNA here is from genome assembly GCA_964462565.1 of uncultured Candidatus Sumerlaeota bacterium. Taxonomy (GTDB): domain Bacteria; phylum Sumerlaeota; class Sumerlaeia; order UBA8349; family UBA8349; genus CAYWYC01. The sequence continues at coordinate 11,931 of CAYWYC010000117.1, read as the reverse complement.
CTGGCCGATGGCAAGTATCTCGTGGGGTCGCCGGACCTGATCGAAAACATCGACATCCTGGCTTCCCTGCGCGACAACAACCAGCTCCTCATGGACTTTGTCATGCGGCCGGAATGGGTGGATCAGAAACTGCAGGAAATCAACCGCGCCTGGCTGACGGCCTATGAGCGGGTCTATAACATCACGAAAGAAGCCGACGGCAGTTCGTCCTTCCGCGCCTTTTGCGTGTGGGGTCCGGGCAAGGCGGCCAAACTGCAAAGCGACGCCAGCGCCATGATCTCCCCGGCCATGTTCGAGCGTTTTGTCGCGCCTTATCTGGATGAGCAATGCGAATATTTGGATCAGTCCATGTTCCATCTGGACGGCCATCAGTGCATCTGCCACCTGGATCTGCTGCTGGGCATCGAAGGACTCGACGCCATCGAGTGGACTCCCGATCCCCAGGTGCCTTCGGGCGGCAGTCCCGAATGGTACGACATGTATCGCAAAATTATTGAGGCCGGAAAATGCATCCAGGCCATCGGCGTCAAGCAGGATGAGATCGTTCCCTTGCTCGAAGCCGTCGGGACCAAGGGCGTCTATATCCTGACCAACATCGAAAGCCCCGAACAGGCAAAGGAAATTGAAGAGATGATCGCGCCTTATAGAAAACAGGCTTCCTAATCTTCTATATCAAAGGATAAACCATGAAAATCGAATCTCTCAAAATCCTCAACTATAAGGCGCTTCGCAAGGTTGAGATCGAAGATGTTCCCGCTTATGCCGTCTTTATTGGCGCCAATGGCAGCGGCAAAACAACGCTATTCGACGTGTTTGGGTTTTTGAAAGATTGTCTGTCCGGAAATGTGCGTACCGCCCTGCAAAAACGAGGGGGTTTTAAGGAAGTAGTTTCCCGGGGGCATGAAACGGAAAACATCGAAATCCGGATTCAGTTTCGAATGCCAATTGCCGAGGTAGAGAGACTCGTCACGTATGTTTTGATTATTGAAAACCGGCAAAAGAAGCCGGTCGTCGCCCGGGAAATTTTGCGTTATAAGAGGGGCCGCTATGGCTCTCCTTTTCATTTTCTGGATTTTTCTTATGGCAAGGGCTTTGCCATAAAAAACGAAGAGGATTTTGAAAAGGCCGATGAAGAATTGGAGCGGGAAAATCAGGAGCTTGATTCTCCGGATATCCTTGCGATTAAAGGCCTGGGCCAGTTCAGCCGATTTAAGGCGGCCAGCGCCATGCGAAGCCTGCTTGAAAACTGGCATGTCTCCGATTTTCATATTAACCTGGCACGGGGAGAAAAAGATACGGAATACGCCGAACACTTATCGGTATCCGGGGATAATCTTTCGGCAGTCAGCCAGTACATCTATGAACAACATCCGGAAATTTTCGATAAGATTCTGGATGCCATGAAAAAGCGCGTACCCGGCATCGAGGACATCAAAGCGGAGCCTCTCCCTAATGGGAAAATCATTTTGCGATTTCGCGACGGCTCCTTCAAAGATCCTTTCATCGATCGATATGTTTCCGATGGCACTATAAAAATGTTTGCCTACCTGGTATTGCTGAACGATCCCCAGCCCCATCCTCTGCTTTGTGTGGAAGAACCGGAGAACCAGCTTTATCCGCATCTGATGAGTCAACTGGCCGAAGAGTTTCTGGAATACTGCAACCGCCGGGAAGATGGCGGCCAAGTGTTTGTTTCGACCCATTCGCCCGAGTTTCTGAATGAAGTACCGATTGAGAGCGTTTTCTGGCTGGACAAGGAGAACGGCTCTACTCAGATACATCGCGCCTCGGAGGATGAAAATCTGGCTCGCCTGGTGGCCGAAGGCGATAAACCGGGATACCTCTGGAAACAGGGCCTTCTGGGGAGGCAAATCCCGGCATGATCGTCTTCATGGTCGAAGAAAAATCGATGTACGCTTTTCTGCAGAACATCCTCCCAAAGCTTTATCCCCAATGGCGGGAGCGGCAGAATTGGCTTTGCATTGTCCATGAAGGCAAAAATGATTTGATGCATTCGGTTCCCCGAAAATTGCGCGCATGGAATAAGCCGGAAGACCAGTTTGTGATATTGGTGGATCAGCATTCGGAAGACTGTATCGAACTGAAAGACCGCCTCCGGAATCTGTGTGGTGAGAATACAAAAAGAGATGTTCTGATTCGAATTGTATGCAGAGAACTCGAGGCCTGGTTTCTGGGCGATTTGCGAGCGGTTGGTTCAGCCTATGCGGATGAATCGATTCCCAAAATGCAGGAACGCTCCAAATTCAGGCAGCCTGACAAATTGGATAATGCCTCCCAGGAGATATCTAGCCTGATAAAGGTCAGAGGCAAGGTCTCTCGCGCGCAGGAAATTGCATCATGCATGGATATCTCCAGCAATCGCTCAAATAGTTTTAATGTGTTCGTCAATGGCTTGCGCGGTTTCGTGCGCTAAAAATGAAAGGGGCAATAACGTGAGAATACCTGGGAAAGGCTCCTGCAATTACATCCGCCTCCCCAATTTTGTGCTTTATGTGGGCCTTGTGCTTTCGGTTGCTTTGGTCCTGGTGGATTTGGCTATGTGGTTGAGCAT
>CAYWYC010000117.1:0-9259 GCA_964462565.1 uncultured Candidatus Sumerlaeota bacterium | reverse complement strand
CATTTCTCCTCATTCGTTTTGTTTTTATCTGAAATTCAAAAACGAAAATCCCTCATAAAAGGAAGTGAATCATGATCAATCTTGGCGTATGTGCTTTTAATTATAACGGCTGGTCGCTGGAGGAAAGTTTGCGGCTCTGTCGGGATATGGGTTTTGAGTATGTGGACGTGGGCGGCGGACAGATCGGTCAGGATGCCATGGTCGAGAATCCGGGCAAGGCGGGCCAGCGGGTGCGTGAGGCCATCGAAAAAAACGGTCTGGTGCTTTCGGAACTTTTTCTGAATGCCGTGCAGGTTGATGGCGGGGGTGTCTTGCCGACAGAAGCCGACGCCGGCAAGCGCGAAAAAATGCTGGAAAGATTCAAGGCGATCTGCGAATGCGCCTTTCTCGCGGGATTCAAGAGCGTCATGGGCAGTTCGGGGCCATTGGGTGATCCCGACAAGCGTGAGACGGGCCTCGAGACTTTGCGCAAGATGACCGGGATCGCCACCGACAACCGCCTTGTCTTTACGGTGGAAACGGGAGCCGGCCTTTATACGGATGTGGCGCAGGAAGTGGCGCGCGAGGCGCCGGGCTTGAAATACACCCTCGACTATGCCCACCACCTGCCAACGGGTCGCGACCTGGAAGGCCTGCTGCCCCTTCATGAACAGACCCATCACATCCATGCCAAGCCTGCCGCGCCGGGACTCTTCAAGGCATTTGCCCATCACTCCACCACCGACTGGAAGCGCATCATGGCCGATCTGGTGGAGCGCGACTGGAGCGGCGAAATCGTCATGGAATGCATCGCCTATCCCGTGGAAGACGCCGGTATCGACCGCGCGGCATTCCTCGAAATCGACACAAACTGGCAGCCGAAACCGGTGGATCGCAGCCCGATCAGTCATCCCGTTTTCCAAACGGTGCGTCTGGCCTATGAACTCCAACTGGCCCTGCAGGACGCCCTGGCGGAAAAAGGCAAGGCCTCAGAATAAAAGGGACACCATTCCCCGAAGGAAGCAGCAGTGGCAAAGCAAGATCTGAACGACATCCTCCAGAACCTGAAGCGCAACAAGCGCATCGGGCCGAATATTACCGAGTGGCGCACCCTCGAAACGCGCCCCGGAATCTATGACGATATTCCCGAACGATTGGACGCGCGGATCCAGGCGGCGCTCAACGCGAAGGCGATTTCGCAATTGTACTCGCACCAGGCGCGCACGATCAATGCCGCCCTCGATGGGGAGGATGTGACCGTGGTGACGCCGACGGCATCGGGCAAGTCGCTCTGCTATCAGTTGCCCACCTTGCAGGCCGTAATGGACGACCCCACGGCGCGGGCCTTGTTTTTGTTTCCCGCCAAGGCCCTGGGCCATGACCAGCTACGCAACTTTCGCGACATGGCCAAACAGGTGGACAAGTTTATACAGGTCCACGCCTACGACGGCGACACGCCCCGATCGGCGCGACCCAAAATCCGTTCATCCGCCCATATTCTGCTGACGAATCCCGACATGCTCCATGCGGGAATTCTGCCGCAGCACGCGCGGTGGCAGGCCTTTTTTCAGAATCTGAAATACGTCGTCATCGATGAGGTGCATACCTGTCGCGGGATTTTCGGGAGCCATGTGGCCAACGTCCTGCGACGTCTCGAACGCATCTGTGAATTTCACCGCGCCCGACCGCAGTTTCTCTGCTGCTCGGCGACAATTGCCAATCCCGGAGAACTCAGCCGACGCCTGACAGGCCGCGAGCCGACGCTTGTTTCGGAAAACGGGGCGCCTTCGGGCAGCAAAACGGTGATCTTTTACGAACCGCCCATCGTCGATCCCGAAAACGGTATTCGACGTTCGTCCATCAAGGAAGCGCGCGGCATTGCCCTGCGTTTTCTGGCGCGCGCGCACCAGACCATTATCTTCGCGCGATCCCGCATGCGGGCCGAAATCCTGACCAGCTACCTGCAACGCATCGTAAAAAAACTCGAAGGCGATCCCACAACGATCCAGGCTTATCGCGGGGGCTACCTGCCTGAGGAGCGTCGCGCCATCGAAAAAGACCTGCGCGACGGCAAGACCCTGGGTGTTGTCAGCACGAACGCCCTCGAGCTCGGCATCGACATCGGCAGCCTGCGCGTGGCCATTCTTTGCGGCTATCCCGGCAGCATTACATCCGCATGGCAGCAGATCGGACGCGCCGGACGCAGCACCGAATCGTCGGCAGCCATTCTCATTGGCACGGCAGCGCCGCTGGACCAGTACATCATTCGCCACCCAGATTATTTCTTCGGGGCAGCACCCGAAAGCGGCGTCGTCAATCCCGACAACGAAACCATCCTCGAAGGGCATCTGAAGTGCGCCGCCGCCGAAATTCCCTTCGATCGCGGCGAACCCTTTGGCGACATGGATCCCTCGCTGGTGCTGGACAGTCTGGGCTCACGCGGTGAATTGCGCGCGGCGGGCGAGCGTTTTTTCTGGGCAGGCGAGACAAGCCCGGCTTATGCCATTTCCCTGCGCAGCGCGTCGTCCCAGCGATTTGTCGTTGTGGACAAGTCGCAGCAAAACCTGATCCTCGGCGAAGTGGATGAAGAGTCCGCGCCTTTCCTCATCTATCCCGGAGCCGTTTATATGCACCAGACGCGCACCTATACCATCGAGGAACTCGACTGGGACGAACACATCGCCTACGCCTCGCCCGTCAAGACGGACTTTTACACGGAACCGCTGGACCGAACGGTGATCCGCATTCGTTCTGTGGAACAGGCCGAGTCACGGGAGTCGGAAAAGGCCCTGCAACATTCGCGCATTGTCTGCGAAAACGCCTGGGGCAACGTAGCCGTGAAGACCACCGTCGAGGGCTACCGCAAGGTTCGCTTCGAGACGCATCAGGTATTGGGCTATGGTGAATTTTCCATGCCCGAAATGAAAATGAACACGACGGCCTGGTGGATCGGATTTCCGCCCGAACTCAACGGCGAAATGGCTGCCCAGGAACTCAACCTGAAGAACGGACTCTGGGGCGTCGCCCATCTCGTGAACAACGCCGTGCCCCTTTATGTGCTCTGCGATGTGATGGATTTTCGCGTGCGCGTTATGGGGGGCGATCCATCGGAGGAAACGGAAGAGGACGACGAAAGCGAAGCCTTCATCCGGCTCTGTGCCTACGATAATTATCCCGGCGGCATCGGTATTGCCGACCAGGCTTTCGCGCGGGGATCCGAGATTCTCGAGACAGCCCGCGAGATCGTCCATGATTGCCGCTGCGCCTACGGCTGCCCATCCTGCATCGGCCCCGGCAACGACCTGAACGACCAAAGCAAGCGCTCCGCCTTTTATCTTCTGACGCACATCCTGGACCGGCGGCATTAAAGAGGCTCAATGCATGGGCTCAGCCGTTGGCGCTGTTGACGACGATGGACTCACCAAAGACTGCGCGCGACATATCGGACGCGAGAAAAAGGGCGACGTCGGCCACTTCTTCGGGCAGCGAAAAGCGCCCCAAGGGCAGGCCTTCGTGTTCTTTCGGGTCTCCGTCCTGGCAGCCCATCATGGCGGTGGCCACGGGTCCGGGCGCGACGGCATTGACCCGCACGCCGCTCTTGGCGAGGCGCTTGGCAAGGCCCTTTGTATAGCCAACGACGCCCCACTTGGATATGCAATAGGGGTTGGTGGCGGCGCGCATGCCGGCATCGGAGGCAAGGTTTACGATGATGCCGTGGCCCTGGTCGGACATGATCTTGCCGGCGCTTTCGCATAGAAAATACAGGCTGCGCATATTGATATCCATGATGTGATCGTAGGCGGCCCGGGGCGATTTGTCTTCGGCGCTCTCGGGCAGGCGAACGACTCCGGCATTGTTCACGAGAATGTCGAGTCCGCCCAATGCCTCAAGGGCCTGGTTCAGGCGCTCGTCTATCTGGGATATGTCTGCGATATCCCAGGCAAGGGCGTGGGCCTGGCGTCCGAGATCGCGGACGGCTTTGCAGCTATCGTCAAGGGCCTCGACCGTCCGGGCGGTCAGGACCAGTTCGGCGCCTTCGCGGGCATAGGCTTCGGCAATCTTGCGACCGATTCCGCGGCTGGCGCCGGTAATGAGGGCTTTCTTTCCTTGGAGCAACATGAGACTTTTCCTTTCACGGGTCCGGAATTATTCCGCCTGAAAATTGTATTCGGGTTCATAGCCGAGGAGGCGCTTGGCCTTTTCGATCGTGTACCATTCCATCCCGGCATTCAGTTCGAGTTCGCCCTTGCGGACCTTTTCGGCCAGGGCGGGCAATGCCGCCTCCACCGCCGCGAGGGGATCGCGACGAAAGGCGTCGCCATCGACGGCGCATAAGGGTGAGTCGGCGGTGATGATAAAAACCTCGTGGCGCATTTCTTCCGGTGCTTCCAGGGCCAGCACACAGGCCTGTGCCACATCGCGCACATCCACCATGCCCAGGGCGTAGCGAAGCGCATCGGGCGCGTAGGCATCGGGACGGCCAATGCCACCGGGACGAATAACGATGGTGCTCAAACCATTCGTGGCGGTGGCGTAGCGGCACATTTTTTCGCAGAGGATTTTGGTGAGGCCATACATTTCGGCAGGCTCGCGAGGCAATTCCTCATCGATAGGCAGATAGGGCGCCGCGGGCGCGTTGTGGCCAGTGGCCCAGATGGACGAGGCGAATACCACACGCTGCACTCCGGCTGCCGCGGCGGCTTCGAGAATGTTCTTGGTGCCAGTGACGTTGACGTCGAAACCCATGTCGTCGCCGCATTGCTTCCAGGCCGGTCCGTGGAGCGCGCCGATGTGGAGCACGGCATCCATGCCCTGGCAGGCTTTCCCGACGGCATCGCGGTCGCGCAGGTCGCCTTCGATGCAGGGCAGGCCATCGCCCACGGGTTTCATGTCAAAATGGGTGACAGCATACTTTTCCTTGAGCATGGGGGTGAGGATGCTGCCCACCAGACCACCGCCGCCGGTCAGCAATAGTTTTTCGATCTTCATATTATCTCCTTTATTTTCACCACGATTTTTCGAGGGGCTTGGGCAAGGGGGCTCTCCATGCTTCGAATTCCCCGGCCAGTTTTTCCGTAAGTTCGGGATACTCGGGCGCAATGTTGTGCTGCTCGCCGATGTCCTTTGAAAGGTCGTAGAGTTCCCAGGGGTTTTCGGCCTCGCCATCAACGGGTACGGCCCGCCGCACGATTTTCCAGTTGTTCTTGCGCATCGCTTCGTTGTGGATGTTGTTGCGGGGGCCCTGTTGCTGAAAGGGGCCATCCCAAACGCGGTTGCACCAGAAGAGGGTGTCATGGGGCTTTGCGTCGGTTTGCCCTTTCAGGAAGGGCGACAGGTCAACACCATCCATAGGCTTTTCCACCGGAAGGTCGAGCCCGGCGGCCTGGAGGAAAGTGGGGGCAAAGTCCATGCCGCTGACCATATCGTCGCAGACCATTCCCACGGGCAGCCCGGGTCCGCGCAGCATCATGGGAACACGCACGCCACCTTCGTAAAGGTCGAACTTGAAACCGCGAAGGGGTGCGTTGCAGGCGGTATTGCGGGTATGCTCAGGGGTATTGTTGCCGCCACCGCCATTGTCGTTGATGAAGCCCACCCAGGTCTCGCCTTCGAGATTTAGTTCCTGCAAGGCATCGAGCACACGGCCCACATTGCGGTCCATGGCCTCGAGCATGGCGGCGTAGGTCTTTCGGTCGGGACTTCCGGGAAATTCTCCGCCGAGTTTATCGAGATCTTCATCAATCGCTTCGAGCGGGGCATGGACGGCATTGAAAGCGAGCATGAGAAAAAAGGGCTGCTCCTGATGGCGCTGGATGAAATCAACGGCTTCCTTGCCGAAAAAGTCGGTCAGGTATTCGGGAGCCTGAAATTTTTCCTTGCGACCGCGATAGAGATCGACGCCCGGCTGATAGGAGGACATGCCCCAGGGGATGCCAACATATTCGTCGAAACCATGGTCGCAGGGGTGGCCGTAAGCATCGCCCGATATGCACTCGCGTGGACCCATGTGCCATTTGCCGACAAGACCGGTGGCATAACCCGCGCCTTTCAGCATTTGGGGCAAAGTCGTCTCCTCGCGGAAAAGCACGAACTGGTCGGGCTGGGTGTACATGCAATAGGCCCCGAAGCGCTGCTGGTTGCGGCCCGTAATAATGCCCTGGCGCGACGGCGTGCATATAGGGGCGGTGGAATAACCATTCGTAAAGAGCACCCCCGATTTTGCGAGACGGTCGAGGGCGGGTGTGTGGATGTCGGATTTTGCGTAAAGGGGCATGTCCGAATAGCCCATATCGTCACTTATGATGAGTACAAAGTTCGGCTTGCTGGCCATGTATGATTCCTTTCTTTGGGGAGGCAACAATTGTTTAAGAATAACCATCGGCTTGGCGGATGCAAGGGAAAACGTTCAGGGGATGCAAATAAAAGACGGAAGCCTTACAGTTTGCGGCTCCAGATAACAGTTTCGATGACGGGGATCAGAAGGATTAAGGGGATGTGCGCGAAAAGGATGATCAGGCCGATGCGTGGATCTTCCTGTACGCCAAAATCCACGAGCAGCGCCGCCGGACCCGACAGAATAATCAGGACCGACCAGATGATCATGCGCCTGGCAGCATAGCGGTTGATGCGGTACCAGTTTTCCTCGGAAGCCAACGCCTTGCGCGTGCGTATGCCGTACCAGCGATTGCGCCCCACGCGGCCCAAAAACAGCGGGACACTGGCCAGAATGATAATAAGCCCGACGGATATATTCGCGATGGCAATAATCTGATTGATGGCGCTCATCCTCTGGAAAACCTTTCGCGCTGATTTTTCGATGAAAATGAATTATCCGCGTGGGCCTGAATTTTGGCATTGATCTTTCAGGCACCGGGGAATATGCTTTTTGCGATTACAATCTTCTCCAAAAGGAGCCTTTCATGCAACGACCGAATATTCTTTTTATCCTGGTGGACGATCTGGGCTGGCGCGATGTGAGCTGCTTTGGCAGCGAATTTTATGAGTCGCCCAACATCGACGCCCTGGCCGAGGAAGGCATGCTCTTTACCGATGCCTATGCCGCATGCCCCGTCTGCTCACCCACCCGGGCCAGCATCCTCTCCGGAAAATATCCCGCGACCATTCAATTGACCAACTACATCGACTGGCACTGGTACGGCCATCCGCGAAGCGGTCGCGTGATCGACGCGCCCTATATCCGTGAGCTGCCCCATACGGAAAAAAGCCTGGCCCGGGCGCTCAAGGAATCGGGCTACCAGACCTGCCACGTTGGTAAATGGCACCTGGGCGGACCCGACTATTATCCCGAACGCCACGGCTTCGACGACAACTTCGGCGGCTGCGAATGGGGCATGCCGCTCAATGGCTACTTCAGCCCCTGGGGGATTCCGAACCTGGACGAACCGCGCAAGGAAGGCACCTACCTGACGGATTTTCTGGGAGATCGCGCCGTGATGTGGCTCAAGAACCGGGGTGATTCGCCCTTCTTCCTGAACCTGTGGTTTTATTCGGTCCATACCCCGGTCCAGGCGCCTCAGGAGCTCGTGGACAAGTATGAGAAAAAAGCCCGCGACATGGGCATCCTCGACACCTATCCCGCGCGCGACGCCGGACTCGATCCCTTTGATCCCGACCAGAAAAAGCCGCTCTATCATCGCGTCCTGCAATCGTGGCCTGTCTATGCCGCCATGGTCGAGGCCATGGATCGCAACGTGGGCAAGGTGGTGGACCACCTGAAAGAAACGGGCGAGTGGGAAAACACGATGGTTGTCTTTACCTCGGACAATGGTGGGCTTGCCACGGGGACGGACAAGAACGGCGGCGTCACCAGCAACATGCCCCTGAACTACGGCAAGGGCTGGATGCACGAAGGCGGCACGCGCGTATCCACCATCATCCGCTGGCCCGGCGTGACCGAACCTGGTAGCAAGTGCGACGTGCCCATCATCAGCACCGACTATTATCCGACGCTGCTGGATGTGGCGGGTCAGTCCAAGATGCCTTGGCAGCATACGGACGGGGTGAGTTTGCTGCCGCTACTGAAGGGCGAGGGCAAGCTGAATCGCGACGCCATCTTCTGGCACTTTCCCCACTACTCCAACTGCGGCGGACGACCGGGGTGTTCCGTGCGCATGGGGGATTACAAGCTGATCGAATTTTTCGAAGACGGACACCTGGAACTCTATAACCTGCGTGAGGACATCGGCGAGGAAAAGAACCTGGCCGACGAGATGCCCGAACTGCGCGACCGGATGATGGAGCGGCTGGAGTCCTGGAAGGAACAGGTCTGCGCCAGAATCCCGAAACCCAATCCGGACTGGAAACCGACAAAGGAAAACCCAAACGACCCGACATCGCCATTGGTTTAGAGCGACCACGTTCGTAGTAAGCGCCATAAGGCGCGTTTGGGCAGAATGAACGTTGCCATAAAAAAGGATGGAACTGGCGAGAAGGCGCATATATGGGTCGGGCCTTCAGCCCTTCTTGTTTGTTACCTTTGTCTTTCCTGGGGCTAAAATCCCAGGCTATTATGGAGCGCGCCTGTGGCGCTTATAGCGAATCTCGAAAGCCTTTTGTTAAAACAAAAAGCCGCGAGATTCTGCAAAAGTGTCAACACGGCGCTTACTACAAACGGGAATCGAAAAATGGTCAGGCCGTTTTGGCTGCCGGTTTGTCGGATTTGCTTTCGCTCTTGCTGGAACCGGAGTCGGAGGACTTGGTGCTGTCGCTTGACTTGGATTCGCTGGACGCGCTGCTGCCTGAGGTGCTGGGCGAGCTGGCGGACTTGCCATTGCCGTTCTTTTTATAGTCGGTAATGTAAAAACCACTGCCCTTGAAGATAAGGCCTGCGCCACCACCCACCAGACGCTTTGCCTTGCTTCCGCATTTGGGGCATTCAGCGATGGGCTCGGCGGTGATGCGCTGAAATTCTTCGAATTCGTGACCTTTTTCGCAAATATAATCGTATGTCGGCATGCTTTCCCTCCGTTTTCGGACACAACTTCTGCCAATTATCCAGCAAAATTCAGACCTTATCCAGAGAAAAATGCATTTTTTGAACGCAAAGGCAGGCTTGAGACCATATCTCATGTATTTTCAATTGAATAGATCGCCAACAGCACCTGAAATACCACCAGACTGAATGTCCCATGAAAACCTTTGATCCGACGAAATGTATCCAAATGAAACACAAGGGCGGAATTCCATGTGTCCGGAGGGGACATTTTGAAAAGCCTCGCTTTTGCCCAATTCTTGCATTACAATACCCCGCGAATGAAGG
>CAYWYC010000116.1:0-12518 GCA_964462565.1 uncultured Candidatus Sumerlaeota bacterium | reverse complement strand
TTGGCGGCGTGCTGGCTTAAAGGCCTGCCCCTATCTGCGGCATCAATGTATCAGCGGCTTTCTTTTGAAAAACCACGGAGGCGCGGAGAGCACAGAGAGATTCGGATAAAGACGAAATCACAGTGCATATTTTTCTCCATCAATATGAAGTAAAAAGTGGTGATGGAACTTTCTTCAGCGCCCTCTGAGTCCTCCGTGTCTCCGTGGTGATATTCTTTCTCTATAATTCAGCCCTCTATTCAAGATCGATCCGAAACCAGGGACTAAAACCTCTGGCTACTATTGCACAGGCCCCTGGCTTTGTGGTATAAAACTCTTTTTGGAGATCAAAATAAACTGGAGATGATAATAATGCATGATTTTGGTAAAATAGGCCGTATAGAACGTTTATCCTTACGCAATATCTGGAAACATGAAGCCCTCAACTTTACGACCTGGTTGGAAGAAAATATTGACGTTTTAAATGATATACTCGATTTGGATCTCACAAACGTCGAGCGCGAAAAAACCGCTGGGACATTTAATATCGACCTGGTCGCAGAGGACGAACAGGGCTTGCCTGTCATCATCGAAAATCAGCTTGAAAAGAGTAACCATGACCACTTGGGAAAAGTCTTAACCTACCTTACTGCCATGGAAGCAAAGACGGCAATCTGGATCGTTGCGGATCCTCGGCCGGAACATGTAAATGCAATCAATTGGTTGAATGAATCGAGCGCAGCATCTTTTTACATGCTGAAACTGGAAGGTGTACGCATCGGTGAATCCTTGCCTGCCCCCCTTTTAACGCTTATAGTGGGCCCCAGCGAGGAAGCAAGACAGGCCGGTTCTGCAAAGAAAGAGATCGCTGAAAGATATCAGATCAGGAAACGCTTCTGGACCCAGCTTTTAGAAAAGGCAAAAGGAAAAACCAAACTGCACGCGAATATTTCGCCAAATGAATTTAGCTGGATTGGTACTTCGGCTGGTCATAAAGGCTTGTCTTTCAATTATAATGTCAAACAACATGCCACGATGGCCGAACTTTATATTGATACGGGCAAAGATGGCTATAATGAAAACAAAGCAATATTCGATCAATTGCATGCTTCAAAAGATAAAATTGAAGCCGAATTCGGCGACCGCCTCCAGTGGAAAAGCCTCGAAGGCAAACGTGCATGCCGTATATGTTACCCGATCAACCATGGTGGATATCGCGATGAGGAAGAAAAATGGCCCGAAATCCAGGACAAAACCATAGACGCCATGATATCCCTCGAAAAAGCCTTAAAGCCCCATATCAGAAAATTGAATTCCCTGGCCTGATCTTTCTTATGAAAGACTATCCGGCAGGTCTTTCGTTTCATGCACACTTTCTTTTGAAAAACCACGGAGGCGCGGAGAGCACAGAGAGATTCGGATAAAGACGAAATCACAGTGCATATTTTTCTCCATCAATATGAAGTAAAAAGTGGTGATGGAACTTTCTTCAGCGCCCTCTGAGTCCTCCGTGTCTCCGTGGTGATATTCTTTCTCTATAATTCAGCCCTCTATTCAAGATCGATCCGAAACCAGGGACTAAAACCTCTGGCTACTATTGCACAGGCCCCTGGCTCAAAAGATGGAAAGTATTTTCATTACTCAAAAAAACTTTTCGATTCATTCAGACAGGATTGACAGGATTGACAGGATTTACAGGATTTACTGGGAGTTAAAATCCTGTTAATCTTGTAAATCATGTCTAATATTTCTGCATTTATTTCCAAATTGGTAAATCGCTCCTGACGCTCCGCGTCCCTGCGTCTCCACGTTTCCTTTTAAACAACCGCGGATTGCGCGGATGTCGCGGATATTATTGGTTGCGGCTCAGCAGCCCAGATTCTTTGCAGCCTTTGTCCCAATTTATCTCTTGACATATATGATATATTATATATCATGAGGTAGAAGGAGAGAAATAATGCGTAAACTTCAGACCTTCGTCAGCAAAAGCCAACTGGTGCATCAGTCGCTGCTTGAGGCGATTCTGGATGGCGATATCGCGCCTGGTGAACGGCTCAATATTCGCGAGATCGCCAACCAGCTCGGCGTCAGCCACATCCCCGTGCGTGAGGCGATCCAGCAGCTCGAATCGGAAGGCCTTGCCCAAAGCACCCCGAACGTCGGCCCACGCGTCACGGAACTCAGCCTGCGTTCCATCAATGAAACTTTTGAACTCCTGGAATCGGTCGAAGCCGCCTGCGTACGCGCCGCGGCCGAGAATATGAGCAATGCCCAAATAGACGAACTGAGAGAAATTCTCGACGAAATGGATCAGGCCAAATCGGACAGCGAGGTCTGGGCCGCCGCGAACACCCGCTTTCACCGCGCCATCGGTGAACACTCGGGAGCGCCCCTGGCCCGCGTGCTTCTGCCCAAGGTGCTGCTGCACTGGGAACGCCTGCGCCGCCATTATTTCCGCCAGTCCACTCGATCCCGCATTCAGACGGCCCAAAAGGAACACAAGAAACTCTTCCGCGCCCTGCGGAAACGCGACGCCACCGAGGCCGAAAGCATTATCCGCGCCCATAACCAGAGCGCCCGCCGCGCCTACGAAAGCCGCGCGAAAAAAATAAAAGAACCCACCTCAAAGGATACGCCATGAAAATCAACAACCGCATCTCCGCGAAAACCCTCGACTCGGCACTGAGCGATTTTTTCGCACTGGCCCGCACAAAAATCCTCAAACTGGACAAATTCTGGAATCCCGAAAAGGGCTCCCCCGTCTTTACCCAACGCGGAAAATATACGTCCCGCGGCTGGACCGAATGGACCCAGGGTTTCCAGTACGGCTGCCAGGCGCTGCTCTATGACGCCACGGACGAAGCGCGTTTCCTCGACATGGCCCGCCACAACACCGAAGTCCACATGGCCCCGCATGTGAGTCACATCGGCGTTCATGACCATGGCTTCAACAACGTCTCCACCTACGGCAACCTGCGCCGTCTGACGCTCGAAGGCCGCACGGACGACGATGCCGGCCAGTTGCGTTTTTACGAAATGGCCCTGAAGACTTCGGGAGCCGTCCAGGCGTCTCGCTGGTCCACCATCGCCGACGGCACGGGTTACATCCATTCCTTCAACGGCCCCCATTCGCTTTTCAGCGACACCGTCCGATCCTGTCGCGCACTCATGGTTTCGCACATGCTGGGCCATTGTCTCATGGGCGAAGGAGACAAAGCCATCAGCCTGCTGGGCCGCGCCATCGAGCATATACGCAACACGGCGAAGTATAACGTTTATTTCGGAAAGGGACGCGACGCTTATGATGTATCGGGCCGCGTGGTGCACGAGAGCATCTTCAACATGACCGACGGCCAGTACCGTTGCCCCAGCACGCAGCAGGGCTATTCGCCCTTCAGCACCTGGACGCGCGGCCTGTCGTGGATCGTGCTTGGCTTTGCCGAAGAACTCGAATTCATGCAGACGCTTGACGACGAAGAACTCGAACCCTTTGGCGGGCGCGGCAGTCTGGAGGCCTTCATGCTTGAAACGGCCCGCGCCACGGCGGATTTTTTCATCGCCAACACCGCCACCGACGGCATCCCCTATTGGGACACGGGCGCGCCGGGCCTCGCGCACATGCCAGATCATCTCAAGCAGCCGTCCCGTCCTGATAACCCCTACGAACCCGTGGACAGTTCCGCCGCCGCCATCACAGCCCAGGGCCTCCTGCGTCTCGGAAAATATCTGGGCCTGCGCACCAAGGCGGGTAAGCGGTATTATCAGGCAGGTCTTACCACTGCCAAGACGCTCTTCGCCGCGCCCTATCTTTCGGAAGACACCAAACACCACGGCCTGATTCTGCATTCGATCTACCACCGGCCCAATGGCTGGGATTACATCCCCCGTGGCAAGAAAATCCCCCAGGGTGAATCCTCCATGTGGGGCGACTACCATGCCATGGAACTGGCCGTTTATCTCCAGCGTGAAATTGAGAACGGCGACGGCCTTTACTTCTGGAAATAAATTCGGACAAGACTTCTCAAAATATCGAAAGGCAAGAAAATGAAAGTACACAATCTGGGAATCATCATGAACGGCGTCACCGGGCGCATGGGAACCAATCAGCATCTGCTGCGTTCGATCATGGCCATCCGCGAGCAGGGCGGCGTCAAGGTATCCGACGACGAAAGCATCTGGCCGGAACCGGTTCTCATGGGCCGCAACGAGAACAAACTCAAAAAGATTTCCGACATGACGGGCGGCCTGCCCTGGTCCACGGATCTGGACGCACTCCTGGCCAATCCGGCAAACACGATTTATTTCGACGCGCAAACCACGGATCGCCGCGTGGAATGCTGCATGAAAGCCATCGAAGCGGGCAAGCACCTCTACTGCGAAAAACCCACCGCCACCAGCAGCAGCGACGCCCTGGCCCTGTACGAAGCCGCGCGCAAAGCCGGTGTAAAGCATGGCGTGGTGCAGGACAAACTCTGGCTGCCCGGCCTCATGCAACTCAAGTATCTCATCGACACGGGCTACTTCGGCCGCATCCTGAGTGTGCGCGGCGAGTTTGGCTACTGGGTCTTCACCGGCGAGCATACGTCGCTCCAGCGGCCTTCCTGGAATTATCGGGCCAAGGACGGCGGCGGCATCATCATCGACATGCTCTGCCACTGGCGTTATGTGGTTGATAATCTTTTCGGCAACATAAAAAGCGTTTCCTGCCTAGGAGCAACCCACATGCCCACGCGCTGGGATGAACAGGGCAAGCCCTACAACGCCGATGCCGACGATGCAGCCTACGCCACCTTCATCACCGATCGCGACATCATTTGCCAGTTCAATTCCTCATGGTGCACCCGGGTAAATCGCGAAGATCTGCTGACCGTGCATGTCGATGGTGAACGCGGTTCCGCCGTGGCGGGTTTGCGCAGTGTGAAGGTTCAGAGCGATGCGGAAACGCCCCGGTGCGTATGGAATCCTGACATCGATAACCCGACCGACTACCGCGACCAGTGGATGCCCATGCCGGTGAAGGAAATTTACGACAATGCCTTCAAGGCCGAGTGGGAACTTTTCCTGCGTCACGTGGCGCTGGACGAGCCGTTCCGCTGGGACCTCAAGGAAGGCGCAAAGGGCGTGCAACTGGCCGAACTGGGCATTCAATCCTGGAAGGATAAATGCTGGAAGGACGTGCCGGAAATGTAGGCGCGCTCAGGCAGCCTCTTCTTCCTTGCGATCCAGACGGCCCAGGCTCCAGGTAAGCAGGAAGCCCACCGGAATCAGCACCAGCACCAGTCCGATCTTGGCGGCGGAGCGTTCCGTGTTCGGGACGATCACCAGTTCCACTTCGGGATCGGACTTGGCGGCGGCGCGGCGCACGTCCTTCGACACACGCGCATCGTACACAATCACCACGGCCTGATCCCGCGCGGCGGCGGCAATGTCTTCGGCGGTGATTTCGCGGTCCGTGGTGGTCGTGATGGCGCGCACCCGAACGGTGTCGTTCTCGATGGCCTTCAGATTGCGCCAGACCACAAACTGCTCATCCGCCTCCCAGCCGAAGCCCAGCACGTTCACCGTTTCCTCTACGGCATAGCGCGCCAGCTTGTGGAAGTGGGGTTCCTTGAAGGGATAGAGCCCAAGCACGCTTCCCAGCAGCAGGCCCATAAGAAAACCGATCGTGGGGCGGTGGTATTTTTTCAGCAGCATCCGCAGCAAATTCGATAGTACGGCCAACCCCACCAGCAACCCCGCACCCACCGGCAGAATCAGCCCCATGCCGATATCCATGAGCGTCTCGAAATCCCGCGCGCTGAGTGCGTCCTTGAAAGCGCTGATGCCGCCGATGATCGGCAGGTAAAGGCCCAGCACCAGCAACATATAACTACCCGAAATGCCCGGCAGGATCATGGTCGCGCTGCCGACGATGCCGCCCATAAAAAAGAGCAGGAAACCGGGGTTCGACGTGTCCGGCTGCAAGACAAAAGCCACCAGCGCCATGATCCCGATTCCGAGTATCGCAAACACCACGCCCACGCCGCTGAGGGGTTTCATCTCCTTAAAAAGCATGGGCGCTCCGCCCAGGGTCATCCCGATAAAGAGCGCCAGCATGCCTGGCAAAAAGGCTTCCATCAGAAACTGAATCGCCCCGGCCAGGCCGAAGATCGTCAGCGCCGACACGCCGAAAAGCATACCGACGACGACAATGGCCCGGGGCGTGATGCGCAGTCGCGTCAGGTCGGAAAAGGCACCGATGAATTCTTCGTAAAGCCCCAGCACCAGGATCATGGTCCCGCCCGACACACCGGGCACCAGATTGGCCAACCCCATGAAGATGCCCGTAATGCCCAGCCGCATAATGGGCAGTTTGCCTTTGGCTTGCGGCGCATTTTCCGTGGCAGCCGAATCTTCCTTCACTTGCTCATCACTCATCATACACATCCGTTTCTATTCAGAATTCGATTCCAGGCGTTTTTCCAGCGCGCCACCTTTTCGCACATAAAAAAGACAAGGCCCACGATCCGCGCCTCCAGGCATGGGACGGTAATGCGCGCGAATCCATTCCAGCGCCGGAAGCAAACGCTCGCCCATCCAGCCGCCTTCGGGAATCCAGGTGACGAAATCTTTCAGCAGAATCATCAACTCCGGCTGCGTGCGCTGCAGGTCTTCGATCAGCCGTGCGTGGCTGCGCTCGATGGAATGGCCGAAGAGCAGGGGATCGATATAAAAAATGTCTGCCGGAGGGCGACGCTTCGAATAAAAATATAGCCCCGGCTCCGTGCCCCATTCGTAAAAGGTCTCGCCGGGCAGGAGCAGTTCGTTTATCTCGGCCGCCAGGGCCCGCGCCTGAAAATTATATTCGCCATACTTCTCGCCATATTTTTTATAATTCCACTCATCGGCGGAAAGCCGCAAGTCGCGCGCGAAATGCAGCACCAGGCCCACGACAAAGATTATGGTCATGGACCGCGCCCATAACCGGTTTGGCTCGTGACGCGCCCATTCCCACAAGAGCGCCGCGCCCCAGCCGCCACCAATCGCCAGCAGGGGCAGCCATTGTTGATAATAATGCGGATAAAACTGACCCGATGCCGCGATCTGAATCTGCGTGGCCACCGCCAGGGAAATCAGCAGAATCCAGGGGCGATGCTTCTTACCTGCAAAATCAAGAACCAGTCCACCCACCCCAAGGAGCAAGGGAAAAAGGGCAAAGTACAGATATCGCGGCAAGAGCAGGGAAGGCTTCAGTCCGATAAAGATATTCGAAAGGATCGACGCCTTGCCTTCTCCCTCGCGCAAAGCCCCGCCCGCGTAGGCCGCGCTGAAGAGAAAAACCTGATCGTAGAAATCACGCAAAATGCCCATCCCCGCCATGACCAGCAAGGCCAGCGCCCAGCCAAGCGCGCCAATGGCCGCCATCGCCAGTGCCTCAACGATTGCCACACGCCGCGAAGTAGCGCTGTCATCTCCCGGAGCAATCAAGTGGCCCACGGACAAAAACACCGCCGAAGCCAGAAAGGTCTGCTTGTAAAAAGTGGCCGCCCAGAGGCAAAACCCCGCCAGCATCACCATCAGCCAATGCAAGCCCCGGCGCTTGCGCGTTTCCGGCAGCCAGAGCAATATCGCCAGGGCCGCCGCCACGAAGAAGCCCGTGAAGGCCTCGGTATTCGGCTGGTTGGCCTGGAGCGCGAGGGAGTGGCAGACGATCACCCAGAAGCCCGCCGCCCATAATCCTCCCGCAACACCGCGTCCTCGAATTCGTCCCGCCGCGAAAACAGCCAACATCGTCAGCACGGCCATGCCAACACCCAGCACATAGATCGTCCGGCGGCCATAGCCAACGACCAGCTCGGCCAGGGCATAGCTCAGGTGAATGCCCGGCGGCTTCAGGTCCCACATTTCGGCATACAGTTTTTTACCATGGAGCATGCCATCGGCGGTGATGGCATAGGTTACAATGTCGCGCTCGAAGGGTTCGTCGTAGGTATGGAGCCGGACCAGGGCGATAAGAATAGCGCCGATGAGAAGGGCGCTTGCCGTGAAGCGGGGACGCTGTCCAGGAATGCGCGAAATGCTTCCGTCCGTCTGCTGTATCCCGGAAGCGGCATCGGAACTGGCATCCCGCCTGGCAATCATTGGGCGTTTCCTTTGGGCAGGTTCAGGATGCGCTTGCGAAAATCAAGCAATTGGCCGAAGGCCTTGGCGCAAAAGCGAAACAACTTGCCCAACCGAAGCGAACCCGAACCGGCCTGCCGAACGCGGTGCGCCACTTCCACCTCGTTCGCACCGCCCCGGGCGCGCTCCACGTATATGGCCAGAAAAAGCGAAGGCGCGAGGGTATCGGCGGAAATATGCGGAGCGGCTTCTTGCCATAATTCGCGACGGAAAATTTTGAAGGGACAATTGGCGTCGCGCAGGCGGACCCGAAACAGTACCCGCAGGGCCAGCCGGATCAGCCAGGTCAGAAAAAGCCGGTGCGTCGGATCGTGCCGGCGGGCGCGAACGCCAAAGGCATGATCCTGCCCGTCGATCTGCGTCCACAGGTTCCCGAAAGACTCAATCGGAATCTGCCGGTCGGCATCGATCAGAAAGATAAACTCGCCGCGCGCCTGGTCCAGCCCATGGAGCAGGGCGCTTCCATGGCCGCCGTTTTCCTTGTGCAGCACATGAACGCGCGGAAAGCGCAAGGCCATGTCGTCGAGGATCAATCCCGTGTCATCGGTGCTGCCATCGTTGACCACGAGCAGCTCATAATCTTCCGTCCATCGCGGAATTTCGCGCTGCACGTCTTCCACGGCATAGCGCATGATCGCTGCCTCATTATAGGCCGGCATGACGATGCTCAGTTTAAGGGGCGCGTCAGAATCGGGGAGGGGCTTTGCGGAATCGGGAGTCATGGCTTGGGAATTCCTGAAAAACAAGAAGCCGTTTGAAGCGGAAACTCCAAACGGCATTTATGATGATCTTCCGTATCCTGCCGGAAATATCCCGCAGGGCCGGAGTTTCTACCAGCGATAGTGGGCGAAGGCCTTGTTGGCTTCGGCCATGCGATGGACTTCTTCGCGCTTGCGGATGGCGGAGCCCGTCTTGTTGTAGGCATCCATGAGTTCGGCGGAAAGGCGCTGATACATGAGTTTTTCGCCACGGCCACGCGCGGCGTCCAGGAGCCAGCGGAAGGCCAGAGCCTGACGACGGTTCGGAGCCACTTCGATCGGAATCTGGTAGTTCGCACCACCGACGCGACGGCTTTTCACCTCGACCAGAGGCTTCACGTTCTCAATGGCCTGGCTGAAAACGTCCAGCGGTTCCGTGTCCTGAATTTTCTTGCCGATTTCGTCCAGGGCGTCATAGAAAATATTTTCGGCCGTGCTCTTCTTGCCTTTTTTCATGACGCTGTTGATGAACTTCGCCACCAGAACATTGTTAAACCGGCGATCCGGTTCGATCTCTCTGTTAAATCCACTTGATTTTCGACTCAAGGTAGCATCTCCTTCGCAGTATGTCAGTCTATCGTTGGTTTACCGCTTTTGGGCGATATGATGTTACAAATTCTTTATTTAGGCCGCTTGGCGCCGTATTTGGAACGGCTCTGCTTGCGGGCCGAGACCCCCTGGGTGTCCAGAACGCCGCGCACGATGTGGTAACGCACACCGGGAACGTCTTTCACACGACCGCCACGGACGAGAACGATGGAGTGCTCGTTCAGGTTATGGCCTTCGCCGGGGATGTAGGCCGTTACTTCGATGCCGTTCGTCAGGCGCACACGGGCAACCTTACGCAGGGCAGAGTTCGGCTTCTTCGGGGTATAAGTGCTGACGCGCGTGCAAACACCGCGACGCTGCGGGGCTTTCATCAGGGCGGGCACTTTGTTCTTCTTCACCACTTTTTTCCGTGGTTTGCGAATCAACTGATTGATAGTAGGCATCTATATTCCTCTCCCTCTCAAAGTCAAGAGCAGTCTAAGTTATCCATGGGACGAGTTCTTGTCAAGCAAAAAACCACAAAAAAAAGCACATGGTCCCATCCATGGCCCTTATGCGGGAAGAAAAGCATAAGCCAAGCAGGCCGACAGATCAAACAGAACTTTCTCTGGGAATAAGATTTCATGTCAAGTAGCCTGACTTCCTGATATTGCTTGACCTGTTTATGGCGCATTTTATAATGATTCATGGCTTGATAATCCTGGTTTTGCAGGGCATATTGGCCTTGGACAGCAGGAGTAATAATATTTATGTCCGATGCAGAGGAGACACAGCATTGACCAGAAAAATGGTTCAGGAAATACAGGTTGGCCCCGTAACGATCGGCAATCAGCCATTGCCCGTGATAATCGCGGGACTTTGCGTAATCGAAAACGCCCCCCATCTTCTGCAAACGGCCCGCAGCCTGAAGCAGATTACGGAGGATACCGGTTTTCAATTAATATTCAAGGCCTCCTACGACAAGGCCAACCGTACCAGCGTGGAATCCTATCGCGGCCCCGGGATAGACGCCGGACTCGATGCGCTGGCTGCCGTCCGTGCCGAGACCGGACTCCCCGTGCTTACCGACGTCCACCGCCAGTCGGACGTGGAAAAGGTGGCCGCCGCCGTTGATTTCATCCAGATTCCGGCCTTTTTATGCCGCCAGACCGATTTTGTCGTCGCTGTGGCCGAAACAGACAAACCCGTCAACGTGAAAAAAGGCCAGTTCCTGGCGCCCCGCGACATGTCGCAGGTTATCGGCAAGATCGAATCCACCGGAAACAAGCAGATCTCCCTGACCGAACGGGGCGCTTCCTTTGGCTACAATAATCTGGTGGTCGATATGCGGGGGCTGATGATCATGCGCGAGCTCGGTTATCCGGTTGTCTTCGACGCAACCCATTCCGTCCAACTCCCCGGCGGCGCTGGAACGGCCTCCGGTGGCGACCGACGCTTTGCCGGGCCATTGGCGCGGGCGGCGGTGGCCGTGGGCGTGGATGCGCTTTTTCTGGAGACCCACGAAAACCCCGACTGCGCGCTCTGCGATGGACCCAATTCGCTGGCGATAGAATCGCTTCCCCAACTGCTGAAGGAAATCAAGGGCATTGCACAGGCCGTGCAATCCGATGGACAGGCATAGAACCTGGGTCTTTTGGATAAGCACAACGCCTCATTAGCAAATGGAAAATGCCGAAGCGCTGTTATGGATAATAAAAAACCCAATCCCCTGGTTCGCATCACCTGGTATGGGGCGCTGGCGAATGTGCTGCTCAGCGCGACCAAGATTTTTGCGGGCTATTTTTCCGGTTCCATCGCCGTTGTCGCCGACGGTTTTCACTCCCTGAGCGATCTGATCAGCGATGTAATCGTCATTTTGGGCATTATGGCGGCGGAGCGTCCGGCCGATGCCGACCACCCCTATGGCCATGGCAAGTTCGAAACGCTCGCTGCCATGGGGGTTTCCCTGATGTTGGTGGGCGTGGGACTCGGGCTTATCTGGAAGTCGGGCGAATCGCTCAGCCTTCCGCATACCCGGGAAATCGGCAAGATTGCCTTTGTGGTTACAATTGTGTCGCTCCTGACCAAGGAAGCGCTCTTCTGGATCACACGAAGGATCGCCCTTCGCGCCAATAGCAGCGCCGGTCTGGCTAATGCCTGGCATCACCGCACCGACTCCCTGTCATCCGTGGCCGTTTTGGCCGGCCTTGCCATGAACGCCTGGGGCTGGAAATACGGCGACCACATTGCCGGCATCATCGTCGGCGCCATGGTTGTATTCGCCGGGGGGAGAATCCTCCACGATGCCATCCGCCAACTCACCGATGCCAGTGTGGACAGCAAGTTTTACGATGTGCTATCTAATATATTGAAGAAGGAAAAAGAAGTCGATTCCTGGCATGCATATAAAGGGAGGCGCGTGGGGCGTGAAATCTACCTGGAATGTCATGTGCTGGTCGATCCCAAAATGACCGTCCAGAAATCCCACGACCTGACCGAGCACATCGAGGACCATCTCAATGAACAATTGAAAGACTATCCCGTGAATCTGCTGGTTCATATTGAACCCTATCACTATAGCCAGGAAGCAGGCCGTCAGGTGCGGACATAATAACGAAAGGTTGGGCAGCCAAAATGGAATATTATGACGCAAACGAAGCGCAGGACCCGAAAGTATGGGACAATGTGGATGAGGGCGAGGCAATCGATGCCGTATTGGAGTACCACATGCTTATCGATGACACAGATATGCCGAACCTGATGTTGCATGCCACGATCCATACGACAGTGGAGCAACAGGCAGCGCTGGGTGACGAATTTCCGGTTGCCGCAAAGATCGAACAGTTGATGGGGGAAGGCCTGAGCCGTCACGAAGCCATTCATGCGATTGGCTCCGTCCTGGTCGACCAACTTTTTGCCATCGGCAAGGGTGAAGATTACGACGACGAAAAATACCGGAAAAAACTGAAAAAACTCACCAAGAA
This sequence comes from uncultured Candidatus Sumerlaeota bacterium, assembly GCA_964462565.1. Taxonomy (GTDB): domain Bacteria; phylum Sumerlaeota; class Sumerlaeia; order UBA8349; family UBA8349; genus CAYWYC01. The sequence continues at coordinate 109 of CAYWYC010000116.1, read as the reverse complement.
AAGCTGGTACCGGGAACACGGTTGAGTTGTATTCGCTTAACGTACCGCCACCACCCTGGTGGCAGTGGAGAGCCTTATCCCGAATAAAACATGCTCCAATATTATTGGT
>CAYWYC010000115.1:0-12545 GCA_964462565.1 uncultured Candidatus Sumerlaeota bacterium | reverse complement strand
CCTGGTGGCAGTGGAGAGCCTTATCCCGAATAAAACATGCTCCAATATTATTGGTATCCCTGCCGCAGAAGAAAAAAGCCAACGTTAATATTGGTAATTCGGCCCGAAGCATTTCTGCCGGCAAGATGCCGGCGATACGTACCGCCACCATCCTGGTGGCAGTGGGGCAAGGGGATAAGCAAAAACATGCTCGGATATTATTGGCAGGGCTCGATTGCGAGTGCGTGTTGCATTCACGCTTTTGGAAAAATCCAGATTTTGGCTTGACAGTATGGGAGATATGGGGCATATTCATTCTCTACGCCTGGCGTGGCCGGGTGGTATAGTGTGTTGTAGTGCCATAAGCAGAATGTTTTCAGCGCTGCAGCATTTTATCGCGAAGGAGCGGAAACAGCCGCCTTTCGACACTTCAGATTCAGGAGACGGATCATCATGAAAAAAGGCATCCACCCCACTCTGGGCATGGCTCTTTATCGTTGCGCTTCCTGTGGTAATCGACGCCTGGTGAGCACCACCAAACAGGACGGCAAAATGGAAGAGTTCGAAGGCAAGGAATATCCCGCCATCGTGCTCGAAACCTGCTCGAACTGCCACCCCTTCTTTACCGATAAGCAGACCTTTATCGATACGGCAGGCCGCGTGGAGAAGTTCAAAAAACGTTTCGCCAAATTTGCCAAGGCCGAAGACAAGAGCTGAAGCAAGATTACAAAGCATTGCAGTATAGGCGGAAAGACTCGAAGCCCAGGGTTTTCGAATCTTTCCGTCTATTTTCTTTTAAGCACTTTGGGTCCCAGACGCTGCAAGGAAAATCCGGGGTTTTATCGGTATTTGCGTTTTGAATATATTTCTTGCAAAAAGCACGCTAAAGCGCGCTCATTTTTATGTAGGGTCCTCTTTCTCTTCGGCTAAAGCCGGGGGCAAAGAAGAGCCTGCTGAAGCAGGCTGATAACAGATTCACAATTTGGGAGACGAAAAACCCGGTGCGGCCTTTGGGTTTATCCGGGTTCAGGGATTCCAAGGTAAATCGGCCAGACTGGTTTTCGATTGCGATTGCGAGTGTGATTGCGATAGATTGAGAGCCAGAATTGCAAATCTCAATATTTTTTTGATATCGGAGAGACTGCTATGGCAGAAATCCGTAATGACTTTTCCTGGTCCTTTTCCCGGCATAAGACTTTTCTGCATCCGAACCAGCTGCCTGCCGGCTGGGATCCGGCGAAGTGCTCCAGTATTGAAGCCTGGCCCAGGGACGGCGGCGACGGCTCCGTACCCCTGCGATATACCTTCCGCGCCTGGGAAAACATGACGCAGTCGGCCTGCCTGCGCCAATACTATTGGCAATACTATGGTTACTGGAACGGCTGGCTGCGCGACGCGCCCGACGATGCCCGGCTGGCCTATCGCCTGAAAAAAATGACCAATCTGCCCATGTGGCTGGGCGACCTGGTCCATCGCATGATCGAACGGATTATCGGCGACTTGCGCAACCGCGAGTTGAACAGCCTGGAAAACTATCAGAAGCAGCTGCGGGCCTGGATGAACAAGGAATGGATGCAGTCGGTTGACAAAAAATGGCGCTGGAAGCCGAAGTATAACCTGAATCTTTATGAGCACTATTATGGCGTGGAGATCACCAAGAATCAGCGCCTGGAAGCCCGGGACAAGGCGTTTCGTTGTCTGGGCAATTTCATGGAATCGGAGATTTTCGACGAACTGGCCGGCCTGCCCGCCGATGCCTGGTTGAGCATGGAGCAGCTGGAGCAGTTGGAGGTGGGCGGCTTTCCCTTTTTTGTCAAGCTGGACCTGGCGACGCGATCCGGCGGAATCACCACGATATACGACTGGAAAACGGGACGCCAGACTGCTGACACCCGGCGGCAGCTGATGGGCTACGCCCTCTTTGCGGCCATGCATCCCCAGTGGCGGGTTCCCCTGGAAAATCAGCGCCTCGTCGCTTTTTACCTGGACGAAAACATCGTGGAAGAACATAAGCCCCTGCCGGAAGACCTGATTGATGTGCAGGACATGATCCTGACCTCCATGGATAACATGAAGGGCCTGCTGGATTCGAATCCGGAAGAGAACCGGGCCCTGCTCGAGAATTTTCCAATGACACGGAATACTTCCATGTGCCGGTCTTGCTTTTTTCGGGAGATTTGCTTTGGCGGAGATCGCTCCTGATGCACCGGCAAAAACCCGCCATGCCATGCTGCTTGACAGCCTTGGCGCGATAGGCTTTTCCCCCTTGACAGTGTGGCGAAGAGGGGCGTAAAATTTTCTCATGTTCTTCCTTATTGGATGCCGCGGGAACGGGACACTCTCCTGTTCCCTTTTATTGCGGGAAGGACCGAAACCTTGATTTTTGAGGATGGAACGATTTGGTAGATCAGACGACAGAACAGACGATCGTTTTGGACCGGGAGGAAATCCTGGCCTTTTGCGGTCGTAACGATCATAAACTGCGCCGCCTGCAGAATGGCCTTCAGGCGGAAATCCTGCCGCGTGGCAATGAACTCCTCATTTCGGGCAGTCCCGATGCCGTGGAGAATGCCGTGGACGTGATTCAGGATCTGCTGATTGTGCAGCGCAAGACGGGCCAACCCCTGTCGGAGCAGCAGTTCCAACTGGCCATTCGCGCGGCCACATCGGCCCAGGACAAGCCGGGGATGGCGAATGTTTTCCTGGACCAGATTCCGCTGCCTAACAAAAACCGGCAGGTAGCGCCCATGACCAAGGGGCAGAAAAGCTACCTGGACGCGATCCGCAAGAACGATGTGGTTTTTGCGGTGGGACCGGCAGGAACAGGCAAGACCTATTTGGCCGTGGCGATGGCGGTCTGGTCGCTGATGGAAGGCCTGGTCCGCCGGATTATTCTCTGCCGGCCTGCCGTGGAGGCGGGCGAACGCCTGGGCTTTCTGCCCGGCGACATTGCCGCCAAGTTCGACCCCTTTGTGCGTCCGCTGTATGACGCGCTTTACGATATGATGGAGCCGGAAAAGGTAAAGAGTTACCTGGAAACCGGGATTATCGAGATTGCGCCCCTGGCTTTCATGCGGGGGCGTACCCTGAATGATTCCTTCGTGATACTCGATGAAGGCCAGAACACGACGGCCCCACAGATGAAGATGTTTCTGACGCGGCTGGGGATGGAATCGAAGGCGGTGGTCACGGGTGACGTCACCCAGATCGACCTGCCTGCGGGTACGCAGAGTGGCTTGATCCAGGTGGAAAAGGTTTTGAAGAATATCGAAGGAATTCGCTTTATTCATTTTTCAAAGCGGGACGTAGTGCGTCACGATCTGGTCCAGAGGATCGTGCATGCTTATGAGAACTATGCCAATCGACGCGGAGGGCATTCGGATCGTAACAGCAGCAATCGGCGGGGCGATGAACGTTCATAAAAGCCGACGAGAATCTGGCGGGATCAGCATTCCAAGGAACGCTGGGAGAATGACGCATGGCGTCTGGAACTAATAAAAGTCGCCCGAAAACGGGCAATGGAACCAAGGAAAGCCGACCGGCTCCGAAGGGAAGCCCCACGGGGAGTGGTGTGCGCAATCGCAGCCGCGATCTTTCCAACGTGGGTGCCGTTCAACCGGACGCGAGCCGTACCTTGCGCTTCTTCAATCGCTTTGGCCGCTGGATCGCCATCGCGGCAGTCCTGGCCTGTGGGCTGTTTCTGGTTTCTCCCGACCCATTTCCCGAGGCCCCATCTCTGGAAAGCAATGAAATACTGAACGAAGACATCCGCGCCAAGGTTTCTTTTTCGGTGGTTGATGAGTCGGTGCTTTCGGAAGAAATCCAGGAAGAGAAGGCGCGATTCCCCCATTATTATCAATACAATCCTGAGGCACTGAGCCTGGCGAAGAGCCAGATTCGGTCGCTCATAGCGGAAGGCGAAAATATTCGGGTCCGCAATAAGGAAATACTCGCGCAGAAGTGGGCGGACATCCTGGCCAATTACGCGGAATCGGAGCACCGCGTCCGTTTTGATGCCGGAGACCTGTCAGAACTTTACGCCAAAATGGACGATCCCTCCGAATTCCGGGAAACCATCGAATCGGTCTTTGAATATGCCTATGCGGATCGGGGCATTGTGCGCGATCTGAATCTGTATAAGGAGCATTACCAGAATGGCCGGGTGGAATCGCTGAATTTTTCACGGACGCCCCAGGAGTTGATTGATTTATCGAACCTGGGCCAGGAATTGAACCAGGAGTTCGGCCCCGGCGGCGATCTGGAATATCTGGCATCGCCGCGCGATCGATCTTTGATCGTGAAACTGCTGAAAGCCTATGCCCGACCCAATATCGTCCACCGACCGAACCTGACCGACGAAAACCGCGAGAAGGCCATTCGCAAGTTGCGGAATAACCCGCCTGAGCGCGCCATTGTTCACTACGAAAAAGGCGATGTGGTCCTGGAGGAAGGGGCTAATCTGCAGCAGGAGCAACTGGCATTACTGAGCCGAATGCAGGATGCCTACCGAAAAACGGCGCTGGTTCGCCTGGGGGCCAGCCTGGCTTATCTCTTTATTCTGTGTTCCATGGTGATGGTTTATTTTCGGGCCTTCAAGGACATGCCCTTCACGACCAGTAATGTTTTTCTGATTTCGCTGCCGATTCTGATGGCGCTGGGCCTGGGCCGAATCGCCATGGAAATCGCGCGGAATACCGATGCGGCGGGCTATCTTTTCCCGGCGGGTATTATCGGAATGATCACGGTGATCCTGTTGGACGCGCGATCGGCCATCCTGCTGGTTACGGTGGGGGCATTGGCCTTTGCCGTGCAAACGGGTCTGGACTTCCGCATTTTTCTGGTATCGCTGCTGGGGGGGTACTCCGCCGTAAGCGTATTGACCACGGCCAAGGAGCGCAAGGAAGTGCTGCGTGCCAGCGTGGTGGTGGGGATCGTCAACGCGGTAACGGCGCTGGTGATTACCCTGATCGATAACCCGAGCGTCTTTCGGGAGGACTTTGTGCTCTACGCCCTGGGCGGCGGCCTGGTTTGCGGCGTGATTGCCATGCCGGCGCTGGTGATTTTCGAAAGCATGTTCAGCGTAGTCACCGATATTCGCCTGCTGGAACTGACGGGTCTGGATCATCCGCTTTTGAAGGACCTGGAAGAAAAGGCCCCCGGCTCTTATCAGCACAGCCTGAATGTGTGCAAACTGGCCGAAGCGGCGGCACGAGCCATTGGCGCCAACTACCTGCTTGTGCGCGCGGGGGCCTACTATCACGACGTGGGCAAGACTCTCAAGCCCACCTACTTCGGCGAAAACCAGGTTTCCCTCTCCGAAAAGAGCCTGCACAGCAAGGTCTCGCCCTATATGAGCGCCATGATCATCAAGAACCATGTAAAGATGGGGATCGAGCTGGCGCGCAAGCACAAACTGCCCGACCGTGTCATCGATTTTATTCCCCAGCACCACGGCACAACGGTCATTTCATTCTTTTATCATGAAGCGCTGAAACGTTTTGAAAACTCCCAGAGCACCGATCCCGTGCGGGAATCGGATTTCCGCTATCCGGGACCGCGTCCGCAATTTATTGAAACGGCCATCGTCATGCTGGCGGACACGGTGGAGGCGACGGTGACCAGCCGCTTCACCTCAACCTCGATCAACGAACACGAGCTGTCCCTGTGCGTGCGCAAGTCGGTAACGGATAAATTCAACGACGGGCAGTTTGACGAGTGCGACCTGACCCTGCGTGACCTGTATCTGATCCAGCAGTCTTTCGTAAAGACCCTGCTGGGCCGCTTTCACCAGCGCGTGGCTTATCCGACACGGCCCGGCCTGAGCGGTCCGACGGCGGCCGTATCAAAACATGACCGGCTGGAACGTGAGAAAACGGAATTGGCGCGGGCGCGATAGGGTTTGACTTCCGGCTCACTTTCCACAAAAATCCATGGTCGGCAATGCCAAGACGCAGGATTCCATGATGCCTCCTGAGCAAAAGACAAATCCCCCGCACAAGATATCGCTGCGACGGCGCTTCCTGCAGGCTCTGGCGGTCATGCTTTATCGCCATCCGGCACTGATCATGTTTATCGTGGTGCTGCTGACAATCCTGAGTGCTCATCGTATTTTTCAGATGGAATATTCCAGCAGCCTGCGGGTGAATGTGCAGCCCGACATGGAAGAAGAAGAAGTCTGGTCGCCGGTGGGGCTCGTCTTTCCACCCCATTCCCCCGTAACGGTGCAGATACAAAAACGGGATGAGGATGCATTTACGGCGGAAGAAAGGGAATTGATCGTCGGCTTTTTCCGGTCTGCCTTTCAGGACGATATGTATGTCAGCCGTCTGGTGCTGGTGGAAGAAAGGCATGAAGATGCGTCCATTGATTATTCTGAAATTCTGACGCGCCTTCGCCCGCGCGATTTTCAGCGGCTGCAAAAGGCAGTCGATCCGGCCGATGGTTTGATCAACACGCTCCAGATGGTGGACGAGCAGATTGAATTAAGCGGGGGGCTCAGCCAGGAAAGCCTGGATGCCGTGGCAGAAGATCCCTTTGGGATTTTGGATGCGCTAGGCAAACGGGGCCAGACGGAACCCGGCAATTTTCCCCATACCATGCCCCATGCCGCCATCATGCAGAATACGCCGGATACGATCATGATGGTTCTTTATCCTACCCAATCATCGAGCGAAATATATTTCTGCGATCATTTCGAAGACTTTTTGGAAAATACGGTTACGGCTTTTCGCGACCGCCATGGCGACGTGGTATCGCCGGTGCGTGTCCATTTTTACGGCCGGCACCTCGATACGGCCAAGATGGGGGAAGGCTTTCGCAAAGATATTTTCCGCGTGACCCTGATTCTCGGAATTTGCCTGCTGCTGCTGATGATTTTGGCATTCCGCAAGATGGAATCGCTGATCCTGGTCTTTCTGCCGCCGCTGGTGGGTTGGTTCTGGACATACGGAATGGTATCGCTTTTTACGGACCGGCTCGGGCTGATATCGGGCATCCTGCCCTTTGTGTTGATCGCGCTGGGGGTGGAATTTGTGATCCAGATTTATCACCGCTTTACCGAGGAACTCTACCTGGAGCGACGCTATTATCCGGCACTGGGCGCGGCTTACGCGGAATCGGGTCGGGGGATTTTCGTGGCGACGCTGGTCACGTGCCTGATCTTTCTTTCACTATTCCTGAGCCCTTTTCGTGAACTGCGCCAGTTCGCGCTGGTGGGAACCCTGGGGAGTATTTCGATGGCGCTGGCCGCTTTGATCATGCTTCCGCCCATGGCCGCGATCAAGAGCTGGCTGGCGCGCGGTAAAGTCCAGCCGCTCGAAACCTTTGACTTTGGTTTGGGTAATCTCAGCTATGCCGTGGTCGGATCACCGCGAACGGCCCTGTCTATCGGACTGCTGCTGACGGTGTATCTGGGCTACCACGCGCGATCCATCGAGGTCAACCAGGATATTGGACTGGACATGACGGCGGCGCAGACGATGGAGCAGGAATTTTCGAAACGCAAAGCGCCGAAGTTGCCTTATAAAAAAAGCCCGATCACGATAATGATAGAGGGCAACAGCCTGCAGGAAGCCCTGGCCTATAACGACATCCTTTATCATAACCTGCTGGACATTGCCGATGAAGAACCCTTTGGCGCGGTCAAGTCTCTCAGCGCGGTGATGCCCGGAGCCGTCCTGCAAAGCCTGATACGCACGGAGATCGATAAACTCGATTTATATGCCATCGACCGATCACTGACCTATGTGGCAGAAGTGCGCGACCTGGACCGGAACCATTTCCGCCCCTTTATTCAGGTGCTGCGTCAACTCAAGGGGTATATCCGCTATACACCGATCATCGACATCAGCGAACACCGGGAACCGGAGGTGTTTCCCCTGGCCCAGCGCATGATCGTGCGAAGCGGGCACAGCTACCGCGTCCTGACCCAAGTATTTCCCTTGCGTGAGTCGAAACTACTCGAACCGGCTGGACTCGACGCGTTTCGCCAGGCGCTCCAGAAGCAAATGCCTGATTATTCCGTATATATCCGCGGGGAGATCCTGCAAAACCAGAAAGTGGCGGAGACGGTCATCTACAGTCTGGCGCTCATGGTTTTTCTGGCCCTGCTCTCCCTGGTCATTTGCCTGGTGCCCCATTTCCGGTGGGCGCTTTGGGATCCCCTGCTGGCTTCGATTCCGGCATTCTGCGCCGTGTTCTGGACGCTGGGGCTTATGTCCATAACGGGCTCTCCCATCAGCCTGTACAGCATGCTGGTGCTGCCGGTGGTGGTCGGCTTGTCGGTCAGCCAGTCGATTCTCTTTATCCAGCGCCTCTATGATCGCGAATACGCAACACTCCGCCAGGTGGTGCGTACGGGTGGACGTCCCATCATCATTTCCTGCATCTCGCTGGTGCTGGGTTTGGGTTGCCTCTTGCAGGTGCGCTTTCAGCCCTTGCGTGAGATGGCGTCGGTCCTGCTGATCGCCGTGGTCTCCATGGCCGTCGCGACTCTTATCCTGCTTCCGGCGATCCTCCAGATCCGCCATTCGGGCGGCCTGTCCGGTTGGGAGGGAGATTGATCCGGATGGCCAGACGCAGTGTCTATTACGACCCGAACCGCACCCAGCGCGTCGCGCTCGATGTACGCATGTGGCGGCATTCGGGCATCGGCAGTTATATACGGGGACTCTGCAATGCAATGGCGCGAATAGATGCGCCGCCACCCCTCACCTGCCTGGGGCCGGAACGTTTTGCCAAAGCGGCAGCGGATCTCCATCCCCAATGGGAAACGGCCTCTTTCAACCGGGCTGTGTACAGCATTCTCGAACAGATCGCCCCACCGCGCATTCTACCCGAGTGGGGGCTTTATCATTCGCCGCACTATAACTTTCCCCTGCGGTGGCCGTCGGAGTTGCCGCTGGTGGTGACGATTCACGACCTTATCCACCTGGATTCGCCCTCCTGGATGAAGCGGAAGTACATGCGCTTTTTCCTGAAGCAGTTGGAGAATCGCCCCCCCGAAAAACTCCGCGTGATCACCGGCTCCGACGCCACGCGCGACAGGTTGGGCCGGGAAATGCCCTATTTCTCGAAGAACGCCCATATCCTGCGCAAGATTTCTTATGGCATCGCCCCGCTCTACCTGAACGCGGAGCCGACAGATGAGGAATGTCGCGAATGGCGGAAGCGTTACATGTTGCCTGACAGGTATTTCCTGATGGTGGGCAATTCGCTGCCCCACAAAAACCACGCCTTTGTCATTCGGACTTTGTTGCCCCTGATGGCCAAGGGGCAGATTGCGCCGCATCTGGTGATTTGCGGGCTTGGCGAAAAGGGCATGCCGCCGGTAATCGAAATGGCTTCAAAAATCACAAAGAAAAACGTCCTGCACTGCCTGCCCCATATTCCCCAACGGGAAATGCCGCTCATGTACGCCGGAGCCGAGGCCTTGATTTTTCCGTCGCTCGAAGAGGGTTACGGCCTGCCGGTGGTGGAGGCCCAGGCCATGGGCGCCCCGACGCTGGTTTCGGATCGCCCGGCAACGCGCGAAGCGGGAGGCAAGGCGGCCATGTACTTCGATCCTGAGATCGACGCATCTCTGATCAGCGCCGTGAAGAAGATTCAAAAAGGCGACGATATTTATGAGGAAATGGTTCGCCGGGGCCGGGAGAGAACCCAAAACATGAGCTGGGAACGGGCCGCTGAAGAGACGGTGAAGGTGTATCGTGAGTTTGGCGACTTTGAAATCTCCGATTCCGCAAAAGGCGGACCACAGCCATCATGAAAGACATCCGCAAACTTCGCGTGGCGCTGGTGCATGACTGGCTGAACGGCATGCGTGGGGGCGAGCATGTGCTTGAGGACCTCTGCGATATATGGCCCACCGCTCATATCCATACGCTTTTCTACGAGCCCGACCGCATGAGCGAAAAAATAAACGCCCATCCCATTCATCCCTCTCCCCTGCAAAAGTTGCCCTTTACCCGGCGCTGGTACCGCCACCTGCTTCCGCTCTTTCCCTGGGCCGTGGACCGCATGGATCTGCGAGGCTATGATCTGGTCGTGTCCATCAGCCATTGCGCCGTAAAGGCGGCTCTTGTGCCGGAAGGCATCCCGCACCTGTGCTATTGCCTGAGCCCGGCGCGATATCTGTATGACCAGGCCGACCGCTACTTTGGCAACGAAAAAGGGCCCAAGGCCTGGCTGCGCAAGAAACTGCTCGATCGCATGCGCCGCTGGGACCGCGAAACCGCATCCCGCCCCACGGCCTTTGTGGGAATCTCCCACTTCATCTCCCGGCGCATCGAACGTGTTTACGCGCGCAAAGCGGATGTCGTCTATCCCGCTGTGAATACCGATTTCTACACACCCGATCCCGAAACGGAGCGGGACGATTTTTTCCTGATCGTCTGCGCGGCGACGCCCTACAAAAAGATCGATGTGGCCGTGGAGGCCTTTAACAAGCTGGGCCTGCGCCTGAAGGTGGTGGGCAAGGGGCCAGAACTGGCGCGACTGCAAAAGATGGCCGGTCCCACAATCGAGTTGCACCAGTGGCTCGAAGAGGACGAACTGCGCCAATTCTATCGCCGGGCGCGGGGTTTTGTCTTTGTGGCGGAAGAGGATTTCGGGATTACACCGCTCGAAGCACAGGCCTGCGGATGCCCCGTTATCGGCTATGGAAGCGGGGGATTGGCCGAGACGATTATCGACGGCAAGACGGGCCTCCACTTCTCCAGCCAGACGCCCGAAGCGCTGATTGAAAAATTAAAACAATATCGTCCCGAAGATTTCGATTCCAAAGATATTCGCGAAAACGCGATGCGCTTCAGCCCCGACCGGTTCCAGCAGGAATTTCTCCAAGCCCTGAGATCAGTCATGTTCTGAGCCCCAGACCTTGGACTTTCATGGCGCGACAAGTTCATGGCGCTTTTCACCCGGCGGAGTGGCTTGCAGGGCGCGAGGCTCGGTTGTTGCGTTTTCCGCTTCGGCCGCTTTCTTTTTGGCCTCGGCAGTCGCCTTTTCCAACTCCGCGAATCGCCGACGCAACATCACATTGTCCAGGACCATGGCGTCCTTTAAAAAGTCATACTTGCCCTGAAAGGTCATCGCCGGCAGGAGTTCCGACAAGGGCTTGAGCAGGGCAGACGTGCTCGCTGATTTCCCCATCGGTCTATCCTTGCGATCTTTGGACACTACCAGCCGCAAGACCCCCTTGTATCCATAGCGATGCTCAAAATTCTTCATCTTCTGATAGCCCTTGCCATAAAGCGGGTCGCTCCGCGTTTCAATGGCCGCGTGTTCTGAATAATAGCGCTTATACTTCAGCCACTTCGCCGCCGTCCACTGGGCAAAACCTTCGATCATCTCCATGTCTTCCAGGTCGGGGTTCCGCGTCATCTGCCAGAGATGGGCATACTCGTGCGCTGCCGTTTCCAGAAAGGCCGACTTCGGCAAGTCCGAGATAATCAGGATCACCGGACGCGGACTGAAAGAGGTCAGCCGCTGGCTGAAAATGCCCAACTCCGCCAGGGTTCCGTCATTCTCATGATCCATGACAAAAGCGATATCGTTATTATCCACCAGGGCAAAATCAAAGGCCACATCCGCCTGCATGCCATAGACCCGCTCCAGAAAATCCACCGTCTCCGCCAGCAGGTCCACCGCCTCGTCCAGATCCGTCACCGCCGTGGAAGCACAGGCCACACAGGTGATTCGTCCATCCGCAAGCCGGCGTCCCGTCCCCTCCTGCACGATCGGGCGGCTGCAGAACCCGCAACGGGGGCGCTCCTCCATGCATGTGCGGCAAAACTCACCGGGCACATGGGGAATCGTATAGTAGCTTCCCACAACCGGCTGACCGCAACCGGCACAATGCTTCGCCTCTTTTTCGCAATCCTGGCAAATCCAAAGGCCGTCCACCTTGCGCATCCGTCGCTTGGGCAGGTCACAATGGCGGCAGTGGGGCTTGTTGTCATAGCAGCTGGCGCAATAGCGTAAATCGCCGCTCTGGTCCGTGTAATACCGCCCAAGCAAAACATCGCCGCAACGCCGGCAACGCCCCGCACGACGTGCGCAATCCAGGCATACCCGCTGGCCCTGGTGCCGGTAGGAACTCGACCGTACCGGTATCCCGCAACCGGGACATTTGGAATAGCGGCTGTAGCAGCGTGTGCAGACTTTCTTGCTGCCGATGGAGTAATACTGCCCGTTAATCTGAGTCCGGCACACATCACAGCGAAGCCCTGCCGCAAAAACCGGCAGGATAATCCCCAGCACAAAGACCAGGGGCAAGGCCATGCGCAAAAAGCGGCGAAGCCGAAATTGCCACCATGCTTGGTGCACCACCTGTCCCTTGTCAGGTGTATCTATATTCTGATTTTCAAACATGAAAAACCTGCTTCCTCAAAACCGGTCAATCCCAGACCGGCTCCCCCGATGTCTTCTTATTATAGCCAATAAAGAGGGCTGAAGCAAAATTTTTGTGAAAGCCAGCCAAAACGAGTGCACGACATAAATGGGGGCTGAGTTAATCTGAAGCAACGAATCAAAAGCTTTTATGAGTAATGCAAAAACTTTTTCATCTT
>CAYWYC010000114.1:0-12549 GCA_964462565.1 uncultured Candidatus Sumerlaeota bacterium | reverse complement strand
CCAGAGACAGCTGAAGCATCTCATTTTTCAGTATCAAAATTTGGCCCTTCCGGTTGAATCCATTACCAACGAGGTAATGGTTATCCGCTATGAAATGAACCAGCAGGCTCTTGATCATTTCATAGAAAAGATGACCGAAGGGCAAACGCGTGAAGCGACTGGCGGATAAGGACTTAGGATCAATCGCCCCGTTTTTCTCAACAAAAAGGGGTTCGAAAGGCAAACCGCGCAGGAACATCTGGGCCGCGGGCGAACATATTTTGCTTGACACCCATTTAAGCATGATCAATATTATTTATCGTACCTGAGTTATCTCTCTTGGGTGTTTAGAAGACTTATTTCTCGCAAAAAAGGGTGGCATCCAGAGCCTTCACGGGCATCTTTATGGCTGCTATTAATCAAGGAGGGGGAAAATGGGAAACGTAAAGATTTTGAAAAAATGGTATTTCTTTGTGCCGGCAATCCTGGTCCTGTGCATGGGGCTTTCGATGGTAGCGTGCATGGATGGGGATAATTCGACAGGCGTGGGTGATGGGGATGACGACTCGGGCCAGATTATTCCCGATGGCAATGCATCGATCCATTTCTATAACGAGACAGACTTTGATATAATTGTGCTGCTTAACCAGTATGAACGTTACTTACGCGCGTTTAACACTTTGTTTCTCGATGATATCGCTTCCGGGGATTATACCTTATCCGCCTTTGGCAAAGGGGATGATGAATGGGTTACCATTGTTCAACAGGACCTCCTTACTGTGAAGGATGGCGAGGTTCTGGAAATCACCTTTACCGAGGGTGATGATGATGATGACACCACCCAGACAGTCCGAATGGTACGGTAGAAGCGATGGCAGGATGACCATGAGGGACAAGGAGCCGTTTCACAAAAGCAAGCGGCCTTTCGCACGAAAATAATATATATACGGTATCGGCGTTCCCGGTCTTCAGGCTCGGAACGCCGATTTCTTATTATGGGATGGGAATCATGTTGATTGCTCGAATCATTGCCGGAGCGCTGGTTTTTGTAGGGCTTTTCCTGATCGAGAAAAAAGCGCCCCATTTCCCGGGGCGAAAAGCCCGCTTCACGCATTCAGGACGGCATTTTTGCATCGCCTTCCTGAACATTGTCCTGGTGGTGCTGATTTTTGGCGGAATCATACAATCCGTGTTTGCCTATGCCAATTCCAATAACTGGGGCCTGCTGGGACTGGTGCATGGGCCGATCTGGGCCGAGACAATAATCGCCATTCTGCTTTTTGATATATGGATGTACGCCTGGCATCGCGCGAATCACCGCATTAAGTTTCTCTGGCGGTTCCACCGCGCCCACCACACCGATACGGAAATGGACGCCTCAACGGCTTTTCGTTTTCATCCCGGTGAAATTATGCTGTCAACCTTGTTGCGCCTGCTGGTGGGACCGTTGCTGATCGGCATGAGCCTGTGGCAGATACTGCTTTATGAGACCATTGCCCTGCCGGTCATCCTCTTTCACCACAGCAATATTCGGATGCCGGAAAAATGGGACCTGCCGATCCGGCGCTTTATCGTGACGCCCTGGATGCACTGGGTCCATCACTCCCACCTGCAGCCCGAAACGGATAGCAACTACGGAACAATCTTCTCCTGGTGGGATCGTATATTTCGAAGTTTTCGCATTCGGCAGGACCATCAGGATATCCGCTTTGGTCTGGATAAGTTTTCCGATGAACGCTGGCAGCAAATTCCGTTCTTTTACATCACGCCCCTGGGCCATGTCCAGAAGCAGACCTTTAACAAGGACCTGTAATCCAGGACTATCGCGCTGCTATCTGCCGATACCAAGGGCGTTTTCGGTCGAGACATCCCGGGGCGGCTGAATCATGCAAGCCTCGGCGAGGTCGATGATGAATTCCCGATTGCCCAGATTGAAAACTGCGAGGTCCTTTTGCCTTTCGAAACGGGCTTCCTTCGGCTTCAGGCTGAAATACATGGCGCTGCAGTGGCTGGGGAGATCGACGCGGGGGCTCCACATGAGGCTCCAGAATGCGGCCTTGCCAACCGCGTCTTCTTCCGTGGCCTGGTCATGGGTAGGAGTCAGGAACTGGAGCTGGAGCGTTTTCTGCTCGCCCTTGAATGTCGCGCCCGATTCGGATTTTTCAAAGGGCAGACGCGTTTGCAGGTTCCACTTCGCGCCCAGGCGGTGGCCCTTTTTCGCGAGTGCGTGGTCGATCACGAGCAGGTCTTCCTCGTCGATCAGGAGAACGTGGCGGTAATAGTGCGCCAGGACGTGGGGATAGGTCTCAGCCAGGTCGCAGCAGAGGTAGAAGCCGCCTTTGCCTACAGGATGGAGCCGGATGATTTCGGCGGTAGAGGCTACGGCCTGGGACGCCCCGCGAAAGATGGCGGCGTTGTGTTGTTTGGTGGCCGACGCGCCATAGCCGGGATCGCAAAGAAATCGATCTTCACCCGCGCCAAACACGAAATGCCCCAGGTCGAGGTTGTTATGGTTGCCGCCATTGTATCCGCTTCGCAGGGCGAACCATGTTTTCTCGCCGGTCCACTTCATCCAGTCGAGGCCCTTGAAATGCTTGAGCGGCTTCAGTCTGGCCTCTGCTTTTTCAGGATTCACCGGCCGACACCAGAAGGCTTCGATATCGTGAAAAAGTCCGTGAGAATCATGGAAATCCTTGGTGTGCGCTTCCTCAAAGGCCATCCAGTCGGGACGGTTCAGGTGCTTCGCCCACCAGAAAGCCTGGGGCATGAAATACTCGCCCGAGCCTTCGTTGCAGTTGGAAAAGTTGACCGGCTTGTCATCGCCACCCATCATGTAGAGCCGGTAATCGAGCGTGTCGATGAAGTTGCGATTTTCAGACAGGCCCAGGTCGTTGCCTTCCACACGATGCAGCGCCATCACGTAATCGCTCAGGTGGGCCATGGTTGTGGTCTGATACATGAGACCTTCGGTCCATCCGCCGCCGATGGGAAAGTTGTCGATGACAAAACCCAGCCCGTCATGGGCCCGGCGACGCACCTCCGCGGCCAGGTCGGGATTTTCGGGCTGGATATAGAGTGCACCCAGGGCGGCGTTGGCATGGGTTGCCGACGACCAGTTGAAATCGCAATGCCGCCACCATTCTCCGGCGTCGAAGCCCTCGATATAATGGGCCAGCGCCAGATTCCGCAGAGCGTCGCACAGGGCGGTGCGGTCGGCGTCGCTCAGATATTTTCCGCAAGCATCGAGCAGAAAGGTGAGGCAGTAGGTCATGTCGCCCTTGGTCAGACCGTAATGATTGAGCATGGGCTTGCCCCAACTCTCCTGCCAGTTCTCGGCACTGCTAAACCAACGCACGCAGTCCGATAATACCTCCAGGTGCTGCTCGTCACGCGTGAGATACCAGGCCGCAGTCCGGCGCAATACGCGCGCCTTCAGAATGCGCCAGGGCGGATCGGATCGCCAATGGGTGGTGTAAACGCCGATGTTCTGAACGCGTTCTTCCAGCAGGTCAAGCACCTGCATGTTGTTCTCGGCGATGCGGTCCAGATAAGGATCGCTGCGTTTGTCTGATAGTTTTTCCCATTCATCCTGGCTGAGAAAAAGGCGTGCTTCATGTGTCATCTTTTGCGGACTCCTTGGAGATGCTGTAGATATTATCCATCATGGCGGGCCACGAAGTTGGCCAGCGATTCGAGGGCTTCTTCCAGCGGCGGCAAATAGGGATGCCACTTGCGTTCCCATTCCAGGCTGATGGCGCCGCCATAGCCGTCGCGGTCAAGCAGGGCGATCAGTTCGCCCAGCGGAAATTCGCCTTCACCCAGAAGCTGATAAGTGTAGGGATGGTTGCCCGCTGGTTCGGGGATGCTGTCCTTGAAATGGACATGCTTGACCCAGGGACGTATTCGCGACCAGGTTTCGCCGATATTTTTTTCGCCACCCTTGAACCAGGGATGGTGCGCGTCCCAGAGTATTGCGGCCGGTTCGTCGAGGGCCTGCTGGAATTTTTCGAGGGCATCGCTGGAAAGCAGGGAGTCATGGGTTTCGATAACCATGTCGCAGTCCCATCCATTCTTTGCCCGCTCGCCGCGCCACCATTCGACGGTAGCCGCCGCTTCCTCGATGTATTGGGGATCGATTTCGGACAGATATTTGCCGCCGTCAAAAACACGCAGCCAGGGCACGCCGAGCGCCTCGGCCCAGGGGACAAAGGCGAGGAAATTTTCGCGTTGTTCATCGTCGCAACCAGCCAGACGAAAGGAAGTATCAAGGACGGTCAGCCGAACCTCCGCCTTCTCAAAACGTTCCCGAACCTTTGCGGGATCGCCGAACTTTTCTTCGAGGTACTGCGGCAGATTCAGATTTTCCTCCAGCGCACGCAGTTCAATTTCCTGAATGCCAAAGCGCTTCGCCAGCTCGAGAACCTGCTCGAGATTCAGGTCGGTGCAGCCGAGTGTGGAAAAGCACCACCTTCGCGAAGCCAGGGCGGTGGCATTATCGATGTTTTTGTCGTCAGTCATTTTTTCAGTTCCTTTTTTCTGGATTTCGGAAGGCGTCTCTGGCGCGGCGTACCAGCGGCAGGGCCGTCCATCCCATCGGAAAAAGCGGCCGCTCTCGTCTGCTTGAATATGTGAAAGAACCCGCCTCATTCCCCCAACCGATTTTTCCGGCGAAATATGATAGCGGTCCCGCGGATCAACATCGGTAATTGGCGTCAGCACCCAGCCGGGATCGAGCCCGACAACGCTGATCCCCCGTCCGGCCAGATCGGCAGCGACAGCTGGAATCGCGCGGTGCAGCGCGGCCTTGGTCATGCCGTAGGAATAGCCGCGCGGCGTTCGATGGCTGTGGATGGTTCCGATTCGTGAGCAAAGAAAAGCGACGCGGGGCTTCGGACTTTCAGCCAGCACCGGAGCCAGCGCGCGCGTCAGAAGCAAAGGCCCCACCACATTCACGCGGTAGAGTTCCAGCATTTTATCGGAGTCGAGCTTATCGATTCCGCTTTCCCCATGCACCAGGCCGCCCGCATTGTTGACCAGAATATCGAGCCCACGGCCCATAGTTCGGGCCTTCTCGGCACAAGCCTGAATCGAAGCATCATCGCGCAGGTCCAGCGGAAATATCTCAAGCCGGTCCGGGTATTCAGCTCGCAGATCGTGCAAAGCCGTCGCCTTTTCGGGGTCGAGGCTGCTCGCCCACAGGGTCCAGCCATCAGCCAGATATTGCCGGGCAAACTCATAGCCGATTCCCCGATCCGCGCCTGTGATAACAGCCCATTGCATAATATTTCCCATTCCTGAGCAGCCAATATTTCCTGATGCACCGCTTCATTTGTATGCTCTTGAAAAGAAAGATTCAAGGGGCAATGGCCTTTATGCGAAAAATCGGTTTGCTTTTCGTACACGTTTCTCAGGGCTGCAGGGGGCGATAGAGATAATAGGGTTCGATATATTCCATTCGATAATTCTCGACGATGGCCTCGTTGACTGCCGGGGGAAAGGTTTCGATGTTCTGGTAGCGAATGCCGCCACGTCGGGCGTCGTAGTTCAGGAGGATCAGCTCGAATTCGCGCTTGCGGATTTTTTCGATAAGCGGCTCGGGAGAAAGGTGTCCCGCCTGGACGGAGGTGGACCAGGCAAGGGCCATCAGGAGCGTGGGCGGCGACTGCGAAAACCACCATGGCAGGGCCTGGTCCAATAAGATTTCTCCGGAGGTGTTCGACAATATTTCGGCAAGCCGGGGATTCCGCGCGGCCCAGCCGGGATCTTCCTGCAGGCGATCACGCTCACTGATGAGGCGACGGGTGCGTTGGCCGTATCCCGCAAAGATAATGAGCAAAACCACGAGCCAGACCATAATCCGGGCTTGCCGGCCCGACCAGAATGGCGTCTTTCGACGAAAAATGTCCGCAATTTGCCCCAACCCGTATTTCGCGCAAAGCACCGTCAGCAAGCAGGCCCAGCACCAGCTTTCCAGAAAGTAATAAACATTGCTGCCCGGTCGCATGGAAATCAGCGCCGCAAGCAGAAAGGCTCCGGCAAAGGCATATTGGGCGGCGCGGACGGACCGAAGCGGCGCTTCGATTTCGTCGATGCGTTTTTTGCGGAGCAGAAAAAGACTCAAGGCCCCTCCGGCCAAAGGCAGGATCATGATAAAAGGCCGCGACAGAAGCAGGATGTGTTCCCAGGGCGCGGTCCAGTAAATGTTGGCATGGATGGCGTCGGTTTCCATGGCCCCCGACTTGCCCGAAGCCGCCGCCATGAGGGCAATATTCAGGAAGACCAAAGCTCCGGCATATACACCACCATACCATCCCATCCTGCGCCAATCGCGCACCAAAACAAGCCAAAGGCCCAGCAGCCCCGCCGAAGCCAGCGCCGGAGGCTTGTAGGCAAAGGCCAGGACCATAAGCACTGCCCCGAAAATGGCGCTCCACCTGCCACGGCCTCGCAAAACCAGAAACCACGCCCAGAGCGCCAAACAAACCATGGGCAGGTCCGAACGATAGGCGTCGGCAAACTTGAAAACCAGGCGCGAATTGAAGAAGAGCAGAACCGCGATCAGGCACCACCATTGCTCCAGGCGCAAATGCCTTCCCATAAAATACAGCCAGGCCAGAACCCCCAGCATGGCAATGAAGGAAATGGAACGCCCGATGATCAGCGCCCGAAGCCCCTGCTCCCATCTTCCATCGGGAAGCCCCGTCAGGCGCAATACCCAGGCAACGGGATAATAGGCCAGTGGCCCGTAATCAACCGCTATATGGGGCCATTTGGAATAATCGCCCCAAAGCCCGTCGCCCTTTACCAGGCTGACGGCTCTCTCGGCGCGGCGGCTTTCGGCGATGCTGTTTTCGTCGGCCCGGTCGATCCGCTGCACCAGAAAGACCGCGTAATAGGCCGCCTGAAAAAGAAGCGCGAGCAGCACACAGGCCACAACCAGCCCCAGCAAACGCCGCAACCAGCGTAAGGCAGCAGGCAGTTCTTTTTCCGCGTCAGACATCACTCATTCTCCATCGGGACGGGTGTCCTGTTTTTTGGTCGATAGACGTAGTAGGGATTGATATAGGCGTCCAACTCGTAATGTTCCACGATAGCCTGGTTGATCACCGGCGGGTAGGTTTCCAGATTCTGATAGCCAATGCCTTTACGCCGGGCATCATAGCGCAGCACAATCGCCTCGTACTGATGATTCCGAATGCGCTCCACCACCGGATCAGGCGGATAGACACCCGCATGAACCCCGGCGGAATATCCCTGGGGACTCATGAGCGTGGGGGGCGCCTGGGTAAACCAGTACAGGTATCCCTCATCGAGCAGCACCTCACCCTCTATCGCGTTCAGAACCCGCACCAGTTGGGGGTTGCGCTCGGGCCAGCTTTCCATAGACCCGAGCCTTTCCCGTTCGCTGATGAGCCTTCGGGTATGGTGGGCGAATAACAATGTCAGAATGATCAGGACCAAAAGCCCCACATAGCATCCGAATCCGGATCGATGAAAGGCGTGGACTTCGCGGCTGAGGCAGGCCCGGAGATGCTGCACGATATACCGCCCCAGAAACGCGGCCAGAAGCACGGCCCAGCTGTAGGTCTCGATGTAGTAATAAATCCCGCTGCCCACGCGCAGGACCAGGATTTCGGCCATGACAAAGCTGCCCACGAAAGCGAATACAAGGGGAGTGAGTCTTGGTGTTTCCTTTTCGGGCTGGATGCTTCTTCCGGGCAAAACCAGGACGGCCCCCAAAGCAAGCACAAAGGGAACCAACGGCACCGGCCATGATGCCAGCCCCACGAAAAACTCCCAGAGCGCGGGAATATGCAGACGCTCCAGGAAGGAACTCGTGTTGGCGGCGGAGAAAATTTCTCCGGCCTGATCGGGAGTCATGATTTTGGTCAATACCCAGACCAGTCCGTATAGGATCCAATAAGCTCCTCCAAACACAATGGCGCGAAGAAACTGCTTGTCCACCAGGAGCCAGCAACCGAGCAGAAAGGCCGATGTCAGCGCCGGGGGCTTGTAGAGAAAAGCCAGGACCATCAGGATTGCCGCAGCGATTGCCGAGGGTATTCCCTTGCCCCGCAAGGCCGCAAACCAGGCCCATATCGCCAGCGCGGCCATGGGCATGTCGCCCCGAAAAACATAGGCCATGTCATAGATCGGTCGTGCGCAGAAAAAGAGCAGAAAGGGCATCAGTACCCACCACCGCCGCAAGCCGAAATGCCAGGCAATTGCCGTGAGCCCCGCCAGCAGGAGGACCGTCGCAAGCATGGATATTGTCCGCCCCACCATCAAAGCCTGCCGGGCCATTTCCAGGCGCGTTTCCGGCTGGGGCAGCACCCGCAGGATGGCGCTGACTGGAAAATAAATCATGGGGCCATAGGCGATATAAGCGTAGGGATATTTGGTCTGATCGCCATAGATCGACTCGCCGCGCGCACCCGCCAGCACCCGCTCCACGCGAAAGGCCTCGATATAGTGATTCAGGCGTCCATCGGAAAAATAACTTCGCGCCATGGTGATGGAATAGAAAGCTGCCTGAAACAGCAAGGCCCCCAGGATCAGGCACAGCATGGCCCGCACCAGAAAGGAAAGCCAGACACGTCTTGTTTCTCGGATCATAGGGGGACGTATTCTTGTCAGTTAATTGCGGCCCGGTTTCGTTTTCAGGAAACCTTTGCCAGGCTGCGATAGTCAGCCGCCATGGCCCGGGCGGTCTTATCCCAATTGAAAATCTTGCCTCGTTTGAGGCCGGATTCCGCCATTTTTTCCAATAAATCCGGCTTTTCCAGGAGATCACGCAGCTTTTGCGCCAATTCATCGCTGTCATCCGGCGAAAAATAAGATCCCGCGTCATCCAATATTTCGCGCAGCACCGAAATATTCGACGCCAAAACCGGCGCGCCGGAACACATGGCCTCCAGCGCCGGCAAACCAAAGCCCTCCGCCTTTGACGGCAGCACAAAGAGCGAGGCTTTGCGATAATGCTCCTGCAATTCCGCGTCGCCCAGCCCTTCCAATACTTCCACCTGGCCCCGCAAGCCCGCTTCAGAAATTTTATCATCGAGTTCGGTCCGGGTTTCCGGATCATCGGGGCAGGCCAGTTTCAGCGGAAATTTTCCGCGAAGTGCTCCAGGCAGGCCGGCATAGGCACGCACCAGCGTTTGAGAATTTTTCGACGGATTTCGCGAATAAAAGGCAAAGACAAAGGGATCGTCCAGACGTTGCGGAAGAGGCGGCGGTTTTTTTGCTTCCGGATCAAAACGCAAGCCCGGATAAGCCAGCGCGATTTGTGATTCTGAAAGATTCAGGTATTCCTCCGCGTCTTCGGCCACCGCCCGGGAAATAACAAAAGCCAGGGGCAGCTTCCGCAGCATATCCAGGCGATGCATATAACGTCGCCGCGCAAAGTCGGGCCACTGGTCCAGGTACATCTCCCGATATTTATAGGGGATCAGGTCGTAAAGCGTGGCCACCGTGGCCACGGTCGGATCGATACTCCAATTGAAAGGTCCATGCAAGGGACAGCAAATGTGAAGAATATCCGCGCCAAAGCTGCGGCTCATCGCCTGGAGTTCGCGGGCATCGGCCATGCGCGCCCAGGACCAGTCCGTCAGGCTGCCCGTCATGCGAAAAATCCGCTGCGTCCATCCCGCGTGTTGCCGCGGCTCACTGATTGTCATCACCCGCACATAATCGGGAATGGGCAGATCGGGATCGGGATAATTCCGCGAAAGGGCCAGTGCGTATTCGATAGATTCTTCCTCGGCCTGACGCAAGAGAGCCTCCACCATTCCGCGCGTGTAATGGCCCATGCCCTTGCAGGCGTCTTCGCCCTGCAACACGCGGATATCCAGCATCACGCGCAGGGGGCCGTTTTCAAGCGCATCTGTTTCTCCGATTTTTTTTGTCAAAGCCGAGCCTTTTGCTTACTATTGATAAATACCGCATTGAGATTATGGACAAAAAAGGAGAAGATTTCTACTGGCAAATCCTGATATTCGACCAACCGCGCGGGACAATCATCCACGTTCGCGCCCGCTGCCAAACGCCGGAATTGGTCCATCGCGATCCGCCGGGGGAAACTTCGAAGCGCCGACCTGCCATATTACCGACAAAAGAATCGCGCCGGGGATTTCGTATAGGCTTGACAGCCCACGGGTATCATCGTATTTTATAAACGCGATATACACAGATCGTGTCCGGCGGAACGGAACAATATTAACCCCAAAGGTGATAACATGGCGAAGATACTTGTTGTAGATGACGAACCGGATGTTCTCCTCATTGTCAAAACCGGTTTGCAGGCGGAAGGATATGATCTGGTTACGGCCACCAACGGCGCTGACGCTCTGACCGTGGCCAAGGACGAAAACCCCGACCTGATCGTCCTCGATGTGATGATGCCCGGCATGGACGGCTTCGAGACGCTGGCAAAACTCAAGGAAATGGACGAGACGAGCACTATCCCCGTGATCATGTTGACGGGGCTTTCGGAAAAGCAAAAAATCCAGAAAGCACTCGTATCGGGCATCGAATACTATGTGATCAAACCTTTTGAGTTCGATGACCTGTTGAAAAAGGTGCGCACGGCTCTGAACCAGGCCTGACCCGAGGAACTGCATGCACCCCGAACTGGACAAACTTCTCAAAATCCAGGAACTGGACGCTGAAATTCATAAATTGCAGGCGGAACTGAAGCGCTATCCGGCCCTGAAAAAGGCGCACCGCGATGAAGTGAAGCGCATTACGGCAAAACTGGATACGGCCCGCGAAAAACGCCGCCAACTCGAGCTGAAAATCCGCGAGTCCGAACATAATGTCGAGGCTCTGCGCCAAGACCTGGTGAAACTCGAGACCCAGCTTTCCAACGTAAAAAATCAAAAAGAATACGAAGCCGTGAACCAGGAAATCTCCGAGCGCCAGGAAAAAATCTCCCTGGCCGACGAGGTGGGACTGGAGCACCTGGAGCAGGAAGAAAAACTGGATTCCGAAATTGCGGAACAGGAAAAAAGCCTTGAACTGAGAAGCCGGGAAAGCGACAGGGAAATCGAACGCATCGAAGGGCGCGAGAAGGAAAAGAACGCCCTGCTGGGACGCCTCAAGGAACAACGCGAGAAGCTGGCCGCCGATGTGGAAACCGCTGTTTTGCAGCGCTATGAACGGCTCAACACCAAGCACCCCGGCAACGCGGTGGTCCCCGTGGAAGGCGGCAACTGTGCCGGATGCCACATGCACCTGCTGCCGCGCGTAATCCAGGATGTGGCGCGCGACGAAACCATTACCGAATGCGCCTCCTGCCACCGCCTGCTTTATTCCTGATCTATCCAGCCAGCAATGTCCCCCAAGCCCGATATCGGGCCTTTTTTCATCTGGATTTTATACGAATTTCTCCCATTATAAAATCCATCTTGCCGGAAATACAAAAAGGAAACAATTATGCGCGCGACTGCTTATATTTCAATATTGGCCCTGGCCCTGATGCTTGGGGCATGTGGAAACTTACAGATGGGCCAAAAACCCCTGGGAGAGCTGATGGTATGGGAAGAACTGAGCCCGAACATTCAGGCCAGTGTCGCCGAATATGCCGACGCGAAAGAAGGCGTGCCCCCCTGCGGAACCCTGGCAGTTCTGCCCGGCAGCGGCGAACTCTACCTGACGGCCAATGGGGAGCATGGCCTCTTTCATAGCACCGACCATGGTGAAAGCTGGGAAAGAATCCCCGAAGCAGACGTCAAGGGCCGCACCTATGGCGGATTCAGCACCAATGTGGACCCCGAAACGGGTCGCATGATTCTTTTTACGGTCAAGGTAAAAAACGTCCCGTTCCCCACGGGCGCGATGACAGTGGATGGCGGCAAGACGTGGACGCCCGTGAATCGCGCGGAAAACGACGGCTATTCCTGGGGCATGGCCGACTGGTCCGTGAGAAATCCGAAGGTCGTCCTCGCCAAGCAACATCACGGACCCGCCTGGCTCTGGCTGAGCAAGGACGGCGGCCAGACCTGGAAACGCCTTGACTTTCAATCACGCGAACCCGGCGTGATCGACACGAACACCTTTGTCGCCTGGAAGCCTGAGACCGAAAATGAAGAAGGTGGCATCTATCGAAGCATCGACCAGGGAAAAACCTGGGACAAGGTTTCCGACATTGCCATCACCGGCAAGACTCCCTTTCGCTACGGCGGCAACTTTTACTGGACCTGCCGGGACGGTGTGGCCGTTTCGCGCGATCAGGGCAAGACCTGGCAACTCTGCGGCGCCAAGGTTCCCGGCGCGTTGTGGGGCCCTTATTTTGGACGCAGCGAGAAGGAAATGATGGTCGTGAGCCAGGATGGTTTTTTCGCCACGGATGACGGCTGCCGGACCTGGACCAAACTCCACGACTTTTACATGACCGGCGACGAAGAAAATAACCCCAGCTACAACATCACCCATCCCACCTCCAGCTTCGGATGGGATCCCGAAAAAGGCTACCTCTACTGCGGACGCTACTGGTGGACCATCGCGCGATACCGCTATAAATGAAATGGCCCCGTCCCGCCGGCATCTTGCCGGCAAAAGGGCTTCCGGCAA
>CAYWYC010000113.1:6562-12669 GCA_964462565.1 uncultured Candidatus Sumerlaeota bacterium | reverse complement strand
TCTGATAGAAAAAACGAGCCCCCATTTATGTCGTGCACCCAAGCCTTTTTATGGGCTGATTATTCTTGCGTTTGGTCTATGGATTGTTTTAATATAAAAGGGTGTGCAAAAAATGCATACCTCTATCGCCGGGTTAAGGTGGTGGAGGTGGTGTTGCTCGGGCCAGATTTGAGTCACTTTCAGTTGCTCTGCAGATGTTTTGATAGATGCATGTCCCTTCTTTCCTGAAAGCCCTAATTTGGCCCTTTTTAATCTTCAACCAAATCTTCCAAAATGCTGCCTTTCTGGATCAGGTTCTGCAGCGCTTCCCGCAATCGTCGGGGATCCCCCTTTATGACGCTTTCCTCCGCATCTTTCAGTTTAAATTCACATTCCACCTTCGCCGGAAGCATTTGCTCTATTTCACGTTCCATGTTTTTCAGGAATTCATGGAGATTCAAAGGTTCCAGGGTCTTGAGTCCCTGCCCAACAAAAAGCAGCATCAGTTGGCTGAGTTGGGAGGCATCCGTAGCTGCCTGAAAAGCATCCTTGGCGGACTCTCCCGTCATACTGCCCGGAGGCAGATCTTCTTGTAACAGTTCCAGATTCCCCAGAACACTGTGCAATTTTTTTTCAAAGAGGGTCTTGAAATGGGGAAACAATATCTTTTCAGGATGCCGCTTGGCATCCATGTATTCGATGATGCAGTCACCACAACGCGGATCCGCATGGAGCACACTTTCAATGCCCTCTTGAACAGAATCGGTCCAGGTAAAACCTGCATGATAGGAATGGAGTACCAGAATATTATAAGTATCACTGCCGAAAACGGGTATGACAATAAATATCCAGGCCAGAATGGTAAGGATAGTACGACGACCGAGCCCTGCATTAAGATACGTCTTAAGCAAAATTACGCCTCCCTGCGTCAAGCCGCTTTCTTTCCCCAAGAAGACGGAACGCTTTAACAGAAGGCCCTTTCCCTGTCTGCGATAGCACTGATGCCGTGCAGGATAAACCAAGCGGATCGAAACAATTGCCAGAATACCGCTTTCGCTCTATATCAATTATGAATACAATTTATCCTTCTGCAACAAAAATAGTAAAATTTCAGGAATATTTCTCATAAACAAAATTTTACTCCAGCGACAAGAACGACGATCATTACAAATGGGCTTGCAGTATGAAAGGCGCATCCCTATGCTGGGCATAGCTGTGGGACATGGAGTTTTATTTATGAAAAGAAGACTGAAAAATATGAAGTCTGGAAAATCCACGAGAACCATTTCGATCATCGTTATGGGTATTCTCTTTGCCTTGGCCACAAACGCTCTGGCACAGAAGTCGCCCTTTGACTGGGCATGCATACGCCTGGACTATGCTCGGGATGAGAAAATGGAGCAACTGGATCGCTTCTGTAAGCGCATGGACAAGCTCGCCCGAAAGGCAGCCGGCGACTCCACCATATTGGAGTTTTTCAGCATTAACCGGAAGTATGCCGAAGCCGTCATGACAGACAATGTACCAAATGAACTCAAAGTGAATATTGAGAAGTTGCGAGATAATTTCAATCGCTATTATATCGAAAACTATTTTGCCTTCTACGACATCTTGTTTGTGAACATGGAAGGACAGGTATTCTACTCGATCCGCAAGGAATCGGACCTGCAAAAAAACATGTTCCAAGATCCCAAGTCGGATTGCAACCTCAGTCGGCGCCTGCGCGAAAAGCCCACAAAAAGATGCTTTGTCGATTTTCTCTATTATACGCCTTCGACCGATGCGGCGGCCTTTTTTGTCGAACCGGTCCGCGAAGACGGCAAACTTACGGGATGGCTTATCCTGCAAGTCGGCATCAATAAACTGAACTCCCTCTTTACGTCCACAGACTACCTGGGCCAAACGGGCGAAACCTTTCTCGTCAACCAGGAAGGCTATATGCTCACGGAGTCTTATTTCGACGGCAGCTCGACCATTCTCAAAAGACATCTGAGCGATAAAAATATCCAGGCCAAGTTCAAAGAGGAAAAAGGCCATCGAACCATTACGGATTATCGCGGAGCTCGCGCGCTGAGTTCTTTTCAGACATTTGATTTTATGGACACGAAGTGGCTCGTTGTAGCAAAAATCGACAAAGATGAAGTCCGCACCCAGCATTTCAGCCGGCATCGAAAATTCTATCTGGATCAATTGGGAAAGCATATCCAGACCATGAGCCTGGCCCAGTCCGGCAAAACCCCCGAAATGTCGGAGCGCCTGACGATCCGAGTGGATATGGACGAATTCCTCAAAAGCGAAAAAGGGGCAAAACTCGAAACCTACGGAATATCAACCTGTACCGGCATCCTGGTCAGCTATCCCGCTAAGTTCGCATATCTCGCCCACGCCAGCAATCGGGATCGCATATATGGCGGAACGGAAACCGACCTGCTGGGACAGATGACCAAGAAGATCGAAACCTTCGACATCTATCCCTGCGAAAAAGGGCAACTGGTTTTTGTCATTGTGGCCAACCAGACGAAAAGCATCCTCAGCACCGTTGAATATCTCGTGGATAATGGTTTCTTGCTTTCACAGATTTACATTGCCTATAATTCTTACGCCGACACGGCAAGCATGGAATATGATTACACGAATCATCATCTTGCCGTCCGCTGGAGCCAGAAAATCAAGCCGGACCAGAAAGTGACGTATTCGCTGGAAGACGCCGTCCAGGTCAGTAGGGTCATCCAGAAGATGCTTGATGAATCCGAATGATTTGGGAAAAAGTTGTTTTGGAAAAATAGCACCAATACGGTAGAATATGATTAGTGAAGCAATGGAGCGAAAAAAATAGCAACGCCATTTTGGAGGCAAACATGGGAAAAGTGATGCAAGCGGAAACGATATCGGCCACCGAACTTCGACAACACATGAAGGACTCACTTTCTCGCGTGGGGGAGGGGCGATGTCTGAAGGTGAGCCATCACGGAGAAGAAGTCGCCTGTATTATTCCGATCGAAGAATACACCCGTTTCGCTAATATGAGTGAAGCCGCGGAAGAGGCGATCACTGAAGCACTGCATCGCTTGCGGCTTGAAGATATTCACAAAGGGAAAAAGAAAAATGCTTTTCCTCTGTCGGCGGAGGCGAAAGAATCGATCCGGCAGCAAACGCGCAAAGCATCTCAAACCGAAAAATCCATATCGCTGGAAACGCTTCGAAAACGTATTAGCAAGTAGAGAAATCCTCTCCCCGTCCGCAGACGCCGTAAGGCGCTTTTGCTTAGATAGGCAAGCTTTCAATGGCGGCATGTTTTTTCAGAATTGTTTTCCACGAATCCGATAAACCACTCAATCCTCTGATAAGCGGTCATCCTTCCAGCGTACTCAAAAATATCGGGGACAGTCGTATTCGTGACGAGTTATTGGAGTTGATAGTATCTTTGGCCGAAGAGCCATATCCTTTAAATAGCGAACCACTATACGAGAAAAAAGAAAACGATTTCTTTATTCTCCACTATCCTTCAACTAGTACCTCGCTCGTTCAGATTGTTTACAAAGTGGATAGGGAAAACCAGATCATTCGTATATATGGAATTCATATCTGTAATATTCTGGAAGTGTTCAAGAAAAAATAATGAAATTCGAGATCAAGCATAAATCTAAGAGCGCCCGGACGGGCGTTCTTTCTTTGCCCCATGGCGAAGTGCAGACCCCCTTCTTCATGCCCGTGGGCACGCGCGCCGCCGTCAAGGCCATGACCGTGGACGAGATCGAGTCCCTGGGCTTCGAGATGATCCTGGCCAATACCTATCATCTTTTTCTGCGCCCCGGCGACGAAGTGGTGCGCAATCTGGGAGGCCTTCACGGCTTCATGAACTGGAAGCGTCCTATCCTGACAGACAGCGGGGGCTATCAGGTTTTTTCGCTGAGCGAACTGCGCAAAATCAGTGAGGAAGGCGTCGAGTTTACCTCTCCCATTGACGGCTCGCGCGCTTTTCTGTCTCCCGAAAAGGCCATTGCCATTCAGCAGAACCTGGGGGCAGACGTAATCATGGCCTTCGACGAATGCACCCCTTACCCCGCTACCGAAAAAGAGGCCCGCCACTCCATGGAACTCACCCTCCGCTGGGCCGAACGCTGCAAGAGGGCCTGGACCCGGCGCGACGCGCAGAGCCTTTTCGGAATCGTTCAGGGAAGCGTCTATCCCGAACTCCGTGCCGAATGCGCCAGGCGGCTCGTGGACCTGGATCTGCCGGGATATGCCGTCGGCGGCTTGAGCGTCGGCGAAACCAAGGCCGAAATGTTTACCGCTCTCGAAGCATCCATTCCCGAATTGCCCGAAGACAAACCACGCTACGCCATGGGCGTCGGAACGCCCGAAGACTTCCTGAATTGCATCGAACGGGGCATCGACATGTTCGATTGCGTCATGCCAACGCGCGTGGCCCGAAACGGACGCGTCTATGTGACGGGCGGACGCCTGAATATCCGCAACGCGAAATACAAAACCGACCCGCGTCCTCTGGATGAAAACTGCCAATGCGAATGCTGCCGCCACTATTCCCGCGCCTATCTGCGCCACCTGCACCAGTGCGGCGAAATCCTGGCAGCGCGACTCCTGACCCTTCATAACCTGCACTTTTTCGAACAGTGCATCCTCCAGATTCGCGAGGCTATCGAAGAAGATGCTCTCAATGCATTACGGGATCGCTGGAAAAAAGAGAAACTTTGCTTTGAAAAATCCAGCGGGGCTTCTTAAGATAAAAATCATATCAAGGAGGCAGGCATGAAAGCGAAAAAAGATCGGGCGGCAAAATTCCTGCAGGAATTCAAGGGCGATAATTATATTTTCGGGCTCGACTGTTTTGATCATCTCGGACGCCATGCATCGCCTCTCGGGCAAAAGGCCTCCGTCGTCATCAGCGGCCTGGGTCAGGAATGGGCACAGGAGATCCACCGCCAGACCCGCAACAGCCTCCAGTCCGCGGGGATTCAAATCGCCGGCGACCTTATTGCCGGGGCCCGCCCCAATTCCCCCAAAGAGGATGTTGACCGTATCGCGGAATCGCTGCGTTCGCAACAGCCGGAGTTAGTCATATCTGTCGGTGGTGGTAGCGGAATTGACGCGGTGAAAGCAGCCCTGTGCCGCCTGGCCCTGCAAGATGACTATCCTGACATCAACGATTACCTGGGCGTGGATTCCATCACCAGGATGCTCGATGACACCAGGCAAAATCTCGTCCCCCTGGTCTGCGCGCAACTCGCCGCGAGTTCTGCCGCCCACCTGACAAAATACGCCAACATCACCGACACAAAAACCCACCAGAAAATGCTGATTGTGGATGATGCCATCGTCCCGGAACGCACGCTTTTTGATTATAAGCACACCCGTACCATGTCCCGCGATTTCACCATGGACGGCGGTCTGGATGGTGTGGCTCATTGCCTGGAGGTTTACTTTGGAATCCCCGAAGACAAACTCATGCAACTGGAACCGGTGGCCCTGTTGGGCATCGAATTAATTGTGGGAAACCTGAAACAGGCAATCCAGGAACCGGATGACCTGGATGCACGGGAAGCCCTGGGTCTCGGCACGGACCTGGGCGGCTATGCCATCATGATCGGCGGAACCAACGGCGCGCACCTGACGAGCTTTTCACTGGTCGATCTTCTGAGTCATGGCCGCGCCTGCGCGCTGATGAACCCCTATTATACCGTCTTTTTCGCGCCGGCTATCGAGGACCGCGTGCGAAAGGTGGGGAAAATCTATCAGGACGCAGGCTATACCAATATGGATCTCGACAAACTCCAGGGTCGCGATCTGGGACTGGCCGTAGCCGAGGCCATGGTGGCCCATTCCGAGGACGTAGGATTTCCCACACGCCTCAAGGATGTCAAAGGCTTCACCGACCAGCACATCGAACGTTGCCTGACCGCCGCCAAAAATCCCAAACTCAAAATGAAACTCGAAAACATGCCTGTCGCCCTCAATGCGGACATGGTGGATGATTACATGGGGTCGATCCTGGAAGCCGCAAAACTCGGCGACTTCAGCCTGGTGCGCAATATTGCCTGACCCAATCGTACCGCCGGCATCCTGCCGGCAACACCTCATCCGACCGCAATATCGTACCGCCGGCATCC
>CAYWYC010000113.1:0-6462 GCA_964462565.1 uncultured Candidatus Sumerlaeota bacterium | reverse complement strand
CAATATCGTACCGCCGGCATCCTGCCGGCAACACCTTACTTCGAATCGGCACCTTGATTATTCCGATGATGGCCCAAAACCCGATAGACCCAAAAGATCGCGATAAGCCCAGCAATGGAATTGGCAATCGCAACACCGCCGAGCAACCCCTTGTAATCAAGCCACCATCCCCCCAGCCAAGCCAGTGGAATAAACAAGACAAACATACGAATGAAATTGATCAGGATCGAATAAAATGGCCGACTCACGGCGTTGAAGGCGATACTCACCAGTTGGCAACCGCCCTGCAAGGCATAGCCCCAAGGGACGATCCACAAAAATATCTTGATCAGCCGATACACTTCCGGCTCCGTTGAAAAAAGTTTCGCAATCATCGGCGCTGCGGGGATAAAGGCAATCGCGCAAAAAAGCCCCCAAAAAAAAGCGAACTGTTGGGCGCGCAACATGCCGTTCACCGAGCGATCCCATCGTTTCGCTCCCCAGTTCTGGCCGATAAAGGGCGTAATCACCGCCCCCAGCGCCATCACCGGAATCATGGCAAATCCTTCGATCCGAATGCCCGCACCCACGGCAGCCACCGCTTCATTGCCAAACTGGCTCACCAGCCGAACAAAGACCATCATGCTCAAAGGCATCAGCAGTTGCGTCCCCATGGCCGGAATCCCGATGTGCAGAATCCGCTTCCAGGAATTCAGAAGCCCTTTGGGATGAAAAGAGGAAAAGGTGACAAGTCGTTTGTGGAAATATAAAACCGAAAAGGAAGCGCAAAGGCTGAAAAAACGACCGAACAAAGTCGCCACGGCAGCACCGGCAATTCCAAGTTGCGGAAAGAAGCCAATTCCGAAAATAAAAAGCGGGTCCAGCACGATATTGGTCAAGGCCGCGACCATCATGATAATACTGGGAGTGCGCGTGTCGCCCGTCGCGCGAATGGCGTTGTTGCCGATCATGGGCATAATCAGAAAAAACATGCCCGGATACCATATCACCATGTATTTGTGGATGAGCGGCAAAACATCTTCAGAAGCGCCCAGCGCCCGGAAAAGCGGGTCAATCGTGAATATTCCAACGGGAATCAGGACACTCATAAAGCACAGGCCCAGAAAAAGACCATGCGCCACCAGACGCCGCACCTCATGCAGGTTGCCACGGCCGATTTCCTGCGAAAGCACTGCCGACAAGCCTGCCCCGAGACCAATTGAAATCGACATGAAGATGATCATGATCGGAAAAACAAATCCCAAAGCCGCCAGCGGAGCCGTCCCCAACTTCGCCACGAAATAGGTATCGGCCAGGTTAAAAAGAACAATCGACAAGACACCGAAAACCATGGGCAATGCCAGAAAGAAAAGCGTCCGCCCGATCGGCCCCTCTGTCAGACTGCCCTTGATTTTCATGGAAGAAGTGTTCGACATGGAAATGCTGCTTTCTGAGATCGGCCCGATAACTGACAAGCCCCGCAATATAAACGGACACAGGCATTGTAACGAAAGAACATGACCGAAGCAAGCAGGCAAAGCATTTTGCTGGACCCATCAGCCAAAACATGAAAAGATAAGCAAAACCAGCAAGGAGCCGCCTCATGAAAATAGCCGATGTGCTCATTATCAAACTCACCTCCAGTAAAAAACGCCCCGCCTTTCCGCCTGGGGACCGCGTCGTGAATCCGGCGGACATATACGCCGATCCGGCCGAACCCAATGACCCCACCGGCGAAGCCCGCGGCGGCGATAAACCGATAGAGGCCCTTTACGTGGAAATCCTGAGCGACGCCGGCGTCTCCGGAATTTTCGGGCCGATCCAATCGGAGCAGGCCTTTGTCATTGAGCACTTCCTGAAGCCCTTTTTGCTTGGTAAGGATCCTTTGGCTACCGAACGCCTCCACGATGAAATGCTGCGCATGAATCGCCATGGACGCAGCGGCTTCTTCCTGATGGGCGTGAGTGTCGTCGATTGCGCGCTCTGGGATCTGAAAGGCAAGGCCTGGGACCAGCCCGTCTATCGCCTGCTGGGCGGACCGACCCGCGATGCCGTCCCCGCCTATGCGAGTATGCTGGGCCATTCTATCCGTCCCGACAAAGCCGCCGAAAAAGCGCGCGAAATGAAAGAGGCCGGATATCCCGCGCAGAAATGGTTTTTTCGCTTCGGCCCTGCTGATGGACAGCAAGGACGAATCTGGAATATGGAGATGGCCGAGGCCGTGCGCGACGCCGTCGGACCCTTTTATCCGCTCATGTTCGATGCCTTCAGCGGCTGGACCTTGCCATACGCCATGGAAATGGCCAAGGCACTGGCGCCGCTCAACCCCACCTGGCTCGAAGAACCCATGCCTCCCGAACGAATCGGCGCTTTTCGTAAATTGCGCGAAAACTCGGGCATTCCCATCGCCACAGGCGAACACGTCTATACGCGCTGGCAGGTCAAAGAATTGCTCGAAGGCCAGGCTGTCGATTATATCCAGTGCGATCCCGACTGGACCGGCGGCATTTCCGAATTGACAAAAATCGCCGCGCTCTGTTCCAGCTATGAAACGCCCCTCGTCGCCCACGGTCATTCGCTCCTGCCGGCCCTCCACGTAGCCGCTTCACAATCTCCCGCAACCGTGCCCTACGTGGAATATCTGGTCCAATGGCAGGAGGTCAAGCAACTCATGCACACCCCGGTTTCTCGCCCCGAAAACGGCAAAATTTCCTTGCCCGAACTTCCCGGCCTGGGAATCGTCATCAACATGGAAAATATCGCGTCCCGGGAGGAAGCAAAATTCAAAGGCGGATCGGACTGAATTTTTAGTGCATATTTTTTTCGGCAATGCCATAATCGAGGGTCATGACTTTGGAGAAAGAACAAAACCCTTACCTCAGTGTGCCGATTGAAAAGATCGATCCGGCGCACGATGCCTTTTGTCTGCGCTATGGTCGCCAGGAAGACGAAGCCCTCAAGGAGTCCATCGCTTCTCTCGGGATTCGCACTCCCCTGCTGCTGCTGGGCGAAGAGGATAAACTGACAATCCTGAGCGGTTTCGCGCGCTATCACAGCGCCGTCGCCTGCGCGAAAAAGGAACTACCCGCCCGAATCCTGAACGGCCCCCTGTCCACCCGGGACCACTACGAACTGCTGAAAAACCTGATAAAAGAAAATATGGAAGACCGCGGCCTGAACCCCATGGAACAGGCAATGGCCCTGGAAAAAGCCTCCGCCTGGCTCCAGGCAAGCGACCCTGACCGGGAGGATGCCGTCAAGCGCGTCACGACCGAAGTCATGCCCCTTATCGGCCGCAAGCCCCTGCGCCAAATGTACGAACGCCTCATTGCCTGGTTGGAGTTAGGGCCACTAACCCGACAGGCCCTGGCAATCGGCCAGATTCCAGAAAATGCCGCCGATGCCCTTGGCGAACTACCCACACCCGACCAGGATCGGCTCTGCGACTCCATGGTCCGCTACCGCATGAGCACCGGCATGTGCCGCGACTTCTCACGCATGGCCTACGAAGTATGCAAGCGCGACAAAATCAACGCGGAAGACCTGCTCCTGAGGCTGAATCACGATGATTCCCAAAGCCCCGAAAATCCCGCCGATTACCGCAAGGAATTGCTCGAACGCCTGCGCCGCCTGCGCTATCCCATCCTCAGCCGCCAGGAAGCCCGCTTCGAGGAACTCCACCGGCGGCTGGCTCTGCCCGACGGCATACGCCTGATTCCGCCGACCCATTTCGAAGGCGACCGCTTCCGTCTGGAAGCCCAATTGCGCGGCAAGTCCGATTTTGTCAAAATGGTGGAAAATATCTCAAAGACCTTGAATGACAAAAACGACACAATCGATGCCATTTTCCGGATA
The DNA here is from genome assembly GCA_964462565.1 of uncultured Candidatus Sumerlaeota bacterium. GTDB lineage: Bacteria > Sumerlaeota > Sumerlaeia > UBA8349 > UBA8349 > CAYWYC01. The sequence goes on along the minus strand of CAYWYC010000113.1, from coordinate 2,628 downwards.
TGCACCGAAATCGAAGAAGCGCCTGAATCATGATGCAATTTCCCATTCACACCATCCACGTCGAAGAAAGCGTCCGCCATACCGAAATCACCCGCCGCGTCCTGGACCGCCTGGCCGACCAGGCCGCCGTCGAATATGTCCCCGACGCCCGCAGCGTCATCAACCAATACGACCTGCGCCGGGGGGCGCATCGACGCGGCAAGCAGGCCCTCCTGCTGAGCGACTTTCACAGCGCCCCCATCAAGCCCTGCCCCTCGACACCGGAGTACCTTTGCTGCGAATACCAGATTCTCAACTTCGGTGCGGGATGCCCGCTTGATTGCAGTTATTGCATCTTGCAGGATTATTTTTCCAACCCGCTGATGGTGGTGCAGGCAAATCCTGATGCCTTCCTGGAAGCGGCGGCCAGAGAGATCCGCTCCCAACCCGAACGTTTTTTCCGCCTGGGCACGGGTGAATTTGCTGACAGTCTGGCCCTGGACCCTCTGACGGGCTACGCGAAACGCCTGATCGAATTCATCCGCGGCTTCCCGAATGCTCTTTTGGAACTCAAGACAAAGGCCGTTTATGTCGATGATATTCTTCGTCTGGATCACTGCGGAAGGACGGTTTGCGCGTGGTCAGTAAACAGCGCTGACGTAGTTCGGCGCGAGGAAATCCATGCCGCCAGCCTCGACGCCCGATTCGATGCCGCCCGGCAGTGTCAGGAGGCCGGATATCGCCTGGCCTTTCATTTCGACCCCATTATTTACAGCCCCGGCTGGGAAGAAGGATATCGAAAAACGGTCAAGCGGATTTTTGAAGTAGCCAGGCCCGATAATATTGTATGGATCAGCCTCGGATGCTTTCGATATACGCCGGGGCTTGAAAAAACCATCCGTGAACGGTTTCCCGGAAACCGTTACACCTTTGACGAATTCATCATGGGCGGCGACGGAAAAATGCGATACCCCCAGCCCCTTCGCATCCACATTTATCGCAAAATGATCCAATGGATTCGGGAATACGGCGGGGACAAGGTGCTGGTTTATTTTTGCATGGAAAATCCCGCCGTCTGGCAGCAAGTCATGGGACGCGTCCCCACAGACAACGACGAACTGGCATCCTGGCTCGACGCATCGGGCGGTTGGAAAAAGCCGGGAGCCCAATCCGAACCAATACCACCGGCTTAAAATCCGGGGCTATTAATTGGCAAGGCATCAAATACACCGGAAGGGTCCAAAAAAATGACTCGCGAAGGCATTACGCGCATTCACAAAAGTCCACGCTGATAATCAGCCTGCTTCAAGCAGGCTCTTATTTGCCACCGGCTTTTAGCCGGACGGGATCATGGATAAAATAAAAATTGAAGCGCGCTTCAGTGCTTTCGAGATTAGAAAAGTAAGGCCCTTCCGGGATTTTTCAGGAAAGCTTAATCGGATGGTCTGAATGCGATGATATTCAAGATTTGCCTGAAAGATTCAGGCGAAAAGCCCGGAGGGCTTCCCAAAAATAGCCACGGGTTTTAACCCGTGGGATAGCGCGCAAAATAAGGCACAACCCTGAAAGGGTTGCCCTTATGCTACATGGGATCTTGTTTGCAAAACGGGGAAACCCTGTTCAGGCTTAGATGTTGTTTGGTGTATTAGTACCACCGGGTTAAAACCCGGGGCGATTATAGGGGAACGCCATCGGCGTTATGCTGAAAAGCCCCAAAAAACCAGGAAGGGCCAATAGTAAAAGATGGCAGAAAAGAAGCGCATTGACATAGACCTGGTGATTTTCACGGCCACGAGCAACGAGGCCGTCGAAGCGCGTCGTGTGCAGCGCGAACCCTTTGGCAAAACCACCGTCGGCACCGTCAACGCCTCAATCGGCCACCTCGGCAAGCACACCTGCCTGACAGTGGCCTCCGGCATGAGCAAGCGCCGCCTGAACAACACCTTTCAAGACCTGGCCCGCAAATTCAAGCCCCGCCTTTTCATCAACTTCGGGGCTGCCGGAGCCATCAATCCGAAACTCGATATCGCCAAACCAACGATCCCCGCGGAAATTGTCGGCTACACCTGGCCCGACCTGGATACCCGTGGCCAACTCATCAGCTGCCCCTGGAAACCTCTCGAAAAAATCGACCCGTCCCTCACGATCACCAAGGCCGGCAGCTGCGCCCATGATATCCGCGACAAGGAAATCCGCGAACGCCTTTTCCAACTTTACAAAATCGACACTACCGACTGGGAAACGCACCGACTGGCCGAAGCCTGCCGCCTGCTGAAAATCCCATTCCTCGCGCTGCGATGCATCAGCGACCACGCCGACGCCCGCGCCGGAATCGAATACAGCAAAAACGCCCAAACCGCCCTCCAACGCGGCGCGCGCCTCCTCGAACGCATCGCCGACAAGGCTCTGGACATCATCGAAAACGAATCAAAATAAAAAAACCCCAGGCCAATCCGTGCATTTCAAAAATCCTTCGATTTTTTGCTTGACCATCGGGAGCATTTCACGTAAAAGATTAAACTCTGTGTGAGCCGGGAGAAGATCAGGCTCAGCAGAATCCCCAGCCCGAGTAGCTCAGTCGGCAGAGCACTTGCATGGTAAGCAAGGGGTCAGCGGTTCGAATCCGCTCTTGGGCTCCATTTTTCCCCG
>CAYWYC010000112.1:0-12741 GCA_964462565.1 uncultured Candidatus Sumerlaeota bacterium | reverse complement strand
CCTGTGGCGCTAAAAACGAGGACGATAATGTTTTTATTGAATAATCCGGAATTCCGTTATCGAGCGTGCCTGTGGCGCTTTTCATCTACTTTTTCATCCGGACCATCTGTAGATAAAAGACGCATATCCGAGCAGCCTTAAGACCAAAGATCTTTTAGCGATTTTATGGATTGAACAAGTCTATTGCCGCCTTGAAAATCAATCGGTTTCGTAGCAGGCCATTATCTCGCCGAAATAGACAGTGTGGTAGTCCTTTTTCGGATAGATCTTGGTGTCGATTTCGGTGTCCATGAGGGCCGGATCCATGGCGCTTTTGAGGAGGGTCTTGCATTCATAATGCAGGCCCTTCATGGCGATGATGGGGGTCTTGACCTTTTGCGCGGAGATCGCCTTGAGATCGCATTCGGCGAACTTGTCCACGTCGGCTCCCGATTTGCTGCCGCAGTAGGCGAGTTCTTTTTTCATGTCTTCCCAGGGGATGCTGACGGTGAAGTCGTCGGCCTCTTCGATCAGTTTGAAGGTGTGGCGCGTCAGGCGCACCATGACGGAGAGAATGGGGCGTCCCCAGATAATTCCGATCTGGCCCCAGCCGATTGTCATGGTGTTTTTTTCGTCGCCATGCTGCACGGTCAGAAAGGCGCCTCCGCCCTTGCTCATCTGCTCCATGAATTCGGCGGATTTTTCCATGTAGTTGATTGCACGCATTTTTGTTCCTTTCATTCAAGGCCCAGCAAGCGGGCCCCGTTGGTGTAGAATATGGCTTCTTTTTCGGCATCGCTGAGTGGCATCTTTCTCACGTAATCCAGCTGCAATTGTATTCCGCCCCAGGGGCTGTCGCTGGCGAAAACGATGCGCTGGCGGTCGTGCTTGTTCAGGATCGCGTCGCGCTGGGCATCGGTGCAATATCCCGCGGCGAAGGAGGTATCGATCCAGACATCGCGTCCGCAGACATGCTCCAGAAAGCGGTCGTAATCGATCCAGCCGCCAAAGTGGGCCATTACGATTCGAAGCTTCGGAAAGTTGTCGAGAACGGTGGTAAAGCGGTCCGATGAAGCAATGTCCACATCGCCAAAACCAATGTCATAACCGGCATGGCAGAGCAAGGGCAATCCGCTTTGCTCGACCGCCTCGTAAAGGGGAAAAACGTGGCGGTCGTCCACCTCGAACTGCTGGTAAAGGGGGTGCAGTTTCACGCCTTTCAACCCGGCATCGACGATGGCCTGCATGTCGCCCGCGATGTCTTCCGAGTCGGGATGGATGGATCCGAAGGGGATGATGCGGTCGGACTTTACCTGGAGCGACCATTGTATAATCTTCTGGCACTGGGCCGGTTTGGTGGCGATGTTTGCCAGGACGGCCATGTCCACCCCGTGCCGGTCCATGAGCGCGATCAATCCGCCCAGGGTTCCGTCGGTTTCAACAACGCCGTCTTCCACGTCCTCCGCCAAAGCCTGCATGGCGCGTTCGGCCAGGCTGTCGGGAAAGGCGTGGGTATGGAAGTCGAGGATAGGCATTGTTTTTTCCTTTAGCGTTCTGAAAGAGTTTTCTGTTTTTCGAATATGGATCGGGCCTTCAGCCCTTTTCCTTTTTTTATCTTCGTCCGACCTGGGGTTGAAACCCTAGGCTATTATGGGACGCGCCTTTGGCGCTTAGAAAATCCTGTTTCTTATTTCATTTTCCCCAAAAATTCCGGAGAGCCTATCTTTTTTTGGAGAGGCGACCCCGCATTTTTTTTACGGCGTAGGGAAAAAACAGCAGGGGGTTGCGCGTGAGGGCTTTGGCGCGGCCCACCATTTCGCGCAAGGCAAAAACCTCATTGCGCAGCTGGTCATAGTCCTGACCGTGATCGTGTGCAGAAAAATCCACCAGCACACCCGTGCCGCTTTCCGCCATTTGCAGGCAATCCAGGGCAAAGCGTTTGTACAGGTCGGGATGGAATTCCATCATCCGTTCGCGCAGCAGGCAGAACTGGGTCTGGTTCATCTCGCGATACATGGAACCGGCACGCACGCGATACCGGAAGAGGGGCTGGGGGATCGTGACGGCGGCCCATCCCTTTTCCATCACCGAGACCCAGAGTTCCCAGTCCTCGAAGTTATAGCGCATGGCCGGTTTGGGACCACCCGCGTCGTCGTAGGCATCGCGCCGCAGCATGGCCCCGGCGCCGACGCAGTTCTCCATCAGAAAAAGCGGGAATTGCACGGTCAGCGGCGTCCAGTAAGATGGATCGCATTCACCGAAATATTCATACCACGCCGTCACCACCCCCGCCTCGGGATAGCGATCCAGGATCGACGCGCAGAGGTGGAGGTATTCGGGCGTGACGCAATCGTCGGCGTCGAGAAAGACAATGTAGTCTCCCGTGGACCGTGCCGCGCCCTCGATGCGGGCAGTGGCCAGGCCCTGGTTGCGGGTGCGGTGGACCTGAAACTCGAATGGCAAATCGCGCTTCTGCCATTGGCCGAGAACGTCCCGCGTGTGTGCATCGGTGGAGCCGTCGTCGATTACCACGACTTCGTCGGGCAGACGCTTGCCGATCATGAGGCTGCCCAGGGTCTCGCCGACAAATTCGCCCATGTTGAAACAGGGCACGACGATGGAGATTCGGCCGCTTTCCTTTGCCCGTGTATAGGGGCGTTCATCAATGCTGCGGGCATCGTGATAGGGCAGGACGTGGGGCATGGCGGGCCGGCATTCGGCTTTTTTGAAGGTGTCGATAACGTCCTGATAAAAATCGATCCGTTGCTTGACGACTTTTTCGGTGCCACAAATGTGGAGGATGCGCCGCCGGGCTTCGCGTCCCATTTCGGCGCGTTCTTCGGGAGACATTTCATAAACCCGGCGCATGGCGGCGCTCAGGGCTTCCACGTCTCCGGCAGGGATGACGATCCCGCTCTTGCCGTCCTGGACCATCTCGCCCTGGCCGCCATTGTCGGAGGCGATGACGAGGTGGCCGTGGGCCATGGCCTCGATGCAGGTATAGGGGGAGTTGTCCCAGAGTGAGGGGATTACGAAAGCCATGGAGCGCTTGACTTCTTCCGAATGCCAGAGCTCGCCCAAGGGCTTGGGGCCGACCCAGTTGAAGGCGCGCTTTGCCGCGTCGCCGGCGTGAACCAGCACGCGCCGGTCCAGCCATTCCTTGAGCGAGCAATTCTGCGGCAGATGCAGGGTGTCGCCGCCGATAAGGTTCACGCGCAGCTCGGGCAGTTCCGACACGAGCCGCGTCACCGCACGGGCGAGAACCTCCGTGCCCTTGCGCATCTCCAGGCGTCCCACGGTAAAAAATTCGGGCTTGGGTTTTGCGGGTGGCGGGTCCTTGGGGTCCTGGGCGATTTTCTCCAAATTTTGCAGCGGCAGGCGAATCATGGCGGTGGAGCCTTCGGGAACGCCGAGCCACTGGTCGGTCCATCGCGCCAGGTTTTCGCTGGGAGCGCAGACGGCCTCCGACGCGGCGGCGCAGAATTTTTCCATGATCTTGCGGTAGGCGTTGCCCCGGGTTTGGGGCGCGTCTTCGTCGTGGAACTTGGTGAGTTGCGTGGGCGAGTGCATGTGGGTGACGACGGGGATGCGGGGAAAGTCTTCGCGAGCCAGGCGCAGCTGGAGGAAGTAATAAAGCGGGGCTTCGTATTCCTGACCTTCGATGATGTCGATGGGATCCCACTCGTGGATTTCGCGAATCTTGTAGGCCACGCGCAAGGCCCAGGCCGCTTCTCCGTCGCACTTGGAGGCCAAAGATGCGGCTTCCGGCAAGAGGCGCAAGGTCTCCTGCGGAAAACCGATGACCTGGCCGTTGGCCCACTCGAAGGCCGGGATGCGATAGACGCGAATGTCGTTATCGAGCACTTCCCGATCGGCCGCGCCGTTGATCTGCTCGGAGATGATTGATACGCGCGCGCCCCGGGCACGGAGCCCTTCGGCTATGGAAATCACATAGGTCTTGATACCGCCACCGGGGGCCGGAGGAAACTCCCGCGAAACGATCAGCACATGCATGGCCTTGTCCTGTTCATTTTATTTTTCCAAAGTCTTTCTGGTATTTCCGTTTTAGATCGGGCCTTCAGCCCTCTTTGTTTTACCTTTATCGTCCCTGGGGTTGAAACCCCAGGCTATTATGGAGCCGCGCCTTCGGCGCTTTTGCTTCTTCGCGATCTATGGATAAAATACTGCTAGTCGATCCGGTAATGGTATAAGCTTACGGAAAACCAAATTATTGTCCTTCCAGATCCTGAAACCATTGTTCGAGCGGATAGGTCGGGACGTTTTCCGGCGCGCGCAGGGCAAAGGCGCTGTTGCCAATGTTGCGGTCCAGTTTGACATATTCCACGTCGCCTTGCAGTTCCAGCCCCGAACCGGAGAAGCGGATTTCAAATTCCGAGGGAAAAAGCCCTTCGCCGAAAAAGGCGTATGTTTCGTAATCGACTTCCGCGCGTTTGCGTCCGTCGGCATCGTAATATTCCATTTTGCAGACCGCGCCGTCCTGCAGGCGCACCACGTATTCGGCGCGTCGGCCTTCCGTAAGATCGACCTGCACCTTGCGGCTGCGGTTCCAGAATGAGGGTTCGGGGAGTTTCTCCGTTTCCGCGCGCAGGCCTTCCGCCGCCTGGTGCATGGCCAGCATGATTCCGGCAATGTCGAGCGGCTCGATACCGTAAAGGCTGCCGGGATATTTTCGCAGGGTTTCCATCTTGCCCACGTAAAAGGCCTGGAGGTTGCGGTCGTAGATGGCGATGGCGTCGCCGTTCTGGATGACGCGATAGAGCGCGCCGATGACCTTGTCGTCGAGGCCGAGTTTGGCCTGTTTGGGCGGCGCGTACATGACGTAGAGGATATGCTTGCGCTTACCGGGACGAAAACGGATGCCGGCGAGAGCGTCGATTTTTACGGTCATGTTGTCGAAGTCCGAGAGCATGTCGGCCATGCGGTCGGCGAGTTGGTCGGTGGTTGCGGCGGGAGTCTCAAAAGGTTCTACGGGCATCTTCACGGATGAACAGCCTGCGGCCAGCAAAAAAGCAAAGGCGAGCAGGCTAAAGGGAATCAGGTGTTTGAGTTGGTGCTTTTTCATTTTTGCAATCTGGTCTGGTAATTTGTGTTCGTTGTGCCGGAGTCAGACTTTGGGCTTCGGCGTGCTGTCGTTATTGTGCATATCAAGGCGAGGGCAAGCCCCCGCACTCCAAAGAAAGCGGGACAATATTTTTATGCGCTCTTCCGGCGGGCCGTGATGATGCGTTCGATGCCTGAATAATCGCGGTGGCGTTCGATTTCTTCATAGCGTCCATCCCTTTCCAGCATTGCACAGACGGCATTGGCCTGTCCCGCGCCGATTTCCATGGCCAGAAATGCGCCGGGCTTCAGCTTGGCCGCCGCCGCGGGAATCAGTTGCCGGATTGTGTCGAGGCCGTCGGGTCCGGCGAAGAGGGCCGTTTCCGGTTCATGATCTAGCACGTCGGCATCAAGCGTCGCGCGATCGGCCTCGGCCACATAGGGCGGATTCGAAATTATCCCGTCGAGCGCGTCTTCCACATTCGCGAGCAAGGGGCACTGTAGGAATTGAAGCCGATCCTGGACCTCGTGTTTGGCGGCGTTTTTCCTGGCCCATTTGAGGGCTGCTTCGGATATGTCCGTGGCAATGACGCGCAGGTTCGGCGATTCCAGGGCCAGCGTTACGGCGATTACACCCGAACCCGTTCCCACGTCGGCCACGAGGCTGTCGCCCTCGACCATCATGGACAGCGCCGCCTCGACGAGCAGTTCCGTCTCGGGACGCGGGGTCAGCGCTCCGGGTCCGACGGCAAATTCGCGCGAGAAAAATTCGCGGCGGCCAATGATATAGGCCACCGGTTCGTGCTCCGCCCGGCGTTTCAGAAATTCGCGGTACTTGGCCTTTTCCTCTTCCTTCAGCGGCTTGTCCCAGGCCAGATACAAATTCAAGCGGGACATTCCGAGAACGTCTCCCAGCAAGACTTCCGCGTCGAGCCGGGCGGACCCGATACCGCGCTTTTCCAGCCAGTCGGCCGAACGCGCGAGGGCGTCCTTGATATTCAAAATTTCCGTCTTCATATACGAACCGCCTTACTCCTTATGTCATATCCGCGCGGAGCCCGCGACAAAAATGTCCGCCGCGATTCACTACTCATTTCATACCATACCATAGCAAATCGATCGAGTAAGAAAAGGGCTAATACCTGTAATTCGCGCAAAGAGGGGGCGGGGAACAAGCCGCCATTATTTTCTTGAGGATATGGATTTGCTTTGATTATACTCAATGGGTTGGTAAATATGGGGTTCAGGAAACTTGGATACCGCTGGGAGTGAAAATGCGCATTATTTCGGCAGGCTTGACGGATACCGGCAAGAAACGGGCAGGAAACGAAGACAGCTACGTGAGCGTTGACGACATTGGCCTTTATATCGTCGCCGATGGAATGGGCGGACACGCTGCCGGAGAAGTGGCGTCGCAGACAGCGGTCCAGGTGATCCGCGATTTTATGCGGGATGTGGTGGGAAATGGCAATGCCCCGGAAACAGCCAGCCCCGATGAAGCGGCTCCCATCCTGGAAAAGCTGGAAGTCTCCGTTTTTCACGCAAATGACGGCATTTGCCACAAGGCCATTGAAAACCCCGACCTGGAAGGCATGGGGACGACCCTGAGCGGCTTTGTCGTTTATGGCAACCAGATATGCCTGGTCCATGTGGGCGATTCGCGGGTTTATCGTCTGCGCGACGGGGATCTGAAACTCCTGACCAACGATCATTCCTGGGTGAACGAGCAGGTCCAGCGCAATATGATCACCGAAGAAGAAGCGCGGAATCATCGCTGGAGGAACGTGATCACCCGCGCCCTGGGACACAAGAACGACCTGCAGGTCGATTCCGAAGTTCTCGAGGCCCTGCCCGAGGACATGTACCTGGTCTGCTCGGACGGGCTTACGGGTATGGTCCAGGATGAGGCGCTGCGCGAGGTAATGCTCAGCGAAGGCGATGAGCCGGCCAAGGCCTGCCGCATTCTGGTGGACAAAGCCAATGATGCCGGCGGCACCGACAACATCACCCTGATCATTGTAAAAATGCTGGAATCCTGACCAGAAAAAGAGCGAATCGGGCAAATTTCGCTTATCGGAAACAAAAAAGATGCGCATACGTCATTATCTGATCGTCCTGATTCTTTTCGCGGCGCTTTCGCTGGGCGGGTGCGAGCTGTATCGCCAGGATCGCGCCTGGATTCCGCCGGAAAAATACAAAATCGCCCGGCAGGAATATGACCGCACGGGTTCCCTGATGCTGGTCGAGCAGAAACTCCACCAACTCCACTGGCAAGACGCCGAAGTCAATGAAGCGATATACCGGCTGAAGAAGGAATATCGTCTCGAATAAATCCCAAACTGTTATCGAAAGGAAGTCGATATGTATCGTCATCGTTTATCCATACTGATACTCGCCGTGGCCGTGATGCTTGGCGTGCTGGTCGCGGGATCGTGGAATAATGCCTGGGCGCAGGATTCGGATAGTTGGAAACTGGGCGTGATCATGCCGCTGTCGGGTAACCTGGCGGCCTATGGCGAAAGCACGCTTGAAGGCGTGAAACTCATGACCGAAAAAATCAATGCAGCCGGCGGCATCGACGGCAAAAGGATCGAACTGGTCGTCGAGAACAACGAGGGTAAAACCGTGAAATCGGCCGAGGCCCTGCGCAAATTGGTCGGCCTGAACCAGGTCCTTGCCATCATCGGACCCATCACCAGCACCAATACCATGTTCATCACCCGCGACGCCCAGAACAAAAAGGTTCTGCTTATCACGCCGACAGGCACGAACGACAAGATCACGGGCGACGGCGACTTCATTTTTCGCTCCTGCTTCAACGACTCCTTCCAGGGCATCGCCGTGGCGAAGTTTGCCCGTGAAGATTTGAAACTGGAATCGGCGGTGGCCTTTCAGGATACGGCCAGCGACTATAGCGTGGGCCTTTGCAAGAGTTTTGAAGAAACCTTTTCCAAACTGGGTGGCGAGGTCAAAAAAAAGGAATCATACAAAACCAAAGACACCGACTTTACCGCCCAATTGCGCAAGATTCGACGCAGCCGCGCCGATGGTCTCTTTGTTCCGGGTTATCCGCCGGAACTGCCGCTGATCGTGAACCAGGCCAGCAACATGAAACTGCAATGCGTGCTCCTGGGCGCAGACGGCTGGGACAATAACGACACCGTACAGAATGCCGGGGTGAACTTGGACGGTTCCTATTTTTCGGCGGCTTTTTCGGCTGAAGTATCGTCGCCCGCCCTGGACGCCTTCCTCGCGATCTGCAAGGAAAACAATATCGAAAACCCCGGCTCCTTCGAGGCGCTGGGTTATGATTCGCTGGGGCTGGTGGCCGAGGCGATCGACCAGGCGGATCTCGACGGCAAGGATGTGGAAGCACAGCGCCAGCTGATCCGCGACAAGATGGCCGCCATCCAGGATTACAAGGGGGCGACTGGTTCCATCACCATGCAAGCCTCGGGCGATCCCGTGAAGAGCCTCGTGATCCTGCAATACAAGGCCGATGGCGGGACGGTGAAAAAAGCCTTCGTCAAGGTCGTCGAACCCTGAGTTCTGTATCACCGGCATCGTGATAGAGCCGCAGGTAGGATTCTGCTACGGCCTCCCAGCTGAGCAGACAGGCCTTTGATCTTCCGGCCCGGCCGTGTTCCTTGAGCATGGTCGGGTTTTTTATGTAGCGCTCGATTTCTTTGCGCAGGGATTCGGGAGTGTAGGCGTCGAAGATGAAACCGGTCTGTCCGGCGTCGATCAATTCATCGGAGCCACCGGTCCGGCCCATGATCACGGCCAGGCCCGAGGCCATGGCTTCGAGCACCGTATTGCTCATGCCTTCGTTTTCCGATGGCAAGACAAAAAGGTCGGCCTGGCGATATATTTCGGGCAGGTCATCGTGGTCTCTGAAGCCCGTGAATTCCACGCAGTCGGCCACGCCTTTTTCACGGGCCCGGGCGCGAAGTTCGGCTTCCTGGTTTCCACGCCCCACGATCTCAAGCCTCCATTGCGACTTTCCGATAGCCGCCAATGCCTCGATGAGCAGATCGATCCGCTTGCGTCCGACCAGACGTGACACGCAAAGGACGCGCAGGGGCCCACCGGTTTTGGATTCCTGCGCCGGATGAAAAAGTTCCGTATCCACGCCATTGGGGATCATGCCGATTTGCTGATCGGGTGCGGTGTTCAAGGCGAGTTGCCGCAGTCCTTCTGAATTGGTGACAACATGGCGCGCACCCTTCCAGACCCATCGACTCAGTCGCGCGAAGAGAAGGCGATCCGCCGTGCGAAAGCGGGGATTGTAAAAGGGGACGTCCGACCCGCGCAAGGACACGATATAGGGCAGGCCCAAGCGCCGCGCGATGACGCCGCAGGGGATGCCGAAAAAGGCGTGACACAGATCAAAGGATTCGCGCTTGCGGATTTTTCGGGCATGCTGCCAGGCCTTCCAACTGTACTTGAGCAGGTCGGCATTGGTCTGGTAGTGCCAATTGCCGCCCTTGCCGATGTCCAGAAAATCCACGTGTACTTTTGGCCAGGGATTTTCGCTTCGGGCCGGGCCGGTGGATGAGGTAACGAGTCGTATTTCCAGGTTTTCGAACTTTGCCATTTCGCCCAGGATGGACTGGGTGGCATTTGCCGCGCCGCCGCCCAGGGGCGGGTATTCGTAATTGAGCATCAGGACACGCATCATCTGCCCCCCTTGCCCAGCAGTACCTCGCGATACCAGGCCGCCAGAAAGAGCGTGGTCCAGAAGCGGCGTCGTGTATATACGTTGCGGCAGGCCTCATCCACAATCGGTTCCAGCGCCTGGGTGCGTAACTCGGGAATATGGACCGAGGCAAAAAGGTCGCGCGCAAAATCTCCCAGGCCTTGATCCATCCATCGCGCCAGGGGAATGGTGAAGCCCTGCTTCTTGCGCTGGAGGATACGCTCCGGCAGAATCGCCCGCGCCGCATGACGAAAGACGATTTTGTCCAGTCGCCCGTCCATCTTCTGTTCCGGGGGTATGGCGGCGGCAAATTCGACAAGCTGATGATCCAGAAAAGGCACACGGGCCTCGACGGCATGGGCCATGGTCATGGTGTCGCCCTTGAGCAGCAGGTCGTTGGGCAGCCAGGTGTGGACGTCGAGATTCAGATAGTCGTGCAAGACCTTTCCCGTGGTGAAAAAAGCGTCCGGCGAAAAACGTTCCTGCCAGTTCGGCAAAAAATCCAAAAGGCCTTCCATTTCGGAATTGCTGAACACGGCGGCGTAGGCGAGATAGCCCCGCGCGCGATTGGCATCGAGCAGGGCATTGATACGCCCCGGCCATCCCCGCTTAAAAAGGCGCGGCATGGGAGGCAGCTTCCGGCCCCAGAGCAGGGGCTTGTATTTGTAATATCCGGCAAAGCACTCGTCGCTTCCCTCACCCGAAAGCACCACGGTGGCGTGCTGTTTCGTGGCGCGGGCCATGAGATAAACGGGAATCGTCGCCGCGTCGCCGATGGGGGTGTCGAGATGATAAATCAGTTCCGGCAGGATGGATACGGCATCCATCTCGACGGGGATTTCCTGGTGGTCGGTTCCGAAGTGCTCCGCCACGAATCGGCCTTCCGCCGCCTCGGAAAGATTGTCATTGCCAAAGGAGACGGTGAAGGTGTGAACGGGGCGCTCGCTTGTCTCGGCCATGAGCGCGACGAGTGCGCTCGAATCGAGGCCACCCGACAAATAGGCTCCCAGGGGTACGTCCGATATCAGCCGCCTGCGCACCGATTGCCGCAGCAGGTCCAGGACGCCCTCCGCGTTTTCCTGCAGGGACCGGCCATTGTCGCCATATTCCAGCCGCCACCAGCGTTCCCGCGCCGCCTCGCCCGAAGCCGCGTCGATCCGCATGCAGTGTCCCGGCTCCAGCCGTTCGACGCCCTCGATCAAGGTGGCATTATCCGGCACAAAGCGAAAGGTCAGGTAATCGACCAGGGCCCGCCGGTCCAGGCTGCGGTGGTCGATTTCGGGAACAATGGCTTTGAGTTCCGAGGCGAAGAGCCAGGCCTTTCCCCGGCGCGCCAGATAGAGCGGCTTGATGCCCAGGCGGTCCCGCGCGAGAAAGATTTCCCGCTTTTTGCTATCGTAAATGGCAAAGGCAAACATGCCGTTCAGCCGCGACAGACAGGCGCTTCCCCATTCGGCATAGGCCTTCAGGAGCACCTCCGTATCGCAGTCGGAATCGAAGGCGTAGCCTCTCTCTTCCAACTGGCCCCGCAGTTCGCGAAAGTTATAGATTTCGCCGTTGTAAGCAATGGTGAAATGGCGGAAGGCCATGGGTTGGTGGCCCTTTTCGCTCAGGTCCAGGATGGCGAGGCGACAGTGGGCCAGGCCCACATGATCGTCCTGGAAATATCCGGAATCATCCGGCCCGCGATGGGCCAGACGCGCGTTCATCCGGCGCAGGCATTCCGAATCGGGATGGGTCATTCCGGTGAAGCCGCACATGGGAAAAGAACAGAACCTTCCTCATTCAGGATGGATTGCCAGGGCCGGACTCAGCCGGAAGTTTCGTCAAAACCGACGCGCTCGCGCAGGGAATAGATCGATTTCTGCTGGGTCTCGTAATAGGTGCGCACATTGATTTCGCCCAGGAGTCCCATGCACATCATCTGCAGGCCGCCCAGGGTGAAGAAAATCGAAAGATAGAGCCAGGGCGTTCCGGTGATGTCTTCGTAGGGCGGCAGGAATTTGCGCAGGATCATGATGAGGCCCATGAGAAACCCAAAGGCAATCGAATAGAGCCCCCATCGTCCGAAGACCTGCATGGGCCGCGTGGAATAGCTGAGCAGAAACTTGACCGTGATCAGGTCCAGCACCACGCGAGTGATGCGGTCCAGGCCGTACTTGCCCTTGCCATGGAGGCGCTGGCGGTGGTTGACTTCCATCTCCACCACACTGGCCCCGCTCCACATGGCCAGGGCCGGCAGAAAGCGATGCATCTCGCCATAGAGATGGATGTTCTTGACAATATCGCGCCGGAAAATCTTCAGGGTGCAGCCGTAGTCGTGGAGTTTGATCTGGGTGATGGCCGAGATGAGGCCGTTGGCGATCTTCGAGGGCAGGCGTCGCGTCAGAAAAACATCCTGCCGCTTGCGTCGCCATCCGCTGACCACGTCGTAGCCTTCCTCGGCCTTTTCCACCATGGCGGGAATGTCTGCCGGGTCGTTTTGCATGTCGGCATCCATGGGGATAATCAGCTCGCCGCGGGCCGCGTCGAAGCCCGCCGCCAGTGCCGCCGTCTGGCCGAAATTGCGCCGGAAACGCAAGAGCCGAACGCGGTCCGGATTTTGCGCGTGAAGTTCGCCCAGGATTTTCCAGGAAGCATCGGCGCTGCCATCGTCCACATAGAGAATTTCGTAGTCCCGGCCAAAAGCCTCCATCCGCGCTAGCAGTTCCTCATGGAGAGGCGGCAGGTTTTCTTCCTCGTTATAGACGGGAATGATGATGGATAGTTCGGGTGTTTTCTCGCCCATGTCGCTCCGTTGTGTGTCACGTCTTCAGTACCTAAGTCTCTGGCTTCTTTCACAAAAAACAAAGAAACCTTTTGGGTACTCCTTGTATGTTGTTTATGTGCAATGCTATATGCCAGCATAAAAATGCAGATAATGCTTGCAGGCTTGGAATTTCTCGTTTGTAGTCAGGCCCGTAAGGGTCGTCGTCCGGAGCAGAATTTTCCAATATTGATGA
>CAYWYC010000111.1:4507-12753 GCA_964462565.1 uncultured Candidatus Sumerlaeota bacterium | reverse complement strand
GCGCCTGGAATCCCCTGACTAAATGGACCGGGGAAACAAAAATGCTCTGCTCTGTTGTTCCTTTACCGGCTCATGATTGTGAACGTCGCGAATTCATCTGCGGCCAAAACCATTCTTCTAATTCTTGACAGCGCATCCTCTTTCAAGCAAGATAAGTTTACTGGCAGGCAGTAGCGCTTATTTTATGAAAAATCACTATTTTGCGGACAAGGATGAACGCTATGGCATCGAAATATCGCATCATGGTCGTGGACGACGATCCGGATATCCGGCTGACCATCGCCGAGACCCTGAAGGCCAAATATGAGGTGGTGCTGGCAAAGAGCGGCGAGGACGCGCTCGACAAAATCGAAGATTATGAGCCCGATTTTATCATCCTCGATCTCAAAATGCCCGGTATCGACGGCATTGAGACCTGTCAGGCTATCCGTCACAATGATCGCTTTCAAAATGTTCAGGTTATGTTCCTTTCGGCCTATGGCTCACGCGACAAGATCACCAAGGCCTACGAAGTGGGGGGCAACCTCTTTGTTCCCAAGCCGATCCAGCCGGAGCGCGTATTGAAGAATGTGGACGTGTTCTTTGAAAAAACCAAGCAGCCCATAAGGCCGAAAAAATACACCATCGCCCATATCCATATGACGGAGGGCCGCGACCGGGCTCCCGATGCAAACGGTCCCCAGGCGCCTCCGCGCCGGTCGGTGTCCAACAAGCAAGAGCGCATCCTGAAATCGGGCGCGCCCCAGAATACCGAAGAGGTAAAACCGAAAGAAGACACATTCCGCCACGCGCCGATTGCTCCGCGACCCAACAAGCAGAAGGACGCATCGGGCATTCCGCCGCGCCGCACCGGCATGACCGCCTCCAGCGACGGCCCCCAGGTAGCGCCTCCTTCCGCCGGCAACGAAGCCGTACCCAATATCGGATCGCCCCAGGGTGTGAAGCCGCGTGTGCTCGTGGTGGAAGATGATCCCGACCTTTCGCAACTGGCCGAAATCGGCCTGAGTGAAGACTTTGAGGTGGTTTGCGCCAAGGACGGGATTCAGGGCCTGGAATATGTTATCAAGTATCAGCCCGACCTGATTTGCCTGGATGTGATGATGCCGAAGATGAACGGCTACCAGCTCTGCCAGCAGATTCGCTCGCAGCCTTCTTTCAGCAAGACGCCCATCATCATCATGACGGCAAAAAACGCTTCCAAGGATGAGGAATACGCCGAAAGAGTCGGGGCCAATGCTTTTTTGACCAAGCCCTTTGACATGGAAAACCTCATTAATATCTGCAAGAGTTTTACAGACCGCCCGGACTTTGTGGTGCGCAAGAAGGCGCGCGCCCTGCAAAAGCAAGGGCCGAAAGATACGGGGCCTCGGGCCTTTTCGCGCGAAGGAAAATTTGAATAGGTCCATATTTAAAGCCCCCGAACAAGCAAGAGAAAGGCAACTCATGGTAGAACGCACCCTCGTTTTGGTAAAACCCGACGGCATTGAACGACAGCTGATCGGCGAAGTGATTCATCGTTTCGAGCGCAAAGGCCTGCACGTGGCCGCGCTCAAAATGCTCAGATTTGATGTGGAACTTTCGCGCAAACATTACGCGGAACATCTGGACAAAGATTTTTATCCCAAGCTGGAAAAATTTATCACCTCAGGGCCTTGCGTGGCCATGGTGCTGGAAGCCCCCGATGTGATTCCTCTGGTCCGTCGCATGATCGGCGCAACGAATCACCTGGAATCGGAAGCCGGATCGATCCGGGGCGATTTTGCCTGCTCCACGCGGCTGAACCTGGTCCACGGATCGGACAGCCCGGAATCGGCAGTGCGTGAAATTCCCATCTTTTTTAATGAAGACGAAATCTTCGATCCGCCGGAAGATAATTAAGTAACTCAGCCTCAACCAACACACACGAACACGCGCATACATGAACCGGCTGGTCATGTACGCACATATTTAGAAAGGCAGTATCAATATTATGGGGTCTTTGGATAGTTTCAAACTGGAAGGAAAGCGGGCATTTATCACAGGCGGCGCGGGGGTTTTGTGCCAGATCCTCGGACGTGGCCTGGCCCAGGCCGGCGCGGAAGTGATCCTGGCGGACCTGCGCGGCGACGCGGCGGAACAGGCGGCAAAGGAACTCGAGGACGAAGGCCTGAAGGCCAAGGGCGTGGCCCTGAACGTGCTCGAAGCCGACACCATTGCCAAGGTGGCCGAAGACGTTACCGCCGACGGACCGATCGATATCCTGATCAACGGCGCCGGTGGCAACCAGAAAGGCGCGACCACCTCACCCGATCAAAGTTTTTTCGACCTGCCTATGGACGCCATGAAAATGGTAATCGAGCTGAACTTTTTCGGCGGGGCCTTCCTCACGTCCCAGGTCTTTGCCAAGAGCATGGTCAAGCAGGACGCGGGTGGTGTGATTCTGAATATTTCCTCGATGAACGCCCTGCGTCCCCTGACGCGCATCCCCGGCTACAGCGCCGCCAAGGCAGCCGTCAGCAACTTCACCCAGTGGCTGGCCGTCCACCTGAACCAGGAATACAACCCAAACATGCGCGTCAACGCCATAGCCCCCGGCTTCTTCCTGACCGAGCAAAACCGCTTCCTCCTCACCGACAAGGACACCGGCGAACTGACCCCGCGGGGACAGACGATCATCGACCATACCCCCATGGGCCGCTATGGCGATCCGGACGATCTCGTCGGTACGGCGGTCTGGCTGTGTTCGGATGCGGCGCGTTTCGTCAACGGCATTGTCGTGCCCGTGGACGGCGGTTTCTCGGCTTTTTCCGGCGTCTAATAGCTGTTGAGAATATCAGGCGGGGACCTTGGGCTCGGGTAATGCTTTGTCGTAAAGGTCTTCAGATACGCGGCTGAAGGCGTCGACCATGATGCGCTTGCTTTCGGGTGCGGCGCCAATGGCATAAGCGGGTGGCTGCCTGTACGATTTCTCGGGAACTCTGGGGCATCCTTATGGACTATCCTCTTTTTGAGAAGGGGTTGTGACTTTGCGGCTGGCGGGTTTGAGCGCTTCCCGTGGTTCGAATGGGATGCGTGCGAAGACCATGCAATCGATGGCTCCATGATTATGCTCGGGGCTGTGGAAGCGAAAGCGGATTTCCTGTTTTCCCGGTTCCAGTTCCATCTCGCCCACCTTGGTCCAGGCGATGAATCGTAGATCGGGTTCCCCATCGGCGGCGATGTTGCGAAGTTCGACAGGTTCATCCATGGGGACATCTTTTTCGGGCGAATCTCCCATAGACCAGGCCAGCCGGGTCTTCACGGGATTGGCGCGCAGCCACAAGGTGTAGGTGCCTTTTGCCAGAACATCGAACTCATAAAAAGCGACCCCTTGCTGGTCGTCGGAGTAATGGTGGAGCCAATCGCGATTGGAGAGTTGCTCCTTCTTTACCTGGTCGTACCACCAGGGATGGGTGGAGACACTCTTTTGCACGGGATTCTCACCTTCGATCCAGATGGCTTCGTCGGGCGGGGCGGAGACCATGCGGACATATTCGCCGTTGGGCTTGTCGATGCCCTTGGGCGTAAAGCCTTCATTGGTCAGGACAAAACAATCGAGTCCCCCGTGAAAGTCGATCTCGCTGTGAAAGCGAAAGCCCACATAGTTCAGGCCCTTTTTGAGCCAGATTTCGCCGACGGGAATCCAGGCAATATATTGGATGGTATCGCGGTTATCGAGGGCGATGTTGGTTTTCTCGCGGGCCCTGGAAAAATCAATCTCCGTCCAGCCGTATTCGTTTACGCGATAAGAAGTCTGCGCGTTTCGGGGATTGGCGCGCACCCAGAATTTGTAGGAGCCGGATTTTTCGACACGCACGCGATACTCTACCAGGCCCTCGTCATTTTGAAAGTTGGAAATCCATTCGCCGCCGGAAAGATACTTGCGGTCCACCTGGTCATACCACCAGCGATGGCGATGCACACGGCTATAGACGGCATCCTCGCCCTCCACCCAGATCGTCTCGGCCCGGCTGGGCATGGCAAGGCTGATGGCCAAAACGCAAAAGACAATTGCCGACGCTATTCTCATGTTTCCTCCTGTCTCGACTCTACTTATAGTTTAGCATTTTCGAGCAGTTGACGCCTTATAAATCTATTATGCAGCGTATCGTCGGTGGCTTCCATCCAGGCGGCCAGTCGCGCGCGCAGGCGGACCAGCTCGTCCCGCAATTCGGGATCGTCGATGCGGTTCTTCAGTTCGCCGGGATCGCTGTCCAGCTCGTAGAGTTCATCCTGGGCCGTGGCGTTCCAGACATATTTATAGCGGCGGTCGCGCAGCATACGCACGCTGTAGGACCCGAACTGGTTGCCCGAATAGGACGCGAAAATATCCTCGCGCTTGATGGAACCCTTTTGCGTGGCGGGGATGAGCAGATTTTCGCCCTGAAAACTGTCCGGCACTTCCGCTCCGGCGGCTGCGCAGATCGTGGTGGGGATGTCGATGGCGTTGGAAACGAAATCCTCCACCTGCGTCCCGGCGGGAATCTTGCCCGGCCAGCGCATTATCATGGGCACGCGGACAATGTCGTCGTACATATTATAATGCTTGTCCACCATGCCGTGGCTGCCGCACATGTCGCCATGGTCGGAAGTATAAATGACCAGCGTATTTTCGGCGATACCCAGACGATCCAGCGTGTCCAGCACGCGGCCGATTTCATGATCGAGCAGGCTGATAACGCCGAGGTACTTCGCCGCCACGGGCGCCCAGTCGTCCCAGGTCCAGCCTTCGATATCCCAGTTTTTCAGCATCTGCTTCTGGATATAGGGTTTGTTCTCAAACTGATCGCCAAAGCCGGGCCAGGGCTTCAGGCTTTTGGGGTCGTACATGGATGCATAGGGCTCCGGCGGCTTGCATACCAGGTGGGGTTCCATGCAATGCCAGCGAATGAAAAAGGGGTCGGGTTCGTCCTGCATGCGCTCGATCCAGTTGATCGTCTGCCCGGCATTCCAGGCCAGTCCCGACTCTTCCGGTTTGGCGTGTTCATCGGTATAGGCAAAACGCTCGCCCTTTTCAGGGTTTTCGGGACTGCTCGAAGGGATTTCCTGCATCCTGCGCCATTTTCCATAGCGCCAGTCGGGGACATAATCATGAAAGCCAAAGTCCAGGGGCTTGCGCTGGGGATCCACATGCCAGCGTCCCACGTGGATGCAGTGGTAGCCCGCCTGCTGGAGCGTGCCCGGAGCCGTGGGCAGATTGGGGTCGAGCCGCTTGAACGTTTCGCCGTCGAAGTTGAAGATCACGCCATGCTGGCTGGGCCATTGTCCCGTGAGCATGGAGCATCGCGCCGGTACGCACATGGGGATGGGTGTAAAGGCATGGGAAAAATTCGCCCCCTCCCGCGCCAGTCGATCCATGTTCGGCGTCTGTACCTGGGGATGGCCGTTCGCACCGATGCAATCGTAGCGATGCTGGTCGCTGTATATGATGAGGATATTGGGTTTTGCCGGAGTGGGGGTCATGATGGGAAGGAACCTTTCACTTTTCATTTTGTCAGAATATGCTTTGCGCCCGGCATGTCGTGCAATAATAGTGCTTGCCCGGGCCGTTTTGATTTTGAATAGTATTATATGGACAACGCGTTTTATTCAACCAAGAGTTTTTCGGCAGGACAAGAAGGCGGCAATTCAGCAGGATTGTGTAGCGCATTCTTTTCTTTCAAAAGGCGATGCCATGACCGACGAACCAAAACCCAAAGTTCAGGAACCGTCAGACGATGCTCCGGGCAAAGGTTCGTCCTGCCTGGTCTGGTCGATTGTCACGCCCCCGGCGTTGTTTATCCTGTATGTATTAAGTCTGGGACCGGCAGGCCTCATACACCAGGCAGCAGGGAAATTACCCCTTTCCGGCTTTGTGCGATCGGCCATAGAAGCCTTATATACCCCCCTGCTTCTGATATTAAATGCGATTGAGGATTACATGCCCGGTTGGGTGGAAAATGTTTTGAGATGGTATTTCGAACTGTGGAACTAATGCTCCCTGCGAAATCCATTCCGTCTATTCTCAAAAAAGGCTTTGGGCTGGCATGTGCCGGGTCGCTGTGTTAGCTTTCAACGGAGTGAATGCGGACAGGCCGGAACGCTTGGCCTGCCTTATTCGGTATTTGTGAAAGGTTTGCGTGTTCGTAGTTAGCCCGGCGTCGGGTTGAATGGAATCCATTCATCATCCTGGAAATTTCTGCTCCGGACGACGGCCCTTACGGGCCTGACTACAAACGAGAGTTCCCATGCCTGCAAGAAATTATCTGTATATTTATGCTGGCGTGTAGCATTGCAAATATAAAACATACAAAGAGCACCCAAAAGGTTTCTTTGTTAAGGAGTTTTTTATGGCGAAGAAAATAGATGACTTGTCGCGCCTGTGCGTGCATACGATGACGACGAAGCCCTGGGACCTGGCCGAGGCGATTGACGGCTACACAAAAGCCGGGATCGGCGGAATCACCGTGTGGCGGCAGGCATTGGAACCGCAGGGCGTGAAAGAATCGGCCAAAATGCTGAAGGACTCGCCCCTCGAAGTGGTCAGCCTTTGCCGGGGCGGATTTTTCCCGGCAGAAACCACCGAAGGCCGGCAGGAAGCCATCGACGACAACATGCGCGCCATCGACGAAGCCGCCGAAATCGGTGCGCCCCTGATCGTGCTGGTTTGCGGAGCCGTTCCCGGAATGCCCCTGGCCCAGGCCCGCCAGCAGATTGGCGAAGGCATTGCCAAGGTCATTCCCCATGCCGAAGAATGCGGTGTCAAACTTTCCATCGAACCCCTGCATCCCATGTACTCCGACAGCCGAAGCGCCATTAACACCCTGGCTCAGGCCAACGATATTGTCGATGCCATCGCCAGCCCCAACCTGGGCGTTACTGTCGATGTCTATCACCTCTGGTGGGACCCCGATTTGCAATCCGATATCGAATGGTCGTCCGACAAAATATTCTCATTCCACGTCTGCGACTGGCGTACGCCCACGCGCGATCTGCTGAACGATCGTGGCCTGATGGGCGAAGGATGCATCCCCATTCGCCAGATTCGCAACTGGGTTGAGCGCGGCGGGTTTGACGGCTGGAACGAAGTGGAGATTTTCTCCGACGAATACTGGCAGATGGACCAGGCGGAATACCTGGAGAAAATCAAAGACGCTTACCTGAATCACGTATAGTTTTTTTTGACGGCCTTTTGTTTTAAGACCGAATTGGATATATGATTTTATCCGCAGATTACACAGATTGGCGCAGATGTAAAAGCACCAAAGACGATCAATAATCTGGGAGGCGTCCCTGGCGGCTGAAGCGCCAAAGGCGCGTCCCATCATAGCCTGGGGTTTTAACCCCAGGAATGCGACATACCAAAAGATAATAGAGGGCTGAAGGCCCGATCCATATTCGAAAGCAAATAAATATGAGCACTTCAAAGACTTCAAAGACCGAACAAAAAATCGCCCTCGTCACCGGCTCCGGCCTCGGAATCGGACGGGGCATTGCCATCCACCTGGCCCGCGACGGATACCTCACCATCCTCAATAGTCGCAGCGCCGATCCCGCCGTTACCGACACCGGTTGCTACGAGGTGAAGGCTCTGATCGAATCGGAAGGCGGCCAAGCCGATGTCTGCCGCGGCGATATTGGTTCCAGCGAAGACCGCGAGCGCCTGATCGACTTTGTGGCTGAAAAATACGGACGGCTCGACCTGCTCGTGAACAATGCCGGAGTGGCCCCGAAGGAGCGTAATGATATTCTGGAAGCGACGGAAAACAGCTTCGACTGGCTGCTCGGCATCAATCTGAAGGGCCCTTATTTTCTGACGCAACTGGCGGCACGACGCATGATCGAATGGAAAGAGCAGGGCGTCGTCAGCGATCCCCGTATCGTCTTTATCACGTCCATCTCGGCCTATACCTCATCCACCAATCGCGGCGAATACTGCATCTCCAAGGCCGGGCTCAGCATGGCGGCGAAGCTCTGGGCCGACCGCCTTGGCGAATACGGCATTCCCGTAATCGAAGTGCAGCCCGGCATTATCGAAACGCCCATGACATCCAAGGTCAAGGACAAGTACACCGCCCTGATCGAAGACGGCCTCCTGCCCACGCGGCGAATGGGCCAGCCCGAAGATATCGCGCGCCTGGTGTCGGCAATCGGCCGCGGCGACCTCGACTATTGCACCGGCGAAAGCATCGAAGTCGGCGGCGGTTTCGGCCTGCGTCGTTTGTAAACCTTGTTTGTAGTCAGGCCCG
>CAYWYC010000111.1:0-4407 GCA_964462565.1 uncultured Candidatus Sumerlaeota bacterium | reverse complement strand
GTCGGCGGCGGTTTCGGCCTGCGTCGTTTGTAAACCTTGTTTGTAGTCAGGCCCGTAAGGGCCATCATTCGGATGAGGATTTCCAAATTGTATTGAGGCCCGCAATCATTCTGACGCCCCTCACGGGGCTGACTACGAACATGCAAGCCTTTTGAAAAATTCTCTGGCCCCAACAATACATTTCATCAAGCCCAAAATGATTCGAACGCGACTCTATTCATCCATGGCGTGGATGATCTGGTGGACGCGTTTGATTTCGCCTTCGCAGTCTTCCACGAGGGTCTGGATGATGTCGCGCATGGGACGGACCTCATTGACCAGGCCCACGCTTTGCCCGGCCATGAGTGAACCGGTGTCCACGTCGCCATCCTGGACGGCGCGGCGCAGCGTTCCCATCCAGAAGTTTTCGACTTCGTATTGGGCCTTTTCGTGGTTGATCTCGTTTTTGTTGAGCTGCTCGATCAGGCGCAGCTGAAGGCGTCCGAACTCATCCATGCCCTTGTTTTTCAAGGCGCGCACGGCAACCACGTGGAGGCGCGAATCATATTCGGGCGTGGCGACGGCCTGTCTGGCGCGGGCGCGTTTGAGGGCGTTTTTGAACTCAGCATGGGCCGGGCATTCTTCGCTCATGGCGAAGATCGTTCCGAACTGTCCGCCATAAGCACCCATCATCAGGATGTGGGCCAGCATCTTGCCCGTGGCCAGGCCGCCGCCCACGAATACGGGAAAGTCGCGCACCTCGAAGAGCACCTGCTGCAAGAGAATCGTCAGCGACACATGCCCGATATGACCGCCCGCCTCGCTGCCTTCCAGGATGAGGGCGTCGATTCCGAAGCGGATCATCTGCTGGGCGATGGACTTGGTCGATGCAAAGGCCATGGTTTTCTTGCCGGCCTCTTTCATTTTCACCACGTCGGCCTTTTTGGGAAAGTTGGCCGCGAAGACCACAAAGGGCACGTCTTTTTCGCGGACGATATCGTAGTGGGCGCGGTAGTTGGGGGCGATGGTGATCAGGTTGACGGCAAAGGGCTTGTCGAAGCCCTGGATGCACTTGTCCACTTCCTGCTCGAACAGGTCGGGCGGCATGTTTCCGCCGGCCAGCACGGGAAAGGCTCCGTTGTCACTCACGGCCTTGACCAGTTCATAGGTGCTGACCCAGGTCATGGCTCCGCAGATGATGGGGTATTGCACCCCGAGAAAATCCTTACCCTTCTGAAACAGTTTCTCCAGCATGTATTAGCAGTGCTCCTTTGCAGTTTTGATACGATCAGACGCCCATCTTGAGTGCGGCGTCGGTCAGGTTGGAAATGTTCTGGGCGATATTGCCCGAGCCGAATATGGCCGATCCGGCGACGAGCACGTTGGCTCCGGCGGCCACGGCCAGTCCGGCGGTTTTTTCGTTGATGCCCCCGTCCACCTGGATCAGAAAGTTGTAGCCCTTGCGCGCGCGGCGGCGGGCCAGGTGGCGGACCTTGCTCAGCGTGTTGGGCATCATGGATTGTCCGCCAAAGCCCGGTTCCACGGTCATGACGAGCACCATGTCCACAATATCCAGCACCGGCTTCACGGCCTTGACAGGGGTTTTGGGCTTGAGGGTCACGCCCACGCGGACACCGGCCTTTTTGATTTTCTTCAGCGCCTTGGGAAGGTCTTCCACCACTTCGGCGTGGATGTTGATCAGGTCGGCTCCTGCCTCGGCAAAACGTTCGTAATACTTCATCGGATCTTCGATCATGAGATGGGCGTCCAGGAAAAGCCGCGACGAAACCTTGCGGATCGATTCGACAGCCGGCGGCCCGAAAGTGATGTTAGGGACAAAGTGACCGTCCATGATGTCGAGGTGGGTCCAGTAGCATTTGGCGCGGGCCATCTTGCGCAGTTCCTGGGCCAGCGAGGCGAAATTGGCCGACAGAATCGACGGGGCCATGGTCAGCACGCGCTCGGGATGCTTGTGGGAAAAGGCCTTCTTCACCGAGGTAAAATATTCGGGCGCTCCGTTGTGATTGTGATTATTGGCGGCAACCATTTTATATATCCTTTGGTGGAAATTGGGTCCTATTCGGGAAGGCGCACTCCCATGTCCTTCAGGTCGTCCCGCGCCTGTCGTGCTTCGGGTGAATCGGGCGCGGTCTGGATAATCTTGTAATAGGTCTGTACTCCCTCCATCTTGTCTCCCAGCGCGATTTGTGTCTTGGCCAGAATGTCGTAGGCCTTCAGGTATTCCGGGTCCAGTTCGGTGGTCTTGGTCAGGGCCTGACGCGCGGCTTCCAGGTCTTCGCGGCGTTCACTGCCCGAACTCAGGCGTCCCCGGCGAAAAAGAATTTGTCCCACCAGGAAATGATATTCGGGCACATCGTCGCTCAGTTCGATGGCCCGTCTGGCGCGGGCGATGGCGGCGGAATAGTCGCGGTTCTTGTAGTTTTCCATGGCGGCTTCGTAGTTCCACTGTCCCGCGTCGGAAGCATAAAGATCCGGCTGCGGCGGCGCCGTATTCAGAAAGGCGTCCATCGCTTTCACGGCTTCAGCATAATTTCCCGCATCGGCATAGGCCCGCGCGTCGGTCAGCATCTTGCGCTGTTCGGTGGAAAGAGGATCAGGCGTCGGCGAGGGTGTGGGGGTGACTTTCGCGCCGGGGATTATATCGCTCAGGCCGCCATCATGGGTCGCCAGCCACCAGCCACCCACGGCCAGACCGGCCAGCAGGAGCATCAGAATAATAAGCGAAAAGATCAGCACCAGGTGATGCTTCACAGCCGATCCGGAACCGGACTCAGCCGCTGCCGATTCCGCGTCGATATCGGGAATGCCACTGGAGTCAACGGGCTTGCGCGCGATGGCCGCTTGCAGGTAGTTGCGGATATCGGTGCGCAGGGGAGCCACCGTGGCCGCCTGCTTCAAGAGCTGCCTGGCGCGCTCGTATTCTTCATCTTCGAGGCATTCCAATGCTTCTTCTACGAGTTTATCGACATCCATGAATCAACCGTCCCCACCCCTGTGTCATCCCGTTTTCCACCACGAAATCCCCTGCCTCCGAGCTTCCCCGACAAGGGCGTATCATCATGCGAATTTGACACAAGAAAGGCAACCAAATTCGGCATATTTGATCATTTACGCGCCATAATCGGCCCCGTAGATCGCGCGATAGTCGTCGATCCGGGCCTTGATTTCATCCGTCAGCACCACTTGCCCGTCAATCTCGCGGCCATGCAGGTGCTCCACGATATCATCCAGCGTCACGATGGCAAAGGTCTTGACCTGATAGGTCGCGGCGATCTCCTGCAGGGCCGACTGTTCGGTCGTGCCCTTTTCCATGCGGTCCACCGAAACCACCAAGCCCACAAAGCGTACGTCCGGGGCTTTTTCCGAAACCTTTTTCAGGATGCCCACCGTCTCGCGCACGGATGTTCCCGCCGTGGTGACATCTTCCACGATCACGACCCGTTCGCCGCCCGTGTACTGGTGGCCAATCAGGGAGCCGCCTTCGCCGTGGTCCTTGGCTTCCTTGCGGTTGAAGGTAAAGCTCACGTTATGGCCGTGTTCGCGGGCCAGGGCGATGGAAGCCGTGACGCAAAGGGGAATGCCCTTGTAGGCCGGGCCATAGAGATTGTCGAATTCGTCGCCCATGGTATCCTGGATGGCGGCGGCGTAGAAGTGTCCCAGGCGGTCGAGTTGCTCACCGGTTTTGTAATTGCCCGTGTTGATGAAGAAGGGCGTCTCGCGGCCGCTCTTGGTCATAAAGTCCCCAAAGGTCAGCACGCCGGAGCGCACCATAAATTCGATAAATTCCTTTTTATAAACTTCCATTTTTTACCTTCCTCTCTATACCACTCAAAAAATTCGTAATCGCAATCGAACCGAAATCAGACAGGATTGACAGGATTAACAAGATTCAAAAACCTCCCATAATTCTGTTAATCTTGCGAATTCTGTCCAATATTTTCTGATCGCCTTTCGAACTAAGCCAGAATCCCGAATCCAAATCGGGAAACGGCTCCCTACGCTCCGCGCCCCAGCGTCTCCGCGTTTCTCTTCTAATTCAACTGCAGATGGCGCGGAAAGCACGGATCATATTATTCACAGCCAGGCTAATCAGCCTGCTTCAGTACCGATACATCAAACAGAATTGTAACCCCGGATGGGTTCCCCTATTGGAGTATTAACATTTCGCGCAACATCAGGGCAACCCTTTCAGGGTTGTTGCCTTTTTTGCTTCGATATTCCACGGGTTAAAACCCGTGGCTATTGTTGGGGAAGCCCTTCGGGCTTTTCGCCTGAAATTTTCAGGCTAATCTTGAGCATCATCCCTTTCAGCCTGCTTCAGCGGGCTCTTGTTTTCCCTGGCTTCAGCCGGGCGTACCGCCGGCATCTTGCCGGCATGATTGCTTCCGACTGAACTACCAACAATAT
>CAYWYC010000110.1:0-12881 GCA_964462565.1 uncultured Candidatus Sumerlaeota bacterium | reverse complement strand
CAATTTAGAAAGCCATCACTTTATACTTGATTTGACCGCAAATGAGGGATTATATTTTTTTGGATGCAATGATGGGTTGCAGGGCTTCAGGGCCGATCCTGCAAAAAAGCAGCAAGGTTTTTACCCCGGCTCTAATCCACCCCAAGGAGGCGTCGTATGATGGCCATTGTAATACTCGCGGAGAAGATCGCCTCCGGCCGGTTCTCGTTTTTCTTCTGATTTTCCTGCCGCCGATTCGGCGTTTTTCTCGCTAAGAACTTTCCTTTTATCATTGCCGCTTGCGCAATAGCATTTTGCTTTGCGTCCGGCGGGGTTCGACTGTCGTGGAGCAGGAGGCGCTTTGCCTTTGCGCTTCATGGCGCTATACAAAAAAGGATAAAGCAATGAAGATCGCTGAATTGGGTTGGAATAGTCGTTTTGAAAAACAGTTGGACAAAATGAATGAGCCCGAGCTGTTTCCGGCGCGCGTGTGTCGGCAGGATCGGGAAGCCTATCGGGTGCTGGGCGATTTTGGCGAACGGCGCGCGGTGGTTTCGGGACGCTTTCGGCTGATGGCCACGAGCGCGGCCGATTATCCCGCCGTGGGTGACTGGGTGGCGATGCGTTTGCCCGATGCTTCGGGTGATGCGATTATCAGCGCCGTGCTCAAGCGGGAGAGTTGTATCTCGCGCAAGGCATCTGCCGCCGGAGCGCGCACGGATGAGCAGATCATGGCGGCGAATGTTTCCACGCTTTTTGTGGTGAATGGGTTGGATGGCGGACGCAGCTTTAATCCACGCCTGCTGGAGCGCTACCTGACCTTGGCCCACAGCAGCGGGTGTATGGCCGTGATTCTCTTGAACAAGGCCGACCTTTGCGACGATGTGGAGGCCTGCGTGGACGCGGCGCGCGATGTGGCCATGGGTTCGCCGGTGCTGGCGATGAGCGCGCTGGAAGGTAACGGCGTGGAGCGTCTGGAGCCCTTTTTGTCGCCCGGATCGACGGTGGCGCTGGTGGGGCCCTCGGGCGTTGGCAAGAGCAGCCTGATCAATCGCCTGGCGGGAATCGAACTGCAAACGGGAGCGGTGCGCGACTACGACAAGCGGGGGCGCCATACGACGACCTGGCGGGAGATGGCCTTTCTGCCGTCGGGCGCGATCCTGATCGACACCCCCGGCCTGCGCGAGGTGCAGCTTTGGGCCGATGAGGATGCCCTGGATTCGAGCTTCGCCGATATCGAAGCCCTGGCGCACGACTGCCGCTTTCGCGATTGCTCGCACAATGGCGAACCGGGCTGCGCCGTGATGGAGGCGGTTGAAAAGGGCGACCTCGATGCGGGTCGCCTCGTTGGTTTTCACAAACTCCAGAAAGAAGCGCGTTTTCTGGAAATCCAACAGGATGAACGGCTGCGCATCGACGAAAAAAAGCGCCAAAAACAATTCCGCCGCCACTGCCGCACCGTCCCGAAAAAACGCTCATGAAATACAGGCCCAACAAAAAAAGGCCACCGGAACTTTCGAAGCCCGGTGGCCGGTTTTGGTTGCGCCTTCAATTTGACTTTATTTCATGAGTTCCAAGGCTCCTGCGTCGCGGGAGCCGTCTTGGGGGCTTTGGCCGGTGAAGTCGCGCAGGAAGGGGCCGTTGGTTTGCCATTCGTAGAGCTCGCCGATGGTGGTGCGGGAATCGGCGAGGGTTCCGCGGGCCACGCGCATGAAGTCGATGCTGCCGGCGAGGTAATTGTCGCATTCACATTTGCCTACGAGAAAATCGGCGGTGTTGCGGCAGCTTCCGGTGAGGTCCACTTTCTTTTCGCTGTCGAGTTTGCCGTCGATATAAATCCGCAGCATTTTCTTGTCGCGATCAACTTCGGCAATGACGTGGCGCCATTTGCCGTCGTTGATTCTGGCCTTACTCGATATCATGGCCTTCTTGCCGGCCTGGACGATCAGCGAGACGCCGCCCTCGTCGTTTACACCCAGTTTGTATCCGGCTTTGTCGCTCATCTTGGCAAGGATGCCGCCCTTGGTGTGACCGGCTTTGGTTTTCAGCTGCACTTCGACCAGGAAGTTATTGATATCCATGTCGAGCCCGGGTCGTCCAGTGGGGCTTGCGATTTCGCTGCTGAGGGAGCAATAGGTGTTTTGCCCGTTGAAATGCAGCGCGCCCTTGACCCAGTCCTCAAGCGGCCCCATCTCAAAGTTCGAGGCGCTCAGGTTGTGGGCCTTCAGGTCGTTGCGCGGCAAATTGCGATAGGTGCCGCGTCCGCCGTGGGCGGCATCCATGAGCCAGTGTTCGTCGAAAATCATCAGCGGCTTGGCATCGCTCTGCAGGAAATTCCACTCGCCCACCGTGCCATAGAGCCCGAATGACACAAAAGCCTGGACGCCCATGTCGATGGCGTTGGATTTTTTGAAGAGCCGGAAGTCATGTGCCTGGGCATTGGCGAGGGGTTCCGTCTCAGCCATCTTGCCCACGTCCGCCTTGATGGGCTCGCGCTGCTTCAGGTTTTTCCGGAAGCTGTCAATGCTGTTATAGGTCATGCCCGTATGCTCGAAGGTTCCGAAGTCCCGCGAGTCGCCCTGGAAGATGTTGCTCGAAAAGGCCAGGTTCGAATAGTTATAGGGTTCGTCTTCCTTTCCGCCGGCGGCGGCATCGGCGACGTTCTGGTCGGCCTCGTGCATGCGGGGCGGCGCATGGCGAAAATACATATCGCTCACGTCCTGCCAGATGTTGCCGAGATAATAGTTGCGTCCGGCCTGGGCGGCCTGGCGTCGGCTGCCGGCGGCGAACTTGTAGAAGGTATTGTTGAAGACCGTGTTCTGAAAACCAATGATCTCCTGAAGCCCCGCCGTATTGGCCAGGGGGCTGCCGAGGGTATTGTTCTTGCCCCAGGCAATGTTGTTGAAGACGTACTGCTTGAAGGCGCCGTCCAGATAATAGGCAAAACCGAATCGCGCGCTTGTGTGGTTGCGCTGCTCGGGGTCCTTGCTGCGCATGGTATGGGCCCAGTGCCAGTAGCCGCCGGGGTTTCCGGAGACGTTGTTATAGATGTAGGTCGGTCCGCCCTGCCAGGACTCGATGCCGCCCCAGTCGTTGGTGTTCAGCAGGGGATCGGTGACCTTGTTGTGGTGGATGGATATGCGGGTAAAAGGCGCGATGCCCTCGGCTCCACTACCCTTGCCGCCGAAGTTGAAAATCCCCGCGCCGTAAATCCGGTCGAGCACGTTGCCCGCGATCTCCAGCACGCGGACATAGTTCGTTTGCAGACAATGGCCATGATGCGCGCGGAAGGGGCGCAGACCGATCTGGTAAAACTTGTTGCGCAAAACTTCAGCCTGGTGGATCGCTCCATCTTCCAGTCCGGCACGGCGTACCGTGGCGATCTGGATGGCGCCATAATCGGTCCACAAGATCTGGTTATCTTTTATGGAAAGATAGTCCATATTATCCGTCGGCTCCACCATCTGAAACCAGACGGCCTTGACGATATTTTCAAAGAGACAATTCTTCACGGTGATGTTGGTGCAGTTGCCCCGTGCCTTGACGCAGGCCGGTTCATCTTCCGGAGCCATCCACCAGCGATCGTACCAGTGGCGCACATTGCCAAAGCGAAAGGCCAGGCCGGAAATCTCGATGTAGTCCTTGTTCTGGATGTCGATAAAAACGATGGTCTGGGCGATTTCCAGGTTGGTGGTGTTGGGATTCATATCGTCCCAAGGCCGCACATAGAGCCGTCCCACGTCGCCGATTTTTGGATCGTAGAAGAATTCACCAGGCACATCGAGCAGTTGGGGCAAGTTTTCGATGAAGTAGCGGCAGTGCAAAATCGGCGCGCGGTCGCTGGCGTCGCCCCAGGGCCCGGCAAAGCGGATGGCGTTTTGTGTGGCGTCATAGGCTTCGATTTCGTTGGCGTAGGGCGTGCCCATCACGCCGGAATATTCCGACCACACCGTGCCGCCCACATAGGCATTCACTTCGGAGGCATCCAGTTCGTCATAATCGGCGCACCAGACCTTCACCTGCTTCTTGCCCGGCTCCGGTTCGATGGTTTCTTTCCAGGTATTGTCCCATTCAAACCATTCGCTCTTCACGTCGTCGGGGTTGGAGACTTTCCAGTTCGGCGTGCGGGCCAGGTGGACGCGGCGGACGGTTCCGTCCTTGTCGCGCTGCCACATGCTGCGTGGCTGGACGTGAAATTCATGGTCGATATACCAGACCTTTTCGGGGTTCGGCATACCGGCAGGGGCTTGATCGGCAGGCAGTTTCTTCCACTCTTTGCCCACCACGGAACCGGCAATCGTCGCACGACCGCGTCCCCAGGAGGGATCGCTTGTCAGGCGGATGGGCTTGCCCTTTTTGCCCGATTCCTTTACCACCAATGCCCCGCGATAGATCACGCCGCGTTTGAAGACATAGGTATCGACACCCTTGGCCAGGGCGGCTTTGCCCGTGGCGTTTTCGTCCCAGGGGTGATGTTTCCAGGGCGAGTTTTTCGACAGGCCCGTGTTGTAGTCATCCCCATTGGCGTAGTCGATGTAGCGGATCGAATCCCCCACCTTGAAAACGAAGGGATGTGGCGCCCATTGCAGGTCTCCCTGGGGCAACACTTTCGCGTGGGGTGTATCCCACGAATAGGCCGCCTGTTCGGCTGTTTTCGCGCAGCCCGCAATCATCAGGGCCGCCATAAGGATGATAAGCAAGAGAGTAAACTGTACCGTACGCATAATATAGTCGTTCCTTTCTGTCAGACGCCGCCACTAAATAAAGCGCCTGAAAATCCGCATTTATTACATTTACAAACCGTTTTTTATCACTATAGAGCAATTTATGCCAAGGATAAGTGCAGAAGCCAGATTTTTCTAGTAGTATAACGGATGGGCTTGCCGCAGAAAAGCGGAGGGTCTTGCCTCAGCCCTGCATCTCAAGCGCCGTGTCGATCCAGGCTTTGTAGTTCTCCACGAGACGCGGCGTGACATGGGTAATGGGATGGTCGCTGGCGCTCATCCTGCTGAGTCGGACTGGGTTCTGGCCATTGGCGATTTCAAGCCGGGGAAGGCCATCACGATTAAAACCGCCAACAGGTCAGACAGGGGGGCTCGACAGCCGTCACTAAGCACGCTGTATTGAGACCAGGGACGACCCCGGCGATGTTTTACGGGCTTCGGCAATATCAGGAAGGGCCATTCTGAGCGGAGGGATTCTCAGGGCTATCTTCGAGCCAGGACCGGGCTTCGACATTTCGAAAATGTTTTAATCTGCTTTTCGCATTCTGCAAGCCCGCTTTTCCGGGACGCTTTTCGTTCTAGTTCCTCCTTGCCGCCGCGCTTCCGGAAAGCGTCCCCCAAGGTTCAGAAAAGCCTGAAAATCCTATCGGCCCTTTTCCAGAGCCAGGTTCAGGCTGTAGTTGATCCCGGCGTTTACAAAATTGAAGGACTGCTTCCCCAACTGACTGACGGCCAGTTTCCAGAATTTCTGGGAGAAGCTCATCATGGCGGGATTCGCAATGGAATTGGAGTAGGCTGCGCCGAAGCTGCTCCCCAAAAATGAACCAATGCCGCCCACGATAGCACCACCGATGGTTCCCCACATGCCTTTATCCAGGGCCTCGGATATGCTGTCTCCCAATATGAGGCTGGCGCCCATGGAACTGATAAAGCCGCTGGCCGCTCCGCCAACGATTCCGCCCACAGTGCCGAGGATGATCTGGATGGCGGTGGACGCTCCGGTATAGGCGGCTGGGATGGCTCCCGACAAGCCCCCGCCGACTCCTCCGGCCAGTCCGCCCAAGAGGATGAGGCCGATCATCTGGCCCAGGCTGATCTGGCCCGACATATACGCGGGGACTGCCGTTGCCGCGGCCATTGTCGCTCCCAGCACCACGCCCAGTATGACAAAGAGCCAGGGGAATTCGCCGCTGGGGTCCGAATAGACCATGGGGTTGTTTCGGGCATAGGCATAGCGGTTGAACAGTTGTGGATCGTCGGAGTTGGGAATCAGTTGGTCGGGGCTGATAAACATGCCCACAACGGGGTCATAATAGCGCGCTCCACAATAGAGAAGTCGCGTTTCTCCGTCCGATTCCCGGCCGGTAAAAGTGTGGCGCAATCCTTCGCTGTTTTGGCTGCGGCTGTTTTCGATCATGGCGCCATAGGGCTCGTAATCCATGCGCTGCAGCACCTCGCCCGACTCATCCGTGATGAGGGTGGATGACTGGAGGTGGTCGGTCATATAGAAGCATTTTTGTCCCTCGGGCTGAATCGTGGCGATGCGCATGGCCCCCGCAAAGATATGCTTCGTCATGCCCGTCGTCGTCACCTCGGCGATTGAGCCGATATAAGTCACCGTTTCTCCGGAGGGTCCTGTTTTTTTAATCCGGCCACGGCCATGGTCGTATTGAAAGTTGGTTGTTCCCACGGCATTGGTCACCGATTCCAGGCGTCCCAATGCATCCCAGCTGTATATACGATCAAGATCGTTTTCCCCCATGGCGGCCGGACCGTTGGTGGAGCGAACCAGATAGCCCGCCGCGTCGTATTGAAATTGATGGGCCATCACGTCATCCGACCCGTCTTTGGTGAAGCGGATTTGCCCAATCCCGTGAATGGGTGACTCTTCCATGTAAGCATATTCGAGGCTGTAATCATCGAAGTCCGGATTGCGGAATCGGCTGTTCGATACCATGCGTCCAAGGGCGTCATAGCGATAAGCGTAGCGAGGATTTAATTCCGTCCCCGCGTCCACACCGCTCATCGTCGCGCCCCATCCCGCGGTGAGCCGGTCCAGGGAATCATAGGCGTAGTGCATGTGGCCGTAGGGCTGGGGTCCGGCCTTTTCTTCGATGCTGCTGATGTTGGAGTTCCCATCAAAGCGGTATCGCAGATCCGAAAGGGGACTGCCGCCGGATTCGGTCAGAAGACGGGTGGCCCGTCCGGCATAATCGAATTCCGTCGTTCGCGTGACTCCGTTGCCCAGAGCGAGGTAATTCGCCGTCTTGAAGGGACTGATTTCGACATCCGCCAGCCACAGCTGACCCGAATCGGGATCGGTCACGGTATCCAGGGACTGGGTGACAGGATCGTATCCGTATTCCAGCCGCATCCCGTCGGGATAGGTCATGCGTGTTTCGCGCCCCGTATAGTCGTACTCCATGGAAATTTCATAGTCCACGCCATCAATGCTTCGCGTCTCATGCACCACGCGTCCTTCCGGGTCGTAGGACCAGGCGATTGTGCAGTGGGGCGACTGTACCCGGGCAAGTCGTCCCGCAAGGTTTTGGCCCTCGCCAAGATCGTAGGTATAGACATTAACGGAGGGGGCTTCACTGAGTTCATCGCCCCAGGACTGGGTCTTCAAGCGGTTGACCGCGTCATAGCTCCTCAGCACATGGCATCCCCGCGCGTCCACGGTTTTCACGGAATTTCCGGCGGCATCATATTCGTACAGGCTCAGGCCGGCGTCGGGATCGTCCATGGACACCTTGCGGCCCAGCGTGTCATAGACAATCTTCGTCACCCCGTCGCCGCTCTGTGGTGTGTTTCCGTTCGTGTAGCGCCGCACAAACTCGAGATT
Organism: uncultured Candidatus Sumerlaeota bacterium; assembly: GCA_964462565.1. GTDB lineage: Bacteria > Sumerlaeota > Sumerlaeia > UBA8349 > UBA8349 > CAYWYC01. The sequence continues at coordinate 5,333 of CAYWYC010000110.1, read as the reverse complement.
CTTGAGGGCGTCAAAGCCGTAACGTGTCATAGCCCCCTGGGGAGCAGTCGCAGTTCCCACACTCCCCGATTCATCCGGTTCCCAGATTTCGACGCGATTGCCAAAGGCGTCCCGGACCGTGCGAAGTTCATTGCCCCGTGCGTCTATCGCGCGAATGGTCAGGGGCCTTTCATAGACGGTTCGTGTGCTGGCCGAATCTCCATCGTCCAGCGTTTTTCGCCGCTCAACGGGCCGGTTCAGGCCCATGGAACTCCAGGTCTTTATGGCAGAGTCGGTCGTCCGGTCATCGTTTTCATAAAAGGTGAATATCCATTGGGCGCTGTCGGCTTCCGACGTCCAGTGGGGCCAGGATTCTTTCCAAACCAGTCCACGGTCGTTATATTCGGTCGTCACGCGAACCGGATCCGCGGAGCCGCGACGGCCCAGGCTCAATTTCTGGTAAGCCCGCCCGAGGCCGTCATAGTGGGTTTCTTCCCATATATCGCCCGTGGGCGTGTGGATGGTCAGCCGCACCCGGTTCGGAAAATATACGCCTGCTTCTTCATCCCAATACGCATAATCGTAAGACAGCAAAGTCTCTCCGCCGCTCTCTGTCTTCTCCACAAGACGCCCCAGCCCATCATAGCGCGCCTCCCGCGTATGGCCGTTGGGATCGGTCTGGCTCAGGAGACTTCCCCGCCCCGGATCCACCGTGTATTGCACGGAGAGTCCGGCGGCATTCGTAATCTCCGAAACAAAGGAGTGGTATATCGGATCGTATTCCCTGAGTGTGGCATTGCCTCTGGGATCGATCTCGGCGGTTCGGTTTCCGTATGCGTCATATTCATATTGGGTAATGGGGTCGGGGCCGGTGTTGAGCGAACGAATTTCCCTGATCGGGCGATTGCGTTCGTCATACTCGATTTTTGTGGCTTGCAGGATTCGGGCCGTTTCCGCCGCACGGGTTCCCGTTTCAAAATCGGCCGTGTAAAATCCTGCCGTATTTTCCAGAACCGGCACATCCATCCATCCACCTCCACGGCGCTGGTCATATCGGCTCATGCGTACAATTCGCCCATCGGCGCCTTCGCCGGAATCGTTTACAAAGGTGGCATCGATGCGGGGCTGATCCAATGCGGCAAGCGTGGCAGTGGTCGAGACCAATGCGACCCGGCCATAGTCGATTGCCTGGATCAGGTTCCCCCTTCCATCGTAAAACTTTTCCTCAGCGGTGGCGATCCAGGAGGCGGTGTCTCTTTCCTGGCCATAATCTCCGGCATATTCGTAGGTTTTGGTAAGGGCGCAGGCGGGCGTGACGAGGGTCATGCCCTTCGGAAAATCCGTCAGGCCCAGTTTGGCGTCGGTATCGGTGAATGTTTTCAAGTGCAGATCATCATCTTCGCTGATAACGACCCGATAGCGATAGTGGGTCTCCACGGTAAGCTTTGGTGGCTCGAACCAGGGAATTTCCTCCTCGGCGGGAGAAAGGAATTCGCCGTCGATCATGCCGCCTTTGCGATAAGTAAAACGGCTGGCCACATAGGACCGTTCACTCCTGATTCGACCCCGACGGCAGTAATCCTGAAAAGTTTCGGTGATCTTGAAATTGCCGGTCTCGGCATCGATTTCCTTCACCTTGCCGAAACCCCGGAACTCACGATCCAAATATTTTCCACCGGCATAGCGATAGAGCGTGGTATAAGCCTGCTCGCCATAGCCGGTCTCGGAAGGATCGGAGGGATTGATATTTTCAGGCCGTAGCGCGGTTCGGGTGATCCTGGAAACCACGTTAAGACTGAAGGGCATGTTTTCAGTCACTTCGATTTGTCCGCTTTCAGGATCGAATAATTTCATCAACCCCTTCGCGCTGGACGTGTATTCCACATCCACCCATCCTCCCATGCCGTTGTCAATATGGGTCAGCAGATTGGGGGTGCGTCCGGCATGAATGGCCACTGCCATCGCGGGACTTGGTTGGGCAGGGGGCTCGAAATTTCCCGCCGTGTAGCTCCAGACTATGTCGGGCAGATTATCGCCGTTGATATCGCCAATGTAACTTCCGCGCGGCCAGGAATTGCTGGCGTCGAGAACGGTAAAATATCCGGGCGATCCATAGGGGTTGGTGTGGGAGGCGTTTGCATCGTATTCCCATCCGCGCCCCGTGTTCAGGGCCACGGCATTAAAAAGTTGGGCCGAAGTGTTCCAATGGCCCCAAATGACATCCACCAATCCATCGCCGTTTACATCGGCAAAGCGCGCGCCGTAATCCCAGACTCTCCCATCGCTTTCCCAACGGTTGAAGGCGGTTGGGAGATAATAATAATTGTTGCCGGAGCCTGCTATCATCTCGCCCCAGGTCGTTCCCTGATTCACCACCCGTTTCGAGAAATGCACTGCTCCGGAATCATAACACCAAACCAGGTCAGCCAGGCCGTCGCCGTTTATATCGCCGAAAAAGCTGCCGTATGAAATATTTCGGGCCGATCCCTTGGCAAAATAATCAGGAGCAAGGTAAGCCAGACTGCCTGTGGTATCAAAGTCCCAGCCCGCGCCGTTATTCAAGGCGACGTGTTTGAAGTTTTCATTACTCCACAAAACATCGGATAAGCCATCGCCATTGAGATCTCCGAAGCGGCCGCCATAGTCGCGATAATCATTGATGTCGTTTGTGCGGCAGAGAGAAGCGGAAAGCTGGTAGGAGGTGCAAGCGTCTCCCGAAGAATCCCAGCCGGAACCCGTGCTCATACATACCTGGTTCGTGGGGACGCCATTCACATCGTAGCGCCAGACAAGATCGGCAAGGGCGTCTCCGTTCAGGTCCAACGCTGTTCCGCCATAGTTTCGGGAGGTGCTCCAGATCAGGCTAAAGTATCGGTCCGTGAATTTGCGGGGAGCTGTCCAGGGATTGCTTCCAACTGCATTAAAGTCATAATCCCACCCCTCTCCCGTGTTCAACGAAACGTATCTTATATATGAGTTTCGCAATGTATAGAAGCTGTTGCTGACGCAGTCCACGAGGCCGTCGCCATTATAATCGGCAAACTGCGCGCCGTAGTCCCACACTCCCTGGGGATTCCAGGTAAAATGGTGGGTGATACATCCGGGGAATAAATAAGGATGTCCGCTTGTGGAATCATAGTATTCCCAACCGCCGGGGTTTTCCGAATACTCCAGCAATATGGGGGGATAGGCGGATTCGTCGGTCTGGCCGAATTCCTGAACGCTGGCCAGACAGGAAATCGTTCTGCCCTTCAAGGGATCCAAATCATGATAACTCAGCCTATACTGGCGGACCCTTTCCGTGAGGCCCTCCGACACTTCATCCCGTTGCGCGACGGTGGTGGTGATGGTGGTCAGGAAGAAGTCGGAGACGATCTTCATTCCGGAGCGCCAGGATTCGCGATAAGATGCCCAGTTGGAAGTCGAATGATCGCTTTGCGCTATGCCAAAGGTCACACGGCTCAAGGGGGCATCCGTTTCGTCAAAGTTATACTGCACTTCGGCCAGGCAGAGATTATTGGCGCCCGTCGGCTGCATGTAATGATACTCGATTCGGTTGCCGTTCCGGTCCTCTTCGCTTTCCAATGCCCAGGAAAAGATTTCCCCTCCGGGCAGGGCAATCACCGAATCGGTGGTATGCTGGTCCTGGTTGAACCAGGCCGTGCGGCCGTCTTTCATCCAGACCTCCCAGGATCCGCCCCCGGAATTTTCCGGGTCGGGATGGTGGTTGAATCGGAGGAAAGCCCCCTCGTCGATTTCGCAGTAATAAACCCCGCAAACCCGGCCCTGGAGCGTTTCAGTCGTCGAAAAAATCAGCTGCGTGGTTCCCAAAGCGGAAATGTATGTGAAGACATCGGGATTGTCCAGAGGAGTGAAAGGGTTCCTGTCGCTGTTCGGGGGATCGGACGCGTCGCTGTATGCAGGCACACCGTTGCGGGTGGATCGTTCGATACGGCCGGGATTAAGATCCCAGCCTTTTCCCAGCCAGGAATCGCCGTTTGTCGAACGATAGATCAGGTCCATCTTCGGTTCCAGTCCCGCGCGACCGGGAGGAAGTTTAATGGGAATGCTATAGGTGAATGCTCCCGAAAAGAGATCGGACTTGACGGATTCCAAGCGCGAACCCACCGCTTCCGGCCCCTGAAACCCGAGGCCCCGTCCGGAGATCTGACCCGATTGCCGGGAATACTCGGCAAAGGAGGGACCGACCAATCCCTTCGCGGCATGGGCTTCTTTGCTTTTTCGCCACTCGTCACGCGTTTTTTGCAGCCGAGCCTGCCACGCGCGGTTGATGCGTTGTTCCGGTTCCGTCATGTGGCGCGCTTCCCGTGGCTTTCCCGTGCGGTCCTTCAGCAAGGCGCGGGGCGCTGAGACGGTCGGGTCATTGGGATCGGAATCGTCACCATCCAGGACGCCGTCATAATCGGTGTCGGGATTCAGCGGATTGGTATCGAGCATCTTTTCCGCGCCGTCACTCATACCATCGCGGTCGGTGTCGCTGAGCAGAGGATCGGTGACATAGGGACCCCCGAAACCATTGCTCCATCCGGCCTCTTCATAAACATCCAGGATGCCGTCGTTGTCGTCATCGTCGTCCAGATTGTCGGGAATACCGTCGCCGTCGGTGTCATGGGTGGAGTTCATATCGATGCGCCAGGGATTGACGTTTTCGGCAAAGCCATCATCATCCCGGTCGAGCTCTACTTCAGAGGGAAAATCATTTTCTTCATCGGCCTCCCAACGCTCCGGATCAAAGGGAAAAGCATCGGCTTCGTCCATAGAGCCATCCCCATCCCAATCGCCATCGTAATTCCGCAGGGCGATCAAGTCAGCGATATCGATGCGCTGGTCCCCGTTAAAATCTCCCCACAGCCTGAAATTGAAGGCGGGATTCCCGGACAAAAAGCCGTTCAAAAGCTCCCTGCCGTCCGCCTGGCTGATACTGCCATCCTGGTTCAGGTCTCCCCGCGGATACTCCAGGGCCCATATCAGATGCGGGGGCAACATGACCATAAAACCAAGACACATGCCCACCATAAAAGCAGCCACATAAGGATTACGAAAACGCGTGATCATAAGCTCGCCTCCTTGCGGATGTCATGATCGGCTACGCATCCGGAAAATACGCAAAGTCTCCGTCCTGTGACGGCAGTAAATACTCTGAACAGGTCTTAGTATATTAATGCGCCTAAAAAGGGAAAAATGTCAATAATGATCAGTAGTGTCCCAACGTTCCTTGAGACTAGCGTCATAATACGCTGAATCCAGGTGTTTTGAAAAGCAAAATGCAATTAAACGATTTGAAATCGACTTCCCGAAGTGCTCAGACTTTCGTAGCGATACGGAATCTGGGG